>JAHEID010000180.1 GCA_024639555.1 Deltaproteobacteria bacterium
ACATGATAATTGGTGACGATCCTGCCTTCCTTGTCCCAGACAAATCCGGAACCGGTGCCCTGCGGAATCTCATACACGTTGAGGCTGAAAATGGAGCGCCTCACTTCTATGCTGGTGATATAAACAACCGAGGGCGCTATCTCCTCGAATACAGCGATGGTGTTTTTTTCATCCTCTGCCAGATCACCACGGGCTGCCACTATACGCGGTTCGGCCTGCTTATCATATTTCGGCCGCTCTCCTCTGTCGGTCAGCCACCACAGCCCAAACAGAATAAGGGCCAGAATAAACCAGGAGGGAAAACGTCTCTTCGGATAATTATACTGCTCCATTTTTCTGCTCATTCAGCTTCTTCAAAGTTTTGTATATGATTGACTAAAAATCTTCTCTTTACAATTGTACCTGAAGCTCTTGAATGCAAGGCGTTATTCTGAAATAAACAGGCGAAAATAAACACTCGGACTGGATCGGGCCCAAAGCCCTAAAGGTTCAACAAGGATTTTGCTATGAGGAAGTACGCGAGTACGCCCAGGATATCAATGGATGTTGTCACGAATGGCCCGGTGGCAATAGCTGCATCAAAATTCAAACGTTTTAAAATAAGAGGCACAAACGTACCGACTGTTGCCGCCATGGTCATGACAAAGAGGACTGAAAGGCCTACAACCAAACCCAGATAATTGGTTTCAGCATAGCCGAAAAATGCCAGGAGCCCCAAAAACAGGCCATACACGGTACCCAGGATCAAGCCGACCCGCATTTCCTTGAAGATCACCCTGGAGAGCTCCTGCATATTAACCCTGCCAGTGGCTATACCGCGGATAATGATGGTGCTGGACTGGGTGGCAATATTCCCGCCCATACCAATAACGATAGGGATAAAGGCTGCAAGGGCGAGGACTTTCTGCAATTCATCATGAAAAAAGGTAATAATGAACATGGCCATGACACCACCCACCCAGCTGGCAAACAGCCAGGGGGCCCTGGTCATGGCATTGTCCATGGTTGATTTCAGAAGGATCTCCGAGTCTTTACCTGCGCCGGCCATGCGCAGGAAGTCTTCGGTGGCCTCCTCCCTGATAACATCGATAATGTCATCCACTGTTACTATACCAACAAGATTATAATTGCTGTCTACAACAGGGACGGCCAGGATATTATACTGCGAGATTACATGGGCAACTTCATCCTGGTTCGTATCTGTGGTGACCGAGGAAACATTGCTGTTCATTATGTTTTTCAACTGCCTGTATGGAGGATGTAATAAAAGCTCACGCAGCGAAATCACACCTGCCAACTGCCCGTCACCATGGGTAATATAGAGATAGAAAGACATCTCAGATTCTTCGGAGCGCTCCTGCACGATTTTTATGGCATCCCCGGCACTGAGTTCACCGTCGAGTGCCATGAAATCAGGCGACATGAGACCACCGGCAGTCTCCGGATGGTACTGCATAAGTTCATCTACTTCGTCCCTGTCCTCCTTGACCATTAGCTTCCGGATCTCATTGGCCATTTCCTCGGGAAGAGCTTCCAGCAGGTCAGCAACATCATCCGAGGCCATCTCGGAAATGACCGCCACCATGTACTTGGGGGTCAAGTCCTGGACAATTTCCAGCAGAATGGCCTGGTCAATCTCGCTCAGGAAATCGCCCGCCATGTCCGTCTGCGCAATAATGTTAAAGACTTTCTTGCGTTCAGTATGACTCAAGTGCCTGAATACCCAGGCCATGTCAGCAGGATGCGTCTTGAGCAGCAATTTTAAAAGATGGGCCACTGCACCGCGGCGATTCAAACGCCGAACAGTATCCAGAAGGACCATCCCTTCATTGCCGATCATCTCTCTTTTGAATGTAGCTTCTTTCATAAAACGCACCAGACTAGTCAAACTCAAAAAAACATTATATTGTATCGCACTGGCAAATATCCAAAAAGGCCGGGCTCAACAGTCATTTACCCGAAAAACAGTAAATTGCCAGAAAAAAATGACCACTTTTATAACACTCAGCAATTGATTGCAGATCGTTCACATTACCAGAAAACTCAATAATTACCCAGTATTAATAATTTTCTGAAAATATTTTTCCTTCAAAATAACTTTTTTTTATCCTTGAGCAGATAATAAATCATGCAGTCTTTTTCAGTTGTTATAATCGGCGCCGGGCCGGGCGGACTTGCCTGTGCAAAACTGTTGGCCGAACACGGCCTTGATGTCCTGGTGCTGGAAAGAAAACACATGGCAGGCCCCAAGGTCTGCGGTGGCGGTATCACTTGGGCCGGCCTTATCAAACGCGTTCCCGAACATCTCATAGAAGGTGTATTCCCCAGGCAGCACATCAGGTCCAACTATCAGCAAACCACCATAAAAGCTGCTGAACCAATTGTTGCAACTATCCGCCGGGAAGTTCTGGGAAAATGGATGTGTCTCCAGGCCCAAGATGCCGGAGCAGAGATAAAAACCTCATGCCTGGTGCATAAAATTACTCCTGACACAGTTGAAACCAGCCAGGGAGAGTTCGGATACCGTTATTTGATAGGTGCTGACGGCTCCGGTTCAATGGTGCGCAAATACCTCCAGCTTGCCACTGAAAGGGTTGGCGTCGGGATCCACTTCCAGGTCCCTGGTAATTTTGAAAATATGGAATGGCATCTCAACGCCACCCTGTTCCAAAACGGTTACGGCTGGATTTTCCCCTTCCGGGATATGGCTTCAGTCGGTATCTATGGAGCAAAACCTTACAATAATCCTAAGCATATGCTTCGCAGCCTCAGACGTTGGGCCGCTGCACAAAAAATCCCTGTAGGAGGCTTAAAACCAAAGGCAGGGCTCATCAATTTTGATTACCGCGGCTGGCATTTCAACAATATAATGCTTATAGGTGATGCAGCAGGACTTGCATCAGGACTCACCGGCGAGGGCATGTATCCGGCCCTTGTGTCCGGTGAAACTGCTGCCCGGGTTATCATAAACCCGGATTATAAATGCACCGAACTGCAGCGCCTCATTAAAAAACAGAAAAAACATCGGCGCATTGTTGAATTTTCTGCTAAAAACAGTTTTGTTAATATTGCAACCATGGAAATACTTGTCCTGGCACTGCGTATGGGCTTCATACCCTTCAGCATGCTGGAGATGGCCGGCTGAGCAAGGAACATTCAATGAACAGCGAAGAACAAAAAACGAAACGAAAAAACATCCTCATCTACAACCTGATATTTGTTGTCGTCTGCGCGGGACTTTTCATGTTTCTCTGGAATGCGCCGGAAGAGACCACCAAACATCTGCCCAACGATGATGACCATGCAAGATTCATGAAGATGGATAAAAAAGAAGCGGAAAAATTCTGCGATGAATGCCACTCGCCTGACGGTGTATCGCCGCTGCCCGAAGACCATCCGCCCAAGTACCGCTGCCTCTTCTGCCACAAGAGAGACCAATAGGCCGAAATTTCATGAGCATTTCTGAAACTGTTAACTTATTGAAATGCTGACGTTATTTGCTACCGTTTACTACATGCTCTACTACACATAGTATTTTTTCATCGTTTACTAAAATTCTTTTCTAAAATGCTCAGCAGAGGCGGGTCGATACAGCCCAACCTCCTGTGTCGCCAGGCGTTCCGCATACCAATGTATAGCGAATTGCCCGGCTTTTTTGCATCCTGGGTGTTTCAACCCGGGAATCTTTCGGGCTATTAGACCGAAAGATTCCCCACGTTTGTAAATTTCTCCATTGAGTTTGATGGTTTTTCCTTATCCCTTTTCTGTTTTTGTAATTCCAGGGTCATCCTGGCACAACTCCCCTCTTTCTGAGCCATTACGCTTGACAAAATTTACCGTACCATTATAAGCAACATGATTGATCCGGTTAATTGTCGATTTTTTTTCAGCGAGAGTAGAATGAAGATAACGCTTCAAAATAAAATGCAAATAAAGGGACCGGGTTTCCGGCTGAGCCTCTTTTTCGTTAGTTTATTCTTCTTATTGCCAAGCCTCGCCGACAATGCAAAGGGACAAGATATTCCCTGTCTGCATAATTCTCTTGTCCTTGGAATGT
>JAHEID010000181.1 GCA_024639555.1 Deltaproteobacteria bacterium
TCAGTGCCGGGGTTGCCATGTATAAAAAAGGCTCTTCGTCTGAAGAGCTGGTCAAATCGGCTGATATGGCAATGTATAAGGCCAAGGAGAATGGCAGAAACAGGGTTGAATGTGCCTGAGCCCTTTATGCAGTAATATATTTAATTTTCGTATGTTTTGTGACAGAACTTTGGGGCCTCTTTTGAGCGTCCAACCAGATGATTTACAGCCCAATCCCTGTGAATAAGTCTTAAATTATTTCGCCCTCCACCTGACCTGATAAGAATATATAGCCCCAGCATCTGTCAAATTGAATGCCTGGGGAAGTGTGACAGACGCAGGAATGGCCCGTTTGTTTGCGCAGGCACCCTATATCTTCGGGAGCTTACCCGTTATAGCAGGAACAGCAGGCTAAAGTATATGGCTACAAAAAGGCCCATGATTCCAATGGGATAGAAACCAGACTGTGCTCTTTTGAGAAGATTCTCAGAGATTGTTTTTTTGTCTGGAGCGTCGAAGGCTTTTTTCCAGAACGGCCAGCATATCTTAACGAGCAGTCGGGCAGGCAGCTGTTTTACAAACTCGGTGAGCCAAATGAGAAGGCCCCCGACTAATACCCGCTCAGCAGTTCTGTTGATAACATTTAATCCTTTATCCATAATCTGATAGAACAGGCGGCCCCCCTTACGATAGACCAGGTCGGTATCTAGGTTGATTGCCCTTATTTCAGCTGGATAGATGCCGGAGCGCAGCAGCAGAGTAAAGGCCAGGGCTGAGAACATCAGCAGTTGCAACTGTGACAGAACATGCGGAGCTGTATAGGGAACGAAATCAACAGGATACGGCAGGATGGAGTAGAGAAATTTTGGATAGGCACCGAGAAAGATACAGAAAAAGGCTGTTATTCCCATGGCGATCAACATGCTTGCCGGCGCTTCTTGCACCCTGTGGCCTACATCGCGGGAGAAGAAAGCAAAAAATACAATTTTAATTCCTGAGCAGAGAAAGACACCGGCTGAACCAAAAAGCAGGGTCAGCCAGATGATACCCATATGGCCGTGCGCAGCCGCGTCTAAGACCATTGCTTTGCTGACAAAGCCGGCGGTGAGGGGTGTTGATATGGATAGAGCGCCGATTGCACAGAAGAGAGTGGTCCAGGGCATGGACCTGTAGAGGCCGCCGAGGTCGGTGGCGTTTATCTTGCCGGTGCGGAAAAGCACTGCTCCCATGGACATGAAGAGCAGTGACTTGTAAAGAATATGCGCAAAGGCATATGCCGCCGCCCCGTTAATTGAAAGTTCGGTACCGATGCCGATGCCCACCATCATGAAACCGACCGGGTTGATGAGGCTGTAGGAAAGCACCCTGCGCAGGTCGTTTTCAATGACAGCGTAAAAGATCGGGAAAAGGGCCATTACCGCACCGATCCAGATAAGGGGCTCTGTGCCGGGGAAGGTCCTGGCCAGGGCATACACAGCTGTTTTTGTTGTAAAGGCACTTAAAAATACAGCGCCGCCCACTGTGGATTCCGGGTAGGCGTCGGTCAACCAGGAATGCAGCAGGGGCCAGGCCGCGTTGATCCCCATGCCGATGAAGATACAGTAGGTCGCAGGGCTGTGCAGGCCGATAAAGCCCAGGCTGATGGATTGCTGCTCGCTGATATACATGATGATGCCGGCCAGCAGCACGAGGCCTCCAAAAACATGCACCATGAGGTAACGGAAACCGGCCGCCTGGGAAGCCTTGGTGCGTCTGGCCCATATGAGCCAGAGGGCGCTGACCGTCAGCATTTCCCAGAACACGAAGAAGGTGAACAGGTCTCCGGCAAATACTGCGCCAAGGGCGCTTCCTGCATAAACCAGGCCGGCCGTATATTCTAAGTCGCTTCTGATGCTGAGGGTGTAAATAATGCCGATCAGTGAGATGAGGTGAAATATATAACCGAAAACCAGGGACAGCCTGTCGACCTTAAATGGCACCAGGTCAAAGCCCAGAAAGTTTAGGTCCCAGGCAGTACCAACCTGGGCGGATATCAGGAAGAAAAAACTGATTAGCGGGAGAAGCAGCATGTAGAGGGATTTGACCCTGCCCCGCAGCAGGGGGACAAGCAGAGCGCCTATTATATAGATAAAGGCTGGAGGGATGAACTCAATCATAGTAATTCTCTTCACGTTTTACCAGCGGCCTGAGGATGTACTTTGCCGCAAGTACCAGGAATGCACAGGCGACAAAACCGTAAATGGCATAAAAGCCGAACCATTCCTCCCAGGCAAAATAGGGATGCTTATGGATGAAAGGTTCAATTGACAGGAGCAGGACAAGGCAGCCGAAAAGTCCATACAGGACTTTCTGGACATTCTTGGGGTTGTCGAAGATATATTTTTTTTCAGTGTCCATTAGATTGTTCCATGTTGTATAATTTAGTGTCCAGGTGACGCCATGAGAAAAATTATGATTAAATAAATAAGGCTGATAGCAAGTATTACATAAAATGTTGGCCGGTATCCCGGTACCGGGTCATGGTTTAATTCTCTGAGTTCCTGATCATACATCATCTATCCTCCAATGATGGCCTGAACAGCCAGGCTGGCCAGGTTGTAAAATGGTTGAGGAAAGAAAAACAATCCTACCGAAACAATTGCTGTAACTACCAGGGGCGCCACGCACCAGAGCGGGGCCTCCTGTACCTTGTCTTCAAACATGGATTCTTCAGGGGTACAGAAAAAAGCCCTGTAAACCACGGGCAGAAAATAGGCTCCATTGAGCAGGGAACTCCCCAAAAGAACTACTAGCATGATCACCTGGTCCGCCTCAAGCGTGCCGAGGACAAGAAACCACTTGCTGATGAAGCCACCGGTGGGAGGCAGGCCGATGACGCTCAGGCTGCCGATAAGAAATGCGGTCATTGTCACTGGCATGCGCTTGCCGATGCCCCCCATCTCACTGATGTATTTTTTGCCCGTTGCAACAAATATAGCTCCGGCGCAGAAGAACAGGGTGATCTTGCCGAATGCATGCATGGCAATATGCATGAGGCCGCCAGTCAATGCCTTGGGAGAGAGAAGGCTGGCGCCAAGCACGATATAGGAAAGCTGGCCTATGGTTGAAAAAGCCAGCCTGCGCTTCAATCCGTCCTGGGACAGGGCAATGAGTGAAGCGGTCAGAATGGTGAAGGCTGCAATATAGCAGAGTACAGTGCCGAGGTGCATTGATAAAAGCAGGTTGGTTCCGAATATTCCGGTGATAACACGGAAAATGGAGAAAACACCCACCTTAACAACAGCCACCGCATGCAGCAGTGCTGATACCGGGGTGGGAGCGACCATGGCTGCCGGCAGCCAGGCATGGAAAGGCATGATGCCGGCCTTGGCAAAGCCGAAAATACACATGAGCAGCAGCGCAGCTACAGTGGATTTTGAGAGGCCAATCGATAAAATGCCCTGGCTGGCAAAATCCAGCGTTCCTGTCTGCGAGTAAATGATAAGCATGGCAGGAAGCACCAGGCCGATGGAGGTGCCCAGGATAAAGGCGAGGTATTTGCGGCCGGAGATCCTGGCCTCATGATCCTGGTGATGAGTAACCAAAGGGTAGGTAGCCAGGGAAAGCATCTCGTAAAAGAGATACATGGTAAAGAGGTTGGCGGAGAAAGCCACACCGATTGTGGCGGAGAGCGCCACAGCGAAAAAGGAAAAATAACGCGTCTGGCTGTGTTCATTCAGCCCCCGCATGTAGCCGATGGAATATGCAGAGGTCGCTATCCAGAGAGAGGAAGAGACCAGCGCGAAGAGCATGCCCATCGGATCCACCCTGAACTGTATGGCCAAACCGGGTAATACTTCCACAAGGGTATATTCTATTGTGGTGCCATTTAAAATAACGGGCAGCATGGAAACAACCAGGCCAAACTTGATAATGCCGGCAAGAAAAGTCCAGGCTTCCCGCAGGTTGGGCGTTTTCCCCGATGCCACAATGGGAATTACGGCTGCCAGAGATACCAGCACCGCCAGGAGCGGTTTTATGGAGGTTATGGTTTCCATGTTTAAAT
>JAHEID010000182.1 GCA_024639555.1 Deltaproteobacteria bacterium
AGATGTCATCGGCAGGGAAGGCAGCGGTAAAAGGCAGTACATCCCGTCACGCATCATCATCATGGATGTCAATGGAGACGGCAATGACGACGTGGTCGTCAACAAGAATCTCTCGGTTGCCTCCAGGCATATAGAAAACTACAAACGTTTTAAATCAAGCGAGATATACGCCCTGGGCTGGAACGGCATCGCGCTGGGTGAAATCTGGCAGACAAAAAAAATTGACGGCTATATCCCGGACTTCCAGTTTATCCCTGTGCCGGACAGCGAAAACAGGGCAAAACTCTTTGTCGGCCTGGTGCTTTCCACGGGCTGGAGCAGCTCCTTTATGGGAGGCGAATCCACAATGCTTCTCTATGATGTTGAATTGGCTGAAAAAAAAGAGTAGGAAGAGCAGTCGAAAAACTAAAAAAAACTTGACAAAAACACAAAAAAGTTGTTAGACACAGTATCTTTATCGCTTGGGGGGAAGGTCCGCCCCGCGCCGGCAGCAGTTTTGCAGCCGGTCAGGGTGGACAAACGAACAGGCGATAAAGACGTAGTTGAGGTTGTAAGTTAGGAGAAAGATTGTAAACATCAACCAGAAACAAAGAAGAGGAGATAAGAGATGAAAAAAGTTTTAGCAACAGTAGCAGCCCTTGGCCTGGTACTTGGTGTAACCGCCAATGCCCTGGCTCTTGACAAGCCCGGCGAGCAAGCAGAAGTTGAGACCACCACCGCACCGGTAGTTGCACAACCGACCGCTCCGGGCGTAGCGCTCTGGTCTGTAGCAGGCCAGTGGGTCCTGGCCGGTGCCTACCTGAGCCCCGGCGAAGGGAATCCCGCCGGAGCGCACCTTACCGAACCCGCCGATTCAAATGATGCCTGGTACCTTTACTCATTCAAAATTCTGCCCGTGCTGCAGGTGAATGACAAGATTGCCCTGAAAGGCGAGCTCCGCTTCATCGACCGCTGCGTCTCCGGAACTTCCTGTGGAAGCTCTGCCAGTGAGCGTGACGTTGACTTCAAACAGCTCTACATGGAATGGACCTCTCCCTGGGGTAAAACCCGTTTCGGCCGCACCCCGGCCGGTGCCTGGGGCTCCAAGTTCAATAACAACGGTACCCAGGGCGACCGTTTGATGTGGTGGCCCAACATGCTGCCTGAAAACTGGGGCGCGCTCATCTTTACCCAGAAACTTAGTGAAGTGGATACCGGCACCCTTACCTCTGACCAGGACAGCGATGGCTACTATATCGACCTGAGCTACAAGGCCGGCTTCGGCAAGACCATCGGTGCCCTCTGGGTTGCCAGGAATGCGACAAACGCTGCTACAGAACCATTCACCAGCATGCAATTCAGGCTGGGCGGCAACTACACCTTTGACGCCATTTCATTTGAATACGAGCTGAATTATGACTTTGGCGAACAGAACGCTACCCAGGACGAGAAAGCGCTTGGCCTCTACGGCGACCTCGGCTACAAGATGCAGGATTGGAAGCTCGGCTTCCTTGCATTCTATGCCTCCGGTGATGATAATCTAGCTGACAACGATGCAGAAGCCTTTTTGGGTACAGCAAGGGGTACTGGCATTGACTTTAACCCCTTCCAGATCCTTACCGGCGACTACATGAATATCCTGAACGGTGACAACCCTCTGGCTCCTGGTATTCGTTCTGACGTAGCCAATGCCGGTGTCTGGGCTGTTCAGGGCTATGCCTCGTTTGCCATGTCTCCGGCTCTGAGCCTGAGCGGTTACGTTGGATACGCGGCAGCCAACGAAGAGCCCACCGGTTATGATTCAGACTACGGTATTGAAGCAGGCATCGGCATGGGTTACAAGCTCATGGACAACCTGACCTACAACGCCCACTTCTCATACCTGTTTACCGGCGACTTCTTCAAGGAAGGTATTCCTGCCCTTGAAACCCATGACGTTTACCTCCTGGCCCATGCGCTCAGCATGAAGTTCTAATTTCTTTACGAAGTTAGATTGTAAAACTTACAACCTCAAAAACCCTGCAGGAGCAATCCTGCAGGGTTTTTTTATGTCAGCCCCGCAGCAAACTCTCAGCCCTCAGGTAGTGCGCACGTAACAGGCTCATGTTATCTGGTCCTGTTGATGGCAACAGGACTTTTTACGCTTGCATTTTCTTCTGACCCTTTCCTGAAAAGCTGGCAGCCCGATCTCCTTGTGGTATAGTATTGGGCCATGAAAAATATTGTGCATCTCCTTTCTTACCTGATCATACGGGTAATTTGTGCCATCCTGACCATCCTGCCCCTGAATTTTTCCTATGTTCTGGCCCGTGGTCTCGGCAATATTGTTTTTCATGTATTGCGTTACCGCAGGCAGGTTGCCATGAACAATCTGCATATTGCCTTTGGCAGGGAAATGGATGATGCACAACTTGCAGAAATCGGCGCTGAATCATACAGGCAGATCGCCATGACCTTTATTGAGCTGCTTATCGCTCCGAAACTGTATAAGCAAATACAACATATATTAGACCCCAAACATTTTTCTATGATCCAGGGCTTGCTGCAAGAGGGCAAGGGACTTGTCACGGTTTCAGGCCATCTCGGCAACTGGGAACTGCAGGGCGCTGCCGCTGCAACCGCAATGACAGAGCCCTTCACCGTTGCCGCCGTGCAGCAGTCCAATCCCTATATTGACCGCTTCATTACAGAGCGCAGAAACAAGATGGGCATGCATGTGGCAGGCTCAAAAACAGCCATGAAGCTTCTGCTTGTGGCCCTGAAAAACAAACAGGCAATCGGCCTTGTTGCTGACCAGAATGCCGGCATGGACGCTGTCTTTGTTGATTTTTTCGGCAAAACTGCCGCCACCCATCCCGGTCCGGCCCAACTGGCCCTTAAATTCGGGGCCCCCATGGTGGTCGGTGCGGCAATCCGCATTGGTCCGGGAAAATTTAAAACAGTAGCAAAGCAGGTAGAAATCAAAACAGACGATACCGTGGAGAGCCTTACCCAACGGCATATCAAGATACTCGAAGGTTTTATCCGTCAGCACCCGGAGCAGTACTTCTGGCTGCACCGGAGATGGAAGACGAGGCCGCCGGGGGAATTGAAGATTTGAGAAATTGAAGATTGAAAATTTATGGAAGAGATTTTGAAAGTGAAGATTTGAAAAATTGAAAATTGAAAATTTATGGAAGAGATTTTGAAAGTGAAGATTTGAAAAATTGAAAATTGAAAATTTATGGAAGAGATTTTGAAAGTGAAGATTTGAAAAATTGAAAATTGAAAATTTATGGACAAAACTACTTGATTCGGAATTTGCAATTATTTGTTGCTTCTCGCAGTCTTCCTGGATGCGTAAAAAATTGCTTTAAGTTCATTTGCCTCATCTATTAGAGAGGATAATGATTCATTTTTACTCAGCTTTTCATCTTTAATGAATTCAAGCCAGAAAGCTGATTCATCAATTTCTTCTAACACTATACTGATTTTAGCAATAAAACTTGCTCTGGACTGAGCGAGACAGGCTGATCGATAATTTGCAGCTACAGAAGTTGAGCTACGGATAAGTTGCTTGGCCAGGTGATTTTTCAGAATTGACGCGGAAAATGAAAGGGACAATTTGACACAACGATGAGCAAAGTCTTTTGTCCGCTTTTTTAGATTATCTTCGTTCACCCTAGTTTTTCAATATTCAATTTCTAAAATCTTAAATAATTGTAGCCTATTCCATCAATCTTCAATCTTCAATTTCTCAAATCTTAAATAATTGTGCGATATTCCATCAATCTTCAATCTTCAATTTCTCAAATCTTCAATCCGCGTTATTGCTCAGTAACGCGGAACACTTCTTCGATGGTGGTGATACCTTCCAGTACCTTGCGGGCGCCGTCCTGGCGCAGGGTGATCATACCGTGCTGGACCCCGACCTTCTTGATGGCATTCGCATCAGAGCTCCGCAGAATGGTGGACTTGACATCGTCATTCATGAGCAGCAGTTCGAATATGCCCTCGCGTCCTTTATGGCCTGTCTGCAGGCAATCAGGAC
>JAHEID010000183.1 GCA_024639555.1 Deltaproteobacteria bacterium
GGCCACGCCTTTTATCAGGGGCACCGCTAGAAAAAACAGGGTTGGCAGATGCAGAAAATAGGTGGGCAGGCTGTTAAACAGGTTTGCAAAAATGAGTTCCTGTTTTGTGATCTTTTTCTGTTCATAAGCCTCGGAAAGCATGGTATTGGATGTTATTGCTGAGAAAAAGGCCATGCTAAAACTGGCGCCGGTTATATCTGATAAATGAGCTATGCGAACCAGCGGTGCTGCCAGGCGGGCAACACCATGGGTCCAGTTCAGGGACTCGATCAGGTTGCCGATCATCAGGCCAAGGGAAATAAAAAATACCAGCCTCAAAAGGGGCCAGCCCAATCCCTGCCACAGCGTTATCAGTAGTTCCGGGTACTCCATGTTAATTTATCATAGTAACGCTTTCGATGTTAAAGAATGAATCCTGAAACGACATAGGGATTCAGGAGAATGTTTTTGCAAGCCGGCTTCATTATATTTCGCCTAAAGCAGGCAGATTAATCCCAAATCAAATATAAATATATTATTATTTCTCTTCTGCCGCGAATTGACAACCTGCCTGAAATGCTTGACATAATTACGAAACACTACTATGGACATTACATCTCAAAAAAGTGCCGAAAATAAAGTACCTTGAATTTCCTTCCCCTTATATGATAGCCTCTTGCACATTTTAAGGCCGGTATATTCATTTATTCACAGTGACAGCAAAATAAGAAAACTAAGAATATACGCTAATCTCTTTTATTGAAGTGAGCACAACATAATGTCGAAATCTCTCATAATAGTTGAATCGCCAGCAAAAGCTCGAACCCTGAAAAAATACCTGGGTAAGGATTATGATGTCAGGGCTTCTGTAGGCCACATCCGAGACCTGCCGATAAGCAAGCTGGGCGTTGATATAAAGAAGGACTTCTCCCCCCAGTATGTCACGATCAAGGGCAAAGCCAAAATTATCTCCGATCTGAAAAAGGCTGCAACCAAGGCTGATGAGATCTTTCTGGCACCAGACCCAGATCGCGAGGGGGAAGCGATCGCCTGGCACATTGCCCATATTTTAAAATCTGCAGACAAGCCCATTCACAGAGCCCTGTTCCATGAACTGACACAGAAAGCTATTCGCGCAGCCATCGATAATGCCACCAGCATCAACCAGAATAAATTCCAGGCCCAGCAGGCCCGCCGTATTCTGGACAGACTGGTGGGCTACCAGATTTCACCGCTCCTCTGGGAAAAGGTGAGAAGGGGCCTTTCTGCCGGCAGGGTGCAATCGGTTGCCGTAAGGATGATATGCGAGCGTGAAAGTGATATAGATAAATTTCGGCCTGAGGAATACTGGATTATCAGTGTCAAGCTGCAAGGGGAAAATCCGCCGCCTTTCATCGCCAGGCTCGACAAGATCTCCGGTCGCAAATCCAAGGTGGAAAACGACGAACAGGCAACAACGATTGTTTCAATCCTGAAGAAGGCTGAACATACTGTAACTGCAGTTGACAAAAAAGAGCGCAAGCGTTATCCAAGCCCGCCGTTTACTACCAGCACCCTGCAGCAGGATGCCAACAGAAAATTGCGCTTCCCGGCCAAAAGGACCATGGGGCTGGCCCAGAAGCTTTACGAAGGAATCGAGCTGGGCGCTAAAGGGCCTGTGGGATTGATCACTTACATGCGTACGGATTCAACCCGCGTCAATAAAGAGGCCCTTGCCGAAGTGCGCGCCTTTATTAAAAAGGATTACGGCCCGGATCTTCTGCCTGCAAAACCGATTTTCTATAAAAGCTCAAAGGCTTCTCAGGATGCCCATGAGGCCATACGGCCAACCGATGTCACCCTTACGCCTGAAAAGGTTGCCCCCTATCTTGAGAAGGGATTGCTGAACCTTTATACCCTCATCTGGAAACGCTTTGTTGCATCGCAGATGTGTCCTGCCGTTTATGACCAAACCACCATTTCCATTAAGGCTGATAAATACCTGCTCAAGGCCCAGGGCGCCATTCTGCGCTTCAAGGGTTTTATGACCCTCTATGTTGAATCCAGTGAAGAGAACGGCGAGACCAATGGCAAACAGGAGGAGACTGGTAAGGGGAGCACGATCATTCCTGATGTAGTGAAAGGCGAAACAGTCAAGGTCCTGACTGTTGAACCGAAACAGAATTTTACCAAGCCCCCGCCGCGCTATACTGAAGCGACCCTTGTCAAGGCCCTGGAAGAAAATGGCGTGGGCCGCCCCAGCACCTATGCCGCGATTATCTCCACCATCCAGGACAAGGAATATGTCATGCAACAACAGAGAAAATTTATGCCGACTGACCTTGGAAAACTTGTCAATGATCTGCTGGTGGCCCATTTCCCCAACATTCTGGACATAGAGTTCACCGCATCCATGGAAGAAAATCTGGATAAGGTTGAAGAGGGATCCAGCAATTGGGTCAAACTACTGCAAGCCTTTTACACCCCATTTGAAAAAACGCTTTCTGCTGCCAGGCAGGAAATGAAATCAGTAAAAAAGCAAGGCATTCCCACAGATATCACATGCAAACTCTGCGACGGCAAACTGGTTATTAAGTGGGGCAAAACCGGAGAATTCCTGGCCTGTGAAAATTACCCGACCTGCAAGTATACTCAGAATTTCAAGAAAGATGAGAACGGCACAATCATTCCCATTGAAAAAGAAGAGCCTGTAGATTCTGGAGAAACGTGTGAAAAATGCGGCAGACCCATGGTTTTCAAGCAAGGGCGGTACGGGCAATTCCTGGCCTGTTCAGGCTACCCTGAATGCAAGCACATCCGGGCCCAGACAACCGGAGTCAAGTGCCCTGAAGAAAACTGCACAGGCGAAATTGTCCAGAAAGTCTCAAAAAAGGGGAAAGTTTTCTTCAGCTGCGACAGGTTTCCAGAATGCAAGTTTGCCACCTGGGACCGTCCTGTGCCCCAAAAATGTCCACGCTGTGATAAACCATTTCTTCTTGAAAAAAAGAAGAAAAGTGGGGCTTTTCTGCAGTGCATTGATAACGAATGTGGTTATTCAGAGCCTCTGGCATGACCATATGTTATATGATGAGCATCCCTTTTCACATACCCCGACACAATCTATACTACTGAAAACCCATGCAGCAGGTGAAGAAAAAGCATCGCAAAAAAAGCAGCAAGGAACTTGCCAAGCTCTGCGTCCAGGCAGCAATAGATAAAAAAGCTGAAAACCCTGTCATTCTTGATGTCAGGAAACTCTGCTCCTTTGCTGATTTTTTTGTCATCATGAACGGCCGTTCGACCCGGCATGTTCAAGGCCTTGCCGAAACAATCGAGGCCGAGCTGCGGAGCAAGAGACTTTCGACCTCCAGTGCAGAGGGTCTCAATGAAGGAACATGGGTCCTGCTTGATTATAATGATGTAGTGGTTCATATCTTTTACTCTGAAACAAGAAAGTTTTACGATATTGAGGGGCTTTGGCATGATGCACCCCGAATTTCCCCGGATGATTAGCCCGCGATTCTATTATGAAAACTCCAACGCCCATATTACTGGCTATCCTTGATGGCTGGGGAGCAGGCCCGCTGACTGAGGCCAATGCCATACATGTGGCCAAAACTCCGAATATGGACCACTGGCAAAGCAGTTATCCCTTTACGACCCTGCTGGCCCATAACGGGGCTGTCGGTTTGCCTGAAGGCCAGATGGGCAATTCCGAAGTAGGGCACCTCAACATAGGCGCAGGCCGCATTGTCTACCAGGACTTCACCCGTATCAACCACGCCATAGAATCTGGCAGCTTCTTTGATAATGATGTCCTGAAGAATATGTTTGCCATGGCTGTGACAAAAAAGTCCGCCGTCCATCTTATGGGCCTTATTTCAGATGGTGGTGTCCACAGCCATGTGAATCATCTGCTGGCGCTGCTCAAAATGGCTTCCGACCAGGGACTTACCGAGGTCTATATCCATGCCTTCATGGATGGCAGGGACACACCTCCAACCAGCGGACTTGATTTTATAAGCCAGCTGCAGCATGAGCTGGT
>JAHEID010000184.1 GCA_024639555.1 Deltaproteobacteria bacterium
CCTTTCTGAGCCGCCACTGTCGGCGAATTTCGTAATATAGCGGAGTGACCTGTAGAATTGATCAAATTGTGCAGTCCGCACCGGTAATCACCTTCTGGCCCCTAGACGAATGGATATTTACATGAAAATAGTTTATAGCCACTTAAATTACAGAAACGGACGACAAACCTATGGATGAACCTTTACAAAGAACTATCCGAATAGGCAATGCAACTGTTGGTTTGCTCGGCCTTAATATAGCCCTGACCGAATTGTCCGGCAAAGAAATCTCCGAAGATGATGCTGTCAAATTTCTCTACGAACAGGTCCGCCGGAAAAACTATATACCTGAACAGGCCATAAAACCATACCAGGAAGCCCTGCGTAGAGAATACAGACGCTATTTCAACCTGGAAAAATCTG
Source organism: Deltaproteobacteria bacterium (assembly GCA_024639555.1). GTDB lineage: Bacteria > Desulfobacterota > Desulfobulbia > Desulfobulbales > BM004 > BM004. The sequence continues at coordinate 403 of JAHEID010000184.1, forward strand.
CACTGCAGGGTCTGACAATCCGCGTCCTGGGCCGGCCCTGTGTCACGTGCAACAAGTTGAAAACTATGCTGATTGACATCCTGCAGGAAAAAAATGTGGCAGCGGATATTGAGGATGTGCAGGACCTTGATGAAATATGGCGTTATGGGGTCACTAAAACACCGGCACTCATCATTAACGGGGAGGTCAAAAGTGCAGGCATTCAACCTCCGCGGGTCCAGATCGAACAGTGGATTGAGGAGGCAATAACCAAGCAGTAGTGAGTTTTAAGCTGTCAATGTTCAGAGGGGTAATGGAATAATACGATTGCCTGCTTACAACTTATAACAATTTTCTTTAACCTTTAACCTTATGCCTTTAACCTAATCATTTCAATCCAACTGTACAGTCTCAATCTTTACCTTGGCCAAACCCTGCCGGTAAAACCCTAAATGTTTTGCAACCCCTGAGGACACGTCAATTATTCTGTCCTTAACAAACGGCCCGCGGTCATTTACCCGCACTATAATTGACTTGCCATTATCAAGATTTTTAACCCTGACATGCATCGGCAGAGGAAGATATTTATGGGCGGCTGTCGGCTTTTTCGGATCAAAAGCCTCGCCGTTGGCAGTCATTGTGCCACCTTTCTGCCTTTGGGTTTCCTTGCCGTACCAAGAGGCGAAACCTGTTTCTGAATAATGCAAAGCCTCTTCTACAGACATGGGGACGTATCGTTTCCCCTTCACAACATAGGGCGAATTTTTTACCCTGCCCTTTTGAATGGCCTCCTTGGGAGACATGCCGTCAATGGAATCGATATCATGGGTCATGGGCCAGTCCATAGGTGCGACAACAACATCAAAGGTATACTTGCCAATCTTGTATGCAACCTTGAAGGTGCCAACCGTAACATTGGTTGCTATCTTTGCTGTTTTATAAGTGGCAACAGCGGTCCCCTTGGCAATGTCATAGCTTGTGTGGAAAAATCCACAGCTGGCCAGCAGGAAACATATTCCGCTGATCCCTGCAAACAGGATAAGCTTACCCACAGAGTAATTCTGGTATGTTCGGTAAGAAGTAAGTGCTTCTGAAAAGAAAATTATCAGCAATGTTAACTACCTGCTTGTGCCAGAGACATACATGTTAAACTTGATGCAAACGTAAAAAGTCTCTCAGGCTTTAACGGGGTCTAATAAAATGTACTGATTACGAGCATGACACCTTCCACCCGGGAGTATTTTTACAAATCCGACAAACCTTGGGCCTGCTCCCAAAAGCCGCTTGACTTGCTCTCGAACGTCTTTTCATCAGACAGTTTATAATATGGCAAAAGGATCAGTTCAATACTAGCCCTTCTTAGCATGGCAGCCGCTACATTTAATCGGAGCATCCATATCTTCATCATTCACCCTCTTGTGGCAATCCTTGCAGAGTTTATGCGCAGCTTTCTTATAGCTGTTGACATCCGCATTGCCTATGTTCTTGGTGTGGCAAGTAGCGCATTTATCAATCACCATGATATCACCCTTGGCATGATGGCAGGCGGTGCAGGAATATGCTTCCTGATGTTGACGATGGGGAAAATCAGCCGGTTTGCGTGCCTTCTCGGTCTGCAGGATCATATCCCCAGGACCAATGCTTACCTCCACACCAAAAGCAACAGGGACGATAAAGAGTGAAACAAAAACGATGACAAGTGCTTTAACCCCCCATACGATTCTCATTTGTATCTCCATAACAATTCTGGTTTTATATTTTATAAGTTTTATCAGTATAATTCACACTCAGAGGCAGAGAATATACGGTCTTAAGCAATTTGCAAGCCGATCAAGCACGAAAAGTCAGGAAACACCACTATCCTTTTCATGGTTTTCAACGTATTGCTTCAAGGCCTCTTGCGTACTTACCTCATAATATTTCCTGTTCACATTACCCAGGATTTTCATTTTTACCGGCTCCAACTCATGTACCCAACCCTCCCTGACGATCAGGCGTTGATAGGCCCCGGTGATCAAGGGAAATTTGCCTGTATGTATTATTATCGGATCTTTCTGCACCTCAGGGATCAGGCTATTCATGGTCTTGAGATCAATCTCCGATGCGAGTTTTTTGAAGCCCGCCTCGTTCAACTCAATACCGTTGACATTATAGCGCAGGATGATCTCATCATCGCTTAGAGCTTTGTCACTACCACTGCCGGCTTGATAAACATAGAGGTTAAAAGCTGTAGACTTTTTGGGGAAACTCCTGCGTAAAATCTTATTACAGCTTGAAAGCCTGTCTGCCAGATTGATAGCCGGGGAGATCATGATTTTTTTCCTGCCGTCCAGCAGATATGCCGGTGGTGCATTTTGATAGCAGATGCCGACTCCCAGCTCAAGTATGGGCAGATTATACTTTTTACTTTTGGCATTATATTTCTGAATAATATTCAACATATTTATGGCAAGGCCGCAGGCCCTTGAAACACAGTATTTTCCGGCCTCATCATCTTTGCGCTCTAAGATTGCAAGGATAATGGCATCACCTTCGATAAAAACCTTCAGGGCGCCGTATTGCGAGACAATCTCGGATATTGGGTCGAAAAAATTAAGACTGAAGAAAGAAGCGGGGTTTAACCCGCTCTCACCAAGCTGTTTGGTAATAATTGTTGCACCACGCACATCCGCCTTCATGATAACATGGCTGGTGACCGGCTTGGTATCAAGTTCAAAAACCTGCTCCTGCGGCAGAAGAAATTCATAAAGAGTGTTATTGGTTTTAGAAAGAGCGATAGTCTTTTCATCAGCTGCCAGGTTAATTCGGTCCAGGGCCTGTTTAAGGATATTAAAATTTTTCAGATCACGGTGGTACCTGAAAAATCCCTTAAGATACAGGAGAAAATACTCTTTGCGCTTCTGATCTTTCAACCTGCCTATCTTCATCACGGTCTTTTTCAGGGGCACCAGTGACACCGACTTGCCGTAATAGACCCTAAGCCGCTTGAGATGAGCTGCCACACTTTTTCTTGCCTCGCTTGAAATGAGAAACTGCAGCACCTGCTGTGGTACAAGAGGAGGACAATAATTCAGATATATAGCTTTCATTTCATTGGCCGCCATTATCCTGCTCATGAGTTTTTTCTGGTTGAACTTGTCATAAAAAGCATTAAAAATCCTTTTCTGTTCTTTGGCCATTCTCTCAAGCCTGAGCAACTCCTCTTTATCGTGATTTTTCTTGTTTTTTATTTCCAGGATTTCTACACCTGTCTTGAAATAATTTATTAGAAGATCAACGTTTTCAACCTCACTGATCCAGCCGTCAATTTTGCGGTTTACAACTTCAGGTCGCTTCTCTGCATTTTCCACCGCCTCAACAGGGGAAACTTCTGTGCCGGTGTCTTTGTTTTCTTTTTCCTGAAATATTTTGATACTGCCAAGCATGCCGCTTATTAAATGCAGGAGCTCATCATATTTATCAGGGTCATCGACTCTGTTGCCCATTAGTACAAACTTCTCCAGCATCAAATAGTCATCTTTCTGGTTTTCTACATGCAGGAGGGGATTGATAAAAATATCTTCTTTAAGCAGGGATTGCGCCCCGTAATTTGCCTCGCGCCTCTCCTTTAATAGCATT
>JAHEID010000064.1 GCA_024639555.1 Deltaproteobacteria bacterium
CATACAGTTCTGCGGTATCTGCATCAGCCGTCTCCATATTCCGGGCACCACCGCTAATTGCCACTTCCACTCTTTTTATCAACCGGTCCGTGTATTCAAGGTCTGCCCCTTCAGGCGGTTCAACATTCACATATATTGACTTGGGCTCGAGATCAGGGAAGAACTCAACAGGTTTTTCCAGCCCGACGGCAAGCAGCCACCCCTGAAACAACAGGATGAGAAAAGCGCAGGCAATCATGACCACGCTGATTGGCCTTTGCAGGGCAAACTGCAGAACCCTGGTATACCCGGTCAAAAACCGCCCTTTAATCTCAACCGGCTTTTCACCGACCGCTGCAATTTCCTCAACCGATAATCCCTTTTGGGGGTTGCCAACCTTGACTTTCATAAACAGCGAGGCCAGGGCGGGATTGATAACCATGGCGACAAAAAGGCTCGATGATAATGTGACGATGAGGGTAAGCGGCAGGTACCCCATGAACTCGCCCATAATTCCGGGCCAGAACAGCATGGGGGAGAAGGCGGCCAGGGTGGTCAGGGTGGAGCCGATCACCGGATATGCCACCTCTGACGTTGCACGCTTGGCCGCCTCAAGGCGGGGAGCGCCCTGCTCCATATAGCGGTAGATGTTTTCAATAATGACAATGGCATTATCGACAAGCATGCCAAGAGCCAGGGTGAGGCTGAAAAGCACCACAACATTGAGGGTGATATTCATTGCATACAGGATCATGAAGGAAAGAAACATGGAAAAAGGTATAGCCATGCTGACAAGAACTGCGTTTCTGAATCCCATGGCAAAGAAAATCACCAGAACGACCAGAAGCAGGCCGGTGAGGATATTGTTTTCCAGGTCAGCCACCATCCCTTCAATATCACTGGCCTTATCCATTACCTTGACTATTTCTGTATTAGCGGGCCAGGCGGCTTTTGCCTGCCCGATCAGCTCGTCGACTTCTTTGCTGATGGCAATGATGTTCTCACCGGAACGTTTTTTGACAGCTATACTGACTGCAGATTTGCCGTCAAGACGCGACCTGCTGGTTTCTTCTTTAAAGCCATCTATGACCATTGCCAGGTCTTTCAGATATACCGGCTGGCCATTGTGGGTGCCCAGGACAAGGGAGTAGATCTCATCCGGGCTCCTGAACTCCCCGGGCACCTGAAGCTGGAAACGGCCGTCCCCCATGCGGATCGCCCCGCCCGAGGTATTCTGGTTTTCACTGTAGAGCTTTTCCTGAAAGGAGGAAATTGACATACCGTAAAAGGCAAGTTTATCAGGAATGACTTCCACTCTTATTTCACGTTCAAGCCCGCCGGTAACCTCTGCCTCCAGAACACCTGCTATGCCCTCAATATCATCTTTCAGATCTTCAGCAATATCCTTCAAACAGGGCAGGCCGCAGGTACCGGAAAGGGAATAGACCGCAATCGGCATTTCAGACAGGTTGACCTCAAAGACAGCCGGATCGTTTTCCAGGTCGGCAGGCAGCTCGCCCTTTGCCTCATCGACCTTATCCTTGACATCCTGGAGCGCCTGGTCAATATCAGTGCCGGTAACAAATTCAATATTTATCGAGGAAAGCCCCTCCGAACTGACGGACTGGATCTTCTTTACCCCTTCGAGCCCTTTTAACTTTTTCTCTATTTCAATGGTGATAGAGGTCTCAATGTCTGTTGGCGAAACACCTTTATAGCTTGTGGAGACAAACACATAAGGGATAGTGATATCCGGCTCGTTTTCCCGTGGCAACACCAGGTAACTGTAAACGCCAAAGACAATGATGATGACGGCAAGCATCATCACGGTGACGGATTTTTTCACTGCGGTGTCAGAGATAATCATAACAGCACCTCCCTGAGGTCATCGATCACCCTCACAGTTTTCACCTTATGGCCATTGGCAATATCGCGGTGGCCCTCGACAACAACCCGGCTGCCGGGAGAAAGCCCCTTGGTGATCTGCACGCGCCAGTCTGCCATTATGCCGAGTTCAACCGGCAGTTGCTTTGCCACACCATCTTCTTCAACAAAGACGAACTGCTGCTCTTCTCTTTTAATGACCGTGAACAACGGCACGGCAACCGTATCCTCAATGACCCTTTTAACAATCCGGGCCCTGAAAAACATGCCGGGCATAATCAGGTTGTCCTTATTGTCAATGGCCAGCTCCAGCCTGTAAAGCCTGGCGCCGCTTTCCGGCGAACTGGCCAGAAAATGATGCCGACCGACTACTTCCCTGTTGTCAAGTGCCTGGATGGTCAGGTGTACTTCTTTAATATTTTTTACCAGCGCTACGTCCGATTCAGGAATGCCGACCACTGCCTTGACCCTGTCAATCTGCAGGATTTCCGCGACAGGATCAGAGACACTCAGCAGCAGGCCTTCCGTTGCGTCCAGCCGCCTGATAACTCCGGAAATTGGCGCTTTTATTGTGCAGCGTGAAAGCATGAGCTCGGCATTCTCCAGGGCGGCCTTGCTGGTTTTTACCTGGGCTTCCAGATTTTCCAGCTCCGCCTCGGGAACTATTCCCTGGTCAAACAGGGATGCGAGGCGTTTGTGTTTGGCGCTGGCCAGCTCATAGGTCGCCCTGGCGCTGTCAACAGCAATCCGGAAGTCATCCGGGTCTATGCGGGCAATCACCTGTCCCTTGCTGACGCTTTCGCCTTCGCTGACCTCCGCCTTCATGACCGTGCCGTGTATCTTGGCCAGAACACGTAACTTTTCCCATGGCTCAATAACGCCCGGCAGGTTGATCCTGTCTTCTAGCGTTGTTGGAACGACATCAAGCAGAACAACATTTACCGGCGGCCTTTCTGTTGCAACTGCTTCCATTTTTTCGACTGTCAGGCGCTCTTTTTCCGCCTTAATCGTTCCAGATAACCCCATAATTGTGCCAACCAGGATCAGCAGGAACAGCAGCGTTAATGCTGTTGGCATTCTGTGCAGAAATATTTTTTTTGCTCTCGGTAGCAATTGTTTCCCTTTCATGACATCTTCTCCTCTATTTCCTCTTTTTCCACCCAGACAGAGTGGTCAACAAGCCCGTATTTTTTTAATATACTGCTCAGATGCAAACCAAGACTGCTGCCCTGGGGCTCTGCTTTCTCAGTCTGCCAAAGCAAGCACAAAGAGCAGTCTGCAACCATTGCATGCACAAAAACTTTGGCATCGAGCAATCCCTTGCATTGTTTGCATTCCAAGACAAAGTCCTTCAGCTTAGCGGCCACATTCGCCCGTACAGTCTGAACTTTGATGAATTCCATCCATATCATGTAAAGATCTCCACTAGGTTTTAGTTGTGTCATACAGTTTCACTTCTCCATATGGCAATTTGCGTGCCAGGACTATAATTAAAAAAATATCGAATAATTCTGGTTAGTTACTTACTTCTTGTTCGAGCGGCAGAATTGCACCTCGCACAAATCTGTTAAATATGTCGGTTTTGGCTGTCATATTTCACAGAGAAGTGCTAAACTGACAAATGTGATAGACGACTCAAAAAGCACCATTCCTCATAGTGCCGGAGGTGGCGATATGCATATTGATGACAATGATTTTTTTCGTGAGTCCACCATGCGGATCTGCGGCAGCCTGGAGATTGAAAAGGCTTTAGGCTCCTGTTTGCAATTTCTCAGTACTTCGCTGCCGTTGGACAGACTCATCCTGCAGCGTTACGATGAAACCCAGAACTCCATGCGGACCATTGCTATTGCCACGGAGACAGAATGCCTTGCTGTGGATTACCTGACCCCTCTTTCAGAAGAGGCGAGAAACTGCAAGCACGATGAACAGCAGGGATCGTATGGTGTCTATATTTTTGATACACCGGAAACCTGTGCCATCAGCAGGGAAATGCTTGACTTCCATAATGCCACCTGTACCTCCCTGATGGTCATGCCGCTCCAGTCAGAAGAGCAGATCGTCGGCCACCTGGTCTGCATTTCTGATGAAGAAATACTGACTGAGGAGCATGCCCGGTTGATCTCTTTGCTGAAAGACCCGTTCACCATAGCACTATCCAACACCCTTAAACACCGCAGCGAACTCAAACTGCATGACAGAAATTTTTTCTGGGAAGCGACCATGCGGATCTGCGGCAGTCTCAATATTGAAAAGGCACTCTGGCAGACCCTGCTTTTCCTGCAAGATTACATCCCGGCAGAGGAAGCCGCTCTTCTCTTCTACGACCCGACCAAGGGTACAGTAACCCTTAATATTCAAGCAGATGTTTCCGGCGGCCACCGCGTTAATTTCGTGGCTGCCTATCCTCCTGAAATACGGGCCATACTGGAAAATCCTGACCAGCTTGATGACTTTGTTGATAACCGGGCGGAGGAAAATCCCATAGCAAAACCGATTCTCGCTGCCATGGACAAAGGTGAATCCTCAGCCATACTTATGCGCCTGATAGTGGAGGGCAGCTGGATCGGATCAGTCGCCCTCTGGGCTGCAGGCCGGGATAAATTCAATGATGAACACCTGAGGCTGCTGAAACAGCTGAAGCAGCCCTTCTTCATTGCCCTGTCCAACAGCCGCCGCTACAGTCAACTTCTTGAACTCAAGGACCTCCTGGCTGATGACAACCGATACCTGCAGGAGGAACTTCAGAAAATCACAGGCAGCGAGATTATCGGTGCAGATTTCGGCTTAAAGGACGTAATGCAAAAGGTGCGGAGCGTTGCAGCTCTTTCCAGCCCGGTCCTACTCCAGGGAGAAACCGGTGTTGGCAAGGAAATTATTGCCGGCGCAGTCCACAATGCCTCCCTGAGGCGGGATGGACCTTTCATAAAGGTGAACTGCGGCGCCATCCCGGAAACCCTTATGGACAGTGAGCTTTTCGGCCACGAAAAAGGGGCGTTTACCGGTGCCATCGACCAGAAACGCGGCCGCTTTGAAAGGGCAGACGGCGGCACGATATTTCTTGATGAGGTTGGTGAACTTTCGCCTGATGCCCAGGTGAGGCTCCTGCGAGTGCTGCAGGAAAAAGAGATTGAACGGATTGGCGGAACAGCTCCCATAACTGTTGATATCAGGGTTATTGCTGCAACCCACAGGGATCTGCAGGCTATGATCCAGGAAGGGAAATTCAGGGAGGATCTCTACTTCAGGCTTAATGTCTTTCCCATATACATTCCGACTCTTAAGGAAAGGAGCGGGGATATTCCAGGCCTGGTCCAGCATTTTATACAGAAAAAATCCCGCGAATTACAGCTCACCTCAATTCCTACCCTGGCCCCGAACGCCTATGACCAGCTGCTGGCGCATCATTGGCCCGGCAATGTCCGGGAGCTTGAGAATGTGGTTGAGCGTGCCATGATTTTAAACAGAGAAGGACCTCTATCCTTTGCCGAACTGGGACCCGGAAAAGTAGCTGAAAAGGTTGCAGAATTTGTAGCAGACAGCCCTGGATCATACAACCTGGACCAGGTAACCGCTGATCATATTCGCCGGGTGCTGAAGATCACCGGGGGCAGAGTTGAAGGTAAAGAGGGGGCCGCTGAACTCCTGGGCATTAACCCCGGAACACTGAGGGGCCGTATGCGCAAACTTGGTATCACGTTTGGCAGAAACAATAAATGAAAATTGCTTTTATTACCCCCAAAACGCACCCCGGCCGCAACCTTTTTCCGTGGTTTGCAAATAACAAATTAAAGTAAAGTCAAACGGTGATTCTTTTTAATACCCCCTTGAGGGGTACTTGACCCTTTTAGTTTTTACATTGGATATCGAAATGGGGCCTGGGGGTCAAAAATAAAGATTTGACCCCCTAATCCACAGGATTGTCAATGATGGTTATCTGACAGGATTTTGCCAGGGAAAATCAGCAATGAATGATTAATTCGGAGAATAATTACGTAATTAAGTATGGTGTCCCCGGAATTGGTGCTCTCTGCGGGTCTGCAATTGCAGCTATCCTAGGCAGGAACTCCTGCCGCCGGTTTATCCCCGAACAAAAATTCCCGGGCAAGCTCCCAGGGGCCGTCGCGGTAATGCCACAGCAGCAAACCTGTTGCCCTTCCTGCAAAAGGTTTCCAGCTTGAACCAAGCGTATCATACAAGCGGCGCGCCTCCTCGACCTTGACCTTGTTCTGGATCGTGATATGCGGACGGAAACCCTGACGATCCTGAGGCGTCAACCATTGCTTCCATTCGGCTGCCAGCCGTTTTTGCAGGTTGACCAGGGCCGGGCACGAGACCTCGACGGCCACGCCCCTGCCCAGCAAACGCAACCCGGGAAGGGACATCTCCATGACCGGCGTCTGGCCGCAGACTGCATCAAGGCAGGCAAGAAGACTTTTCTCCTCCTCGACAGGCAGTACATGGAAAAGGGTAATATGGGCTGGAATAACGTTGCGCGCCGCCGGGAAATATCTTCGGCGCATATCTTCGACCAGGGAGAAGGTAACAGCATCCAGCTTCAGGGTCAGGATGAATGGTTGCGGCCGGCTCATCGTCATGGCCCCACTATGCCACAAATCCAGGCAAAGGGTTTCTTGGAAACAGGCGTCTTGTCCCGAATCTGCCGAATCTCATGATGACATAAACCACCGCTTGATGGACCCGCATCCAGGACATAAAGTGCCGTGTTCTTTTACGCAACTTGCGGTCCTCATAAACCCGGGCACTGGTCAAGGTAGTGCTTGGGCAAAATACATGCAGTTGCCTCTCTTTCCTGCCTATTCACAGGCACACGATTCAGCATGCTCCTTGAGCTGGGCCATCATTTTCTGGGTCAAACGATGGAGTTTGCCCGGAATGAACAGGATCTTGCCGATGATCAGCATCAAGCCCCTGAATACCTCGACGCTTGTGACGATTACCTTGGCGCCTTCCTCTTTGAATGTGAAAGTATGTTCAGCCTGAATACCCAGTCGGCCGCCGGCCCAGACAACCTCTTGCCCTGGTTCGCATTTGATTATTTTCGGGGTCACCTTCAAGGGTAAATAATACGGGCGCAGCATGAAGTTAAAGCATACACCCTCAGCTATGTCAGTTCCGCTGGCCAGGGTGCAGTTCTCACAGGCGGTGTTCCAGTTTTTCCAGTCTTCCATCCGTGAAAAAATACCCCATACCGTTGCCAGGGGGGCATTGATCTCAACCGTTTCCTTGATGGTAAACATTGTATATCACCCTGATGAAATATTAGAACAAAAGCGGTATATTCTGTAAAATAACATATTATGCTTTTGAAAACATGACAATGCAGCAGGCATGTTATGAAAAACTTACAATTGCCCTTGGCGTAAATATACCTGTATGTTGGATATGATCAAGATTTTATTACCCCATGGCGCACCATGTTGATCGTACACCTGCTGCTGCACGCATTGACTCTGTTGAATTATGGCTGCTGCCAAGAAAATTAAACTGCTGGTCACCGGGGCGTCCGGTTTTATCGGCTATGAGGTGTCCCGCCAGCTGTCCATCGGTGGGTACAGACCACGATTGATGTTTCGCTACCAGGGGGATGACTGCGATATATGCAAACTTGATGCGGACCTGGTCCAGGCCGATCTGCGAGAACACCAAAGTCTGCAGGATGCAGTCAAAGGCGTCGACGGCATTATTCATCTCGGCGCCCGGGCCACCTTTGAATCCTACGCCACCCTGAAGCCCTCTATTCTTGAGGGTTCCCTGGCCCTGATGCAGGCCGGCATCGAAGCCGGGGTACGCCGCTTTATCTACAGTTCGAGCCTATTAGTATACAGTGGCAGCAATTCTGCAGTGAATGCCGATACGCCTGCCCGGCCGGTCCTTGATTACGGGCGGATTAAATTGGACACTGAAAAAAGGCTGGCAAATATGGCTGCGGCTGCAGGGGTCGCCTTTGCAGCGCTCCGGCTACCGCATGTCTACGGCATCAGGGATCTTTATTTCCGCCAGTTGCAAGCCGGTAGTATCATTCTGCCGGGCCTGGGCAGAAATATATACACCCACCTGCACGTTGCCGATGCAGCCTCTGCTCTGATCGCCTGTGCCGAACAGGGCTATACCGGCATTCTTCCCTTTGGTGATCGGCGTCCCGCCACTTGGGCTTCTTTTCTTGCAGTTGCGCAAAAGAGCTATCCACAAGCCCGTGTTATTCTACTACCCCAATGGGTAGCCCTGGTGGCAACAGTGCTGCTTGCTCCGTTTCGCAGGTTTCGGACATATGCGGGCTTGGAAACACCGGGGGCCGTGCGCTCGTATAATTTTAATCTCGCGGTTGATCCGCATCTCTTATGGCAGGACCTTGGCCTGGCCCCCCGATTTCCGACAATATACGAGGGGATTCCTGCCGCAGTTGCCGCAGGGGGCTTGGGGTCAGGTCTTGCAATGTAACATTTGTCTTGCCTGTTTAACTGCTGCCAGGCATTCCCTGCTTAGAGCCCATCATTTACAAAAACAAAAGCCGTAACCCTTTGTCAGGATTACGGCTTTTCTATGTCTGGCGCCGAACAATTTGGGGTCTGACCCCAATTTTTTTACCTCGCTTTACCTGAACGCTTGAGGTGAAATTCCTTTGCTAATGTTCGGGTCAGGCTTGACATTTGTGTATTTTTTTCAAAATTATCGCATCCAATAATGAAGTTACATCCAGAATATCTTGATTCATAACTGTTAGTTCATTTTGCTTTTTAGTATTAATTTTTCATTTAATTTTAAACACTTTCTCCCTATGCCACTCAATATTTTCCTGCGCTGGCCAGAAGGAGCTTTTCGTCGGCTTGAAAATCGGCCTGTCTGATGAATTCCGGAGAATTCCGGGGACACAATACTTATTTAATTAAGCCGATTTAATCTGCTTCCCGTACAAAAAAAGCCAAACAACCTTTTAACGGCAGCTCGGCTACGATGATGCTGGTAACCCAACAATCTCTATGAAACCTTTGAATTTCTGAAAAACCCACAACGAATGACAAGGTACTTAGGGGGTAGGTTTGTGTCAACAGAATTTTGTTAGGGTTTTGGCAGGATATTACTTGCTGTTAATTATGGAGATAAATAATTAAGTATTGTGTTCCCCGATTTTAGATATCGAGACATTTCGGATTAAAAAATGTCAAGAAGTCAAGCCTGACCCGCTTTCATTTATTACCCCCAAAACGCACCCCGGCCGCAACCACGCTAAAGAAAAGCCGTAACCCTTTTTACGGATTACGGCTTATTTATATCTGGTGCCGAAGGCCGGACTCAAAAAGTGACAGCTAACTACTTGAAATCATTAGACCCGAAGTGTTATTGGTTGCCAATATTTTGCCCCATTCTGCAACCTATACGCAACCATTTTCCATGATTTGCAAGGTAAACGCAAAAAGGTCAACATATCCACCATACATCTTGAACTTTTAAGAACCATTCACAACTCAACATGTATAGCAGCTCTTTACAGTCGTTGATGCCCTGCATAGGAGATGAAAAACCCCCGATAAAACAGGGGGCAATGGGATAGTTTTTTCTACTTGACACGGTCAGACATATCAGCAGCAATATGGACTGTTAGATAATTTACTTTATATAAAAATAGAATAAATACTCATATTCAAAATTTGGTTATTTCGCAGTTTCAAAACCAGTCATTTCGCTAACTTATCTTCACAAATCCCTCATGCAATTTGTTTTCGTAGTTTTCAACCTGTTGAAAATAATACTATATCGAGATTCATAAAGTTAACGGTGTGCATATTGCATGGAACTCATAGCAGACAACCAGTGTATTGGGCGTCTTGATACTTTAATAATCATTCACAACTTAATGGGAATTTTTTGCTTTAATAATTGAATTCTATGAGATCTTTAAAACAATTAATTATCCTTCTATATGCTTTGATCTTTCTTTTGCCGGCATCTTCACGTGCCGGTAAAATAGATGAATTAAATAACAAGGCGAGATCAGGTCAAGTTGAGGCACAATTTACTTTGGCTGAAACCTATTATTGGGAGAAAGGAAACCGAAAGGATTTGAAGCAAGCCTTTTTGTGGTACGAAAAGGCTGCACAGCAAGGACATCCCAAGGCACAAAGAGCTTTAGGAGCCATGTACGAACTTGGTGAAGGGATTGCTAAGAACCCGGAAAAGGCAGCATACTGGTACCAAAAGTCCGCAGAACAAGGACTGGCCAGAGCCCAGACAAACCTCGGCGCCCTTTATGAAACTGGTGTAGGTGTTGCAAGAGACTATAATACAGCCAGAACCTGGTACGAAAAAGCTGCTGAGCAGAATTATGCAAGGGGACAAACCAATCTAGGTCGTATGTATGAGCTCGGAAAAGGGTTTGAGATGGATTTTACAAAGGCTTTCTATTGGTATCAGAAAGCCGCTGAACAAGGCTACCCAAGAGCCCAAGTAAACTTAGGTGCTTTGTATGAATCCGGACAGGGTGTTGAGCGGGATTATTCAAAAGCTCTTACCTGGTATGGTAAGGCTGCTAAACAAAATTATGCCAGGGCCCAGTTTTACTTAGGACGCATGTATGAACAGGCAATGGGAGTAGCAAAAGATTTTGACAAGGCAGTAGAGTGGTATGATCAGGCAGCAGAACTAGGTTATGTTAAGGCTCAAAAACAGCTTGCCAAGGTTAAATCTGGACTTAAAAAGAACGTTAAAAAAATTATACAAGAAGAAAAGGATACTACAGACCAAGTTCAAGATGCCGAAGTAACTTTATCAGTCGAAATCAAAGAGAAAGAGGAAGCAAAACAATTACAGGATGACGAAGTAAAATATGTAACTGATGAGGATACAGAGAAGAGAGAAGAAGCGGAACAACCAAGACTTAAAACAAAAAATAAATACATTGTCGCTGCAGAAATGGGAGAACCTGCGAGCCAGAATTTTCTTGGTTTGCTGTATCTCACCGGTGAAGAGGGATTTGAAGTAGATGCAGAAAAAGCTGCATACTGGTTTAGTCTGGCAGCTGAAAAAGGCGATATAGACTCCCAGTACCAGTTGGGCTTACTTTGCCTTGATGGTGAAGGAGTTGAAGAGGACTTTCAAAAAGGAAAACTCTTATTGGAGCAAGCCGCTGAAAGTGGAAAAGTTGAGGCCCAGTACAATCTTGCAATTATATATTTAAAAGGACATAGAATCAAAAAAAATAAGGAACAAGGTATATATTGGATGCAAAAGGCTGCCAGTCAAGGCTATCTGAGAGCTGCCATGACTCTGGATTTTCTAAGGTAATGTCATAAGTAAAAATTGAATAAAGAGGTGAGATAAACATTTCTTGCCACAAGTGTGCCACGAACGAACCAAAGGGTTTTATACAGTTTTATACCCCAAAGTGCGGTGCTGCACAAGAGATGAGGGTAGGTCCCTCGAAGTCGCCATGCAGGTGGAGGCTTCAAACCACCTTAAGCTGCGCTGGTAAAGAGCCAGGGTGGTGAGCGTTAAGGAAAAGGCCCGGCATGTGATCGGGTCAGGTATGGATCATGGAGACGAGTGACAGCGAACCACTGATGAGGTGTCGAAAAGACAAAGATGACGTCAAAACCGGGGGCTTGTGGTACCCCGGGATAAGTTCAGGGGAAACCAAGACTTGGGGTCAGGTCTTGCAATATAACATTAATCTTGCCTGTTTAACTGCCCTGCTCACCGTTGTGTAATGGACACCCGATGCCGCTGCTATCTCCTTCAGGGTATAGCCATATTCAATTCCCAAGCCTGTCGATAAAATCACCCAGCTTTTCATGAAAAACAAAGTCCGCAGTGTTATCCAGGGGTGTATCAGACTGGGTTATTATTGCCAGAAGAGCACCGTTCTGTTTTGCAAGAAGCGGAAAAGCTGCGGCCGGATGCACAACAAGGGTTGATCCGGCAGCTATCATCATGTCGCAGGAAAGGGCCAGGTCCTGGGCCCGCTCCAGGTCTTCCGGGACCAGGCTCTGGCCAAAGGAGATGGTGTTGGGTTTCAGCAGGCCGCCGCATTTGGTGCAGAGGGGCGCACCGTTATCCAGGTCGAGATCATCCAGGGTCTCATGGGCCGGATTGATGTCGTTGCACTGCATGCAGATGACCTCCAGGTTTGTGCCGTGGATGTTGACAAGCACCTCTTTGGGAAGCCCGCTTTTCTCGTGCAGACCGTCGATATTCTGGGTGATGAGCCCGAGAAGTTTGTTGCTGTCGTAAAGTTCTTTAAAAAATAAATGGGTCGTGCTTACTCTGGCATCCCTGATCCCCTGCCACAGGGCTTTCTTCCGCTGCCAGTAGAGAAGGCGCTTGTCCTCGTCGGCCAGGAACTCATCCAGATAGACCGGCTGGAATTTGTCCCAGATACCGCCCTGGCTGCGGTAATCCGGTATGCCTGACTCGGTGCTTATGCCGGCCCCGGTAAAGCCGACGATCCTCTCGCTCCTGTCCAGCGCTGCTTTGAATTTATCAATGTCGTTCATTAACGAATTTGAATTCTTAATTTTGAATTAATTTCAATACACTTCTTCGTGGGAACCTACATGCACCAGGATGATCTCCTTTTCCTGTATGATAAATTCCAGGGTGATGCGGTAACTGACGCTGATGGAAACTGCGTGCAGACCGGCGAGCCTGCCCTTGAGCGGATGGAGCCGCAATGAGGGGTGAAAGGGATTGATCTCCAGCAGTTCAAGGGTCTTCTGGTACTGGCGGGTCAGATCCGGGTGTTTTTTTAAGAATCTGCGGGCTCTTCTGATATAACTTTCCGGATAAATGATGGTGAACGCAGCCATTCTTCAGATTATTTTTTTTGCAGCCGCTTCATGTGCTTTGCAACACTCTCCTTTATCACGCGGCCCGCTTCCAGGTCTGCTTTGGCTTCCAGGAGGGCTGCCTCCAGTTCGCATTCCTGCAGATATTGATAATGCTTGATATCCATAACCACGTAACGTTTTTTACCCCGTACAGTAATAAATGCTTCCGGT
>JAHEID010000065.1 GCA_024639555.1 Deltaproteobacteria bacterium
CCGGCAACTATCGCGAGGAGTTTGTCAATATTTAAGGATTTGCTGCTGACAGCAATGGTAGCATTTGGTGTTTGCAGGTAGTTTTTAACATCCGCCTCAGCATGAACCAGTTCGCCATCAAGATTTGTATCAAGAATTATATCCATATCTTTCTGGTTGATATTGCCTTTACCGTTCAGCTTGGTTTGTGTGTCACCGTAGCCAACTGCCGCATCAAAATCAAAAGAACCATTGTAGAGCAGGTCGTCTAGGGAACGGCCCATGGTAACGTTGAGCCTGGCGCTGCTGGTGGCATCAACAGCAGGGATCTCGTTTAACTGGTCACGGATTTTGATTTGTGCCTTATCCAGTTTTATCTGGTTAATGGTCAGGGCCAATGGCAGGGCAGCTGAGGCAGGTTTGGCTTTTTCAGCTTTCTTTGCCTTTGGTTGATCAGAAAGAATTGCCAAGGTGGAGAAATTGAATTGTCCTTTCTTGTCCCGGATAATCTGGACAGCCGGTTCATCAAAACGTATCTCGCTTATGATCAGTTTTTTCTGCAGCAGGGGCATAAGCTCGTAACTGAGGACAAAGGCCTTGGTAGTTACAAAATTGGTTTTTTTGTCAGCTTCCTTGATCAGAAAATCCCGGATAGTGATGCCTGACAGCAAGCCGATCTTTATGTCACCGATGGCGACCTCCCTGCCCAGGGCGGCTTTTGCCTGCGGTATGACAAGGGCCTTGACCCGTTCTTCAGTAAGATAATAGTGTACAAAAGCTATAAGGCCTGCAATGGCGACAACGACCAGCAGGATGATTATGCCGAAAACCTTACCAATTTTGCCCATAATAAATACCCTCCTATCATGTTTTTTCCAGTTGGGAAGTATCTCTGGCTATACCATTTATTTACCACACATCATTCTGCCAAATAGTGAATTGATGTTGAACTTAAACTTTACACATTCTTTACCATTGCTTTATCACATTTTCATATTCCAGTGTCATGGTGTATGAAAATGGTAAACAGTTAGAATATGTGCAGCCCGGCATCCACTTTTTAAATAATACAAATTTACCTTAAGAGCTTTACTTATCTGTAATCTGTCATTAATAAGTATTGGTATATAAAGATCATAATCATTGAATGCTACTTTTTCACTGTTTGCAATCGTTTTCATTAAATTCTGTGGGAGGATGCCATGAAAAGAGGACTGTTTGTCATTGTTGTACTATTTCTGCTGCTTGCTGGATGCGCTGCCAAAGAAGAACAAACTTCCGGCCCTATTGAAGAAATGGCGGAAGGTCATGGTCATGGGGATGTTAAAATTACAAAACATTTCGATGAAAGCTTAACACTGTTGACCGACAACAATCTTTTCAGCCTGGAAATGGTTGTACCGGGTAAGCAACTCAGCATGGGGGTCAATACGATTGAAATCATCGTTCATCATGCGACCGGAGGCGATGTGCCACAGGCAGAACTGACGGTTACTCCCTGGATGCCAAGCATGGGGCATGGTGTCATGCAAAAAACGGTTGTCACTGAAAGGGGAGGCGGCCTCTATTCAGTCAACAACGTCGTTTTATCCATGACCGGCCACTGGCAGCTGCAGGTAAAAGTTGTCAAAGGTGACAAGGAAGATACTGCGGTTTTTGAGTTTCCCGAAGTCAAGGCCATGGGCCATGAGCATGCCATGATGCATGCCCCGCCACCAAAGGATCTGGATTATTCAACCGTGAAAACGACCCCCAACGATGCATTTAATGTCATGTACAAAAGTATTGGCGGTCAAATCAGGATGAACAGGATTCACAGTTGGGAATTGACGATCAAGGATGCTGCAGGACAACCGGTAAATGATGCAATGGTAACTGTGGTTGGTGATATGCCGGAACACGGGCATGGCTTGCCAACCCAGCCTGAAATAACTAAAGTTGGCGCAGACGGTCTTTACAGGGTGGACGGCATGAAGTTCACCATGCCGGGCTGGTGGATTGTTACCATAAGCGTTATGGCGAACGGTATGCACGACAGCGTCTCCTTTAACCTGAATATCCTCTAATGCAATGAACAAGAGAGAATGATATGCAAAATTATTTAATCCGGACCATTCGGCCCACTGCTGCCGCAAGTTTTCTGCTGATAATTGTGGGTTTAATTTTTTCAGGACAAGCTCTGTCAATGGATCAGCACACCTGGTCTGAGCAGGAGAAAGCCATTATCCGTTCCCTGTCCATAGAGGCACTTGGCCCCTTACCTGTTGATCCATCCAACAGGTACTCAGATAATCCTCAAGCAGCGGCATTAGGGAAAAAACTGTTTTTTGAGGATCATTTCAGCGGCAACATGAAGGTCTCCTGCGCCACCTGTCACCGTGAGGATTATACATTTACAGACAACCTGCCCCTTTCCCATGGCATGGATACCACACCGAGAAGATCAATGCCTCTGATCGGTGTAGCCTATAACAGCTGGTTCTTCTGGGATGGACGCAGCGACAGCCTCTGGTCCCAGGCTCTGGGCCCAATTGAAAACAAACTGGAGCACGGCATCTCCCGGACCATGAGTGCTTATATCATCAGCAAGTTCTACCGCAAAGAGTATGAGGAGCTTTTCGGTCCTTTGCCTGATTTCATGGAAGAAACCTTCCCTCAGCATGCGAGGCCGGCCCTGGACGATCCAGATGCGTTGAAAGCCTGGGTGCTGATGACCCCGGAACAGAGGGAAGTGGTAAACCGTATCTATGTAAACATGGGCAAATCCATTGCAGCCTTTGTCAGGACCATTATGCCCCAACCGTCACCCTTTGACCGCTATGTAAAACAGATACTGTCAGGGGAGAACATATCAAGCCGGATGGCATTAAACAATGATGAGACCGCGGGTTTGCGCCTGTTCGTCGGCAAGGCAAAATGTACAAACTGCCACAACGGCCCCTTGTTCACCAACAGCGATTTCCACAACATCGGCCTGCCGCAAAAGGTTAAAGGTGAGCCGGACAAGGGTCGCGCAGCCGCAATTACCCAGGTGCTCAGCAGTGAATTCAACTGCTTGGGGCAATACAGCGATGCCCATCCAAATGAGTGCCCGGAGCTTCGCTTTATAGATACATCTCACAAAAAATATGTCGGGGCTTTTAAAACACCAACTCTCCGCAATGTTGCGGAAAGGCCTCCTTATATGCATGCCGGGCAACTCGCCACTCTGCGTGAGGTGCTTGAATTCTACAGGAGCCAGGCCCAAAACCCTGAACTGTCCCATGGCAACCTTACTGACAAGGAGCTTGACCAGCTCGAAGCATTTCTCCATGCCCTGAGCAGTCCAATCACAAGTTTTCAGGCTGACAGTAAGTAGAACTTTTATTATATATTCGTAGGACAAAGATTACCCATGGAAAGATTTCTCGATTCTCTGCCTTGGGGGCTGCTTATTATTGCATGCCTGACCCTTGGGCTGGCCCCCTTTAACCCCCCACATTTTATTGAAAAGCTGCAGATGCTGATCAAGGGCCGCCTGGTGCGGCCCCTGGACTGGTTTGATTTTTTTATGCACGGCATTCCGTGGTTCCTGCTCATTTTGAAAGCTATTTTCAGCCTGAAGAAGTAAAATTTAATATTGTAGTTTTTACATATATCCTGCACATACGTTCGATTCAGCCCTGTGGAGAAGATGTTTCTGAAACGTAATCCATTGGCCTTCTTGCTCTTCCTGCTGCTCTTTCTGCTTGGAGCCGGAGTTTTTTCCTATTCCTTTTTTCTCCCCCGCTATATTGAAAATAAGATTCTGCCTGACCTTGGCCGTCAACTGTCGAGTTCCCTGACAGGCCGGGTATATAACATAGGGTACTCTGCTGCTGATTTCGGCGATTTGGTCCTGGGCAATCCGGAAAATCCTGCAGTCAGTATCGGTTCGGTCCATGCAGATTATTCGCTGCCATCCTTGCTGGCAAAAAATCTGGGACAGGTCAGGATAAACGGTCTTACCCTGCACCTGGAAGTATCAGATGGCCGGCTTCTAATCCCGGGGGTTGATCTGGAGAAAATTGCAACACAAGAGACAGGACAAAAGTCAACACAGGAAACCTTAAAAAAAGATCTACCGTTTGAACTGTCTCACTTCCAGGTCAGCAACGGTCGTATTGAACTTACTTATGCGGGCGAGCATTTCCTGATCCCCTTTGATCTGCAGTTAAACAGGCAACCCGCAGGAGACGGACTGTTCGTTTATAATCTCACCCTGCAATTGATGCCGCTGGGTGAAGAAATAACACTTGCAGGAACCATTGATCTAACCGGCAACAACAGTAATCTCACACTCTCCGCAGATTCTCTTGATATGCGTAAATTTGTGGTTTTGGCTGGCGGGAACGGTTCAAGTATCAATTTCAGCAAAACGTCCATCAGGGGGCAAGCTGAATTCGGCTTGCTGCCATTTCAGCTTTTGTCAGCACATCTGTTTGTTGATCCTCAATTATTGCATTTTGGGAAAACGCCTGTACATTTTGGACACATCACACCTGATGCAGGTCCCGCCATTCTTCTGGAACTTAAAAACGAGGGAGAGCAAATGCTGATCAACGCGCAGGCTTTTATAAACCAACCGCTTTCTGCCTCCCTTGAATTGAACGCTTCTGCAACCCTGGAGCAGGAGGGGATGCAAAGTTCCGGAAATGTTGCGATCCGGATTACTGAACCCATGAGTACAGAGAACACCAGCCAAACGGTTCTGATGTTGAAAAGCTTTCCTGACCTGCATGGTGATTTTATTCTTGGGCGTGATAAATCGGGAGCATGGAAGGCTGAACTCAGAAGCCCGGCTCAAAAACAGAATAACATCCAATCCCAGCACCTTCATGTTCATTACGATACAATCAGCCTGCAGTCTGGAATACCGTCTTTTGCGGTCCTTGGACAAGGGACTGCCGAAGCCGATGAAATCCAGGTATCGCTTGCAGTCCCCAATATAAAGGTTCGTTATGATGGGGCCGAAATAACTCTGCCAGAAGCAGGTTTGCAGGCAACTTTTATTCAGAAGGCTGATCCGGATCGAGGCAGAACATCCAGCACCGTTTTCGGCCTAGCCCTTGGCAGCATGAAATTTAACAAAAACGGGCTGAGCGGCAAGGCTGATATTTCCCTGCAGGGCAACATGACGCCACAATTGATCAATGGAATAAAGACACTGCAGACAGAGGGGAAACTTACGCTGCGCAATGCTGAAATCACAGAGCGCGACAGCACTGTTGAATTAACTGCTCTGGAAGGTAATATTCCATGGATCTGGCCGCAGACCGGCAGAGAAATGGTGGGAGAAATAAAAGTTCCTCGAATACGATGGAAGGATCTTGATCTGGGCTCTTTCGGGGCTGATATTACATTAAAGGACATGATGTACTTCCTGGATGGCACCTATAGCAGCAGATTGCTGAAGGGAATAGTGACAAATGTTTCAGGAAAGGCAGGAAAAACTGACTCCGGGTTCCAAGGAGAATTTGCAGCACAAATGGATGTTACGCCGTTTCCTTCAATGCACCTCGGCAAATTTGATTCCTCGCTGAATAATTCCTATTTCAGCGGTGAATTGGGTTTGGATACCTCACTAAAATTTGATGCAGACGGCTTGCAAGGCATGATGCAGTTCAGACTGCAGAAGGGTACATTGGAATTTCCGGAGAAAAAATACATGATTAAAGGTATTGATCTGAACATGTTTATACCCTCGCTGCCTGATTTGCGTACAGCACCGGCCCAGACCCTGAATTTTACCGAAGCGTCCATCGGCAACCTCTCTTTCAGTAAAGGAAAACTGGTCTGGCAGTTGGAATCAAAGGAGTCTCTCTTTCTGGAAGAAGGCGCTGTTCAGTGGGCCGGAGGCCATGTTTTTACCAACTCGGTCCGGATTTCTCCTGATATGAAAGAATATGTTGTTCCCATTTTCTGTGACAGGCTCAAGCTTACCGATTTGTTGCAGCAGTTCGGGGTGGTTAATGCGCAAGGGGAGGGTACGGTAAGCGGCAGGATTCCGATGCATGTCAGCAAGGGAGTTGTTCGCTTTGAGGATGGATTTCTTTATACCAGCCCGGGGCAGGGCGGCAACGTAAAGATTGCTAGCTTTGATTTACTTACTGCGGGTATCCCCAAAAACTCACCCCAGTTCGCCCAGATAGATTTTGCCGCAGAGGCCCTGAAAAATTTTCAGTATAACTGGGTTAGGTTATTATTGAATAGTGAAGGTGAAAACCTGATCATGCAGATGCAAATTGACGGCAATCCTTTAAAATCACTGCCATTTGCCTATGACAGCCAGACCGGATTATTGCAAAGGATCGAGGATGCCGGCAAGGGTATTAACCAACCCATCCGGCTTGATGTGAATTTTCGTCTCCCACTGAACAGATTTTTAGGGTATAGTGGTAAGATTCAGGATATTATAAAGAAAATGCAATAAACAAACAGAGCCCCTTGCTTCTTGCAAGGAAATGGCATATCCCTTTATATAGTAATTCTTTACAAATCCTTGCAAACCAATGAGAAAACAAGGAGTAGTGTATGAAAAAATTAATTTGCGCAGCACCAGTAATTTTGCTTCTCATGGCCTTGGGGTGTACCAAGCATCAGGTGGAAACCCGAAGTCAGGTCGAGGTGGCACCTGTTGAAATAAAGCCCATCCATATTACCATTGATATAAATATCAAGGTAGACAAGGCGTTGGATGATTTCTTCTCAGATATTGATGAATCCGCAAAGGAAATTAAATAGATTGTAAGGGCACACATTTACTTGTGTAAACCATAAGGAGAGCAAACATGAGAAAATATTCCATATTCTATGCAATTATTGCTTTATTTATTTTGTCAGTTTTCAGTACAGAGGGCATGTGTTTTGCCGGAGCTGAGGACATTAAGGCCAGGATGCAGGAAAGACTGCCAACCATTGTACAGATGAAAGCAGACAATATTATCGGTGAAAACAACAAGGGTTTTCTTGAATTCGTTCCTGGGGCAGCAGCAAGTATGGGGGATGTGGTTAGTGCAGAAAACAAAGACCGGCAGACGGTTTACAGTGCCATTGCCAAACAGCAGGGAACAACAGCAGAACTTGTCGGTATGCGCCGGGCGATTCAGATAGCCGCAAAGGCTTCACCCGGCGAATGGCTGCAGGATGAATCAGGTAAATGGTATAAGAAATAGCCCTTCCTGATAACAATACGCAACCACAAGAAGCAGCCGCAGGATAGTCCCGCGACTGCTTCTTTTTTTATAACAACAAATCGTTATGATCAAAAATCCACTCAATAGTCCTGTCGCCGAAGATAGGAGAAACAGGCTTGATCTTGATGCTTCACTGCTGGAAATGTCGGAGCAGTGTATTGAGTGTGGGATATGCGTGAAGCAGTGCGCCTTCCTGGAAAAATACGGCACCCCGAAAATAATAGCAGACAACTGGCAGCCTCAGAATGAAGGGGCAGTAACAATGGCATTTGAGTGCAGCCTCTGCAGCCTCTGCACCGCGGTCTGTCCGGTAAAGATCGATCCCAGGCAGATGTTTCTTGAAATGCGGCGTTATGCAGCAGCAAGCGGCAAAACAGATTTTGTGAAACAGAAGCTGCTTGTCAATTTTGAAAAACGCGGCACCTCGAAACGCTATACATTTTACGGTCTGCCTGCAGGATGTGATACAATAATGTTTCCTGGCTGCGCTCTGGCGGGTTCACGGCCGCTGCGTGTTATGCAGCTTTTCAATCATCTGCAGGAATTTTTCCCAAACCTTGGCATTGTCCTGGACTGCTGTACCAAGCCCTCCCATGATCTTGGCCGTTCAGCCTATTTTCAAGCCATGTTCTCGGAAATGCAGCAATACCTGGTCAGTCACGGCATAAAAACCATCCTGGTAGCCTGCCCAAGCTGCCATTCTGTATTTAACCAGTATGGCAGAGGGCTTACCACCCGAAGCGTTTATGAAATACTTGCAAGGGAGTATTGGCAACCAGAATCACTTATTCCTGAAGAAGCAGTAACCATCCAGGACTCCTGCGTTGCAAGGTTTGAAAATACTATACAGCATTCTGTCCGCAAACTTGTCCAGGCCCGTGGTGTATCATACGAGGACATGAAGCATCACGGGAAAAAAACACTTTGCTGCGGTGAAGGAGGCGGAGCCCATTTTGTTGCACCCGACCTGGCAGGGAACTGGGCTGCAATGCGCAAGTCTGAGGTTGGTGGTAAACGGATAATAACCTATTGCGCCGGCTGCGCTCATTTTCTCGCCAAGGTCGGCCCGACCGCCCATCTGCTTGACCTGCTTTTTGATCCTGTCGCCACCCTTGCAGGGAAGGCTAAAGTTGCAAGATCCCCGTTCACATATGCCAATCGTTTGCTGCTAAAATGGAAGTTCAAAAGAAAAATGAAATATGGCTTGAGCAGGGAAAGAAGTTTCTGCTGTGAAGAGTAAAAAAACCTTAAAATCGCGAAGAGATTTAGCAAACGGAGACCATTATAATACACTTGTGGCTTCACGAACTATTCTTTGCTATACTCTATGTATTTCATGACAGGCAGAAGACTGATTGCAGTAACACAGTGTGAACACAATGACTGATATAACAAACAGGGATCTTCAAAATACTGAAATCAATAAAGTGGACGGCGAGAAAGGAAAGATGGAAGCCCTTGATCTGGGGCATGCAGAAGAACACCCAACAGCACCTGAAAACTTCAGGGAGGCAAGCTATATTGTATTGTTTGTTGCCGCAGTTTTTGTCGTTAATGCCTTGGAGAGCGGCAGCTATCGTACACCCTGGCCTGTGGCAATAGTTACTCTTCTGATCGGACTCGGATTGTTTGGCTATTCATGGCACCTTCAATCCCGCTCCAAAACTAAAAAATAAAGACGTTTTTCTTGTTCCTATGTACGAACGAACAACCAGAACTATTGCTGCAGTCCTTCCTCCCTCCTTGTTATATCATATCTGAGCCCGAACGATTCTCGCATTGCACCATAACCAGCAGATAGGCTGAGCGTTTTTTTCGTGAGTAATTCTCTTCATTTTTTTAAATACCATTGATATAAGTCAAGGTACGGTGTGCATCATACATGCTATAAAATAGGTAAATTATTTACCATCTTTTAAAAATAACAAAAGAGGGAACCGTTATGATGAAAAAAATTGATTTGGATCCTGCAAGGAATTTTCATCCTGAACATATGAAAAAATTCCTGGTTCACGATTCAGCCTATTTCCGTATTATAAATTTCAACCTTGGTGCCGGAGTTGTTTTTCCTGTCCATTCCCATGACCTTGATGGCCAGCTTTCCATTCTGGTCATTGAAGGGGAGGGGGAATTTCTTGGCAAGGATGATGCAGCTATCCCTGCCAAGACAGGCGATATCCTTATATCTGATATACAGGAACCGCATGGTGTCAGGGCTGTGACCAATATGCGCATTATCGTGACCATTGCTCCCCCTATTTAAATAAAGAGTCCATTTGCTCTATTTTTTTTGTGTACCGGGTTTATGCAGTTGGAGTTTGGTTTTCTCCCTGGATTTTAGTATGGTGCTGCGTTACCTTTTAAAATGATTTTAATTTTAATAAAAAACGCTCTTTATGCCGGACGATATTCTCTATCCATTTGTTGCCAAGAAAATTTCCATCCAGGCACATAACCTTTCTTTTCTTGACCAAGGGCAGGGGAGGGTCATTGTCATGCTGCACGGCAACCCGACCTGGTCCTTCTATTACCGTAATCTTGCAATTCTCCTGCAGAAAAAATATAGGGTCATTGTTCCTGACCATATGGGCTGCGGTTTTTCTGACAAGCCGAAGGACTATTCCTACACACTGAAAACCCATATAGACAATCTGGAAACTCTTCTTACCGATCTTGACATAGAAAAATTCTCACTGGTGGTTCATGACTGGGGCGGCGCCATAGGCATGGGATTGGCTGTCCGTTTTCCTGAGCGGGTGGAATCGCTTGTCGTAATGAATACGGCTGCCTTCCCCTCTCAAAGAATTCCTCTGCGGATAAGAATATGCCGCGTTCCATTGCTGGGTGATCTTATTGTTCGCGGTTTCAATGGCTTTGCCCGTGGTGCTCTGACAATGGCAGTTGTAAACAGAATGACGCCGGCAGTTGCCCGAGGCTACCTGGAACCCTATGATTCCTGGGCTCACCGGATAGCTCTGCTGCGCTTTGTTCAGGATATTCCCCTGACCCCCAAAGATACTTCCTGGAAGAGCCTGGCGGTAATTGCGCATGACTTAAAACAGTTGCAGAATATTCCCATGCTTATTTTGTGGGGTGGCAAGGATTTCTGTTTCACCCGCCACTTCTATAAAGAATGGTTGCAAAGATTCCCTGGGGCGGAGAGCCATTTTTTTCCTGATGCAGGGCACTATGTTCTTGAAGACGCCTTTGATATAATTGCTCCCTGTCTCACTACCTTTTTCCAGAAACATATAACAGAATGAATCACAATATTGCACAGGTGCTCCCGGATACAGCCAAAACCTACCCCGACCGAACAGGCTTGATATGTAAAACAGGCAGACGGTACCGTTCCTGGACATTCAAGGAGCTGAATAATACTGCTGACTTTTTTGCCCACAGGTTGTCTGAGTGGGGGGTTAGGAGAGGCGACCGGGTCATGCTGATGGTCAAACCTTCCCTCGAGTTTATTACAATTACCTTTGCGCTTTTCAAGATAGGGGCGGTTATCATCCTGATCGATCCCGGTATGGGATACAGAAACCTGCTTCGCTGCATCGAACAGGCAGAACCAGAGATCTTCATCGGCATAGTCAAGGCCCATCTGTTCAAACTCATTTTCCCACGGCATTTCAAAACCGTGCGTATTTCAATCTGTACAGGTTCGTCCCTGGGCCTGTTCGGCCCTTCTTTTTCAGCAGTAAAGGCTGATAATAATTCATCCTGCAGAATTCCGTTTCCGGCAACCGAAATGGGTGCTAATGACCTGGCTGCCATACTTTTTACAACTGGCTCCACCGGCCCTCCCAAAGGTGTACGATATGAGCACTCCATTTTTCAGGCACAGCTGACACTTATCAGGGAATACTACAGAATCGGGCCCGACGATATCGATCAGCCGGCTTTCCCGCTTTTTGCCCTTTTTTCAACGGGTCTTGGTGCCTGTTCAGTAATACCTGAAATGAATCCGGCAAAACCTGCCCAGGTTGATCCTGCCAAATTCATCAAGACAATCAATGCATACATGGTCACCTATTCTTTTGGTTCTCCGGCGATCTGGAATGTTGTCAGCAGGTATTGTCTTGAACATAATATCAAGCTGCCATCAGTAAAAAATATTCTTATGGCAGGAGCACCTGTGCCGGGTGAACTTCTTGCAAGGACCGTATCCATTCTGCCTCATGATGCTGAAATCCACACACCTTATGGAGCCACAGAATCTTTACCAGTTACTTCAATAACAGCAAGGGAAATACTTGCTGATACGTGGGAGAAAACCAGGACAGGCAATGGAGTCTGCGTAGGAAAACCACTGCCGCGCATTACCATTAAAATAATAAAAACCTCGGACGAACCCATTGAAAATTGGGATGAATCATTGCTGGTGCCTGATTACGTGAAAGGTGAAATAGTAGTCAAGGGGCCGGTGGTCACCAGGGGGTATGATAACAATGACAGGGAAAATCACCTGGCTAAGATTGCAGATGGTGATGAATTCTGGCACCGCATGGGTGATCTGGGATATCTTGACGAAAAAGGCCGGGTGTGGTTTTGCGGCCGTAAATGCCACCGGGTCATAACCGGGACCACCACGATGTACACTGTGTGCTGTGAAGCTTTATTCAACGAACATCCGGCAGTCTACAGATCGGCCCTTGTTGGAGTCGGGCCGGCAGAGAAGCAGGTGCCGGTCATAATTGTTGAGCTGTATGATAAAACAGTACAAAGAGAAGCTCTCCTTGTAGAATTACAGCAGATTGCACGGCACAATGAGATTACCAGATCAATAGAACACTTTTTAGTTCATCGGGATTTTCCTGTTGATATCAGGCATAATGCCAAGATTTTCAGGGAAAAACTTGGCACATGGGCCAGTGGTAAACTTTCCAGCAAAATCAGCATTGATCAGAAACAGCCATGAAAGCTCTTGTTACAGGAGGAGGAGGTTTCCTCGGATCATCCATTGTCCGGCAACTGGTGGATAACGGTGTCGATGTTGCTGTATTCGGGCGTAATCATTATCCGCACTTGGAAAAACTCGATGTGCGCCAGTTTCAGGGAAATATACTGGACAGTGATATCTTGATCCGTGCCATGCAGGGGTATGACACTGTTTTTCATGTCGCTGCCAAGGCGGGCATTTGGGGTACGAAATACGAATTTGAACAGACAAATGTGGTCGGCACACGAAATGTTTTGGGAGCATGTTTTGCCAGCGGTGTTGAAACATTGGTATATACATCAACGCCCAGTGTTGTTTTTGACCGCAACGATTTGCAAGGTGCTGACGAAACAACACCCTATGCCGGACGGTTTCTGTGTTATTATGCATCGAGCAAGGCCGTGGCAGAGCAGATGGCGCTGGCTGCCAATTCAGAGGTGTTAAAAACCTGTGCCATTCGTCCTCACCTTGTATGGGGTCCCGGGGATCCCCATCTCATTCCCAGGCTCGTGGAGAGGGGCAAACGCAGAGAATTAAAAATTATAGGCAATGGCAGCAATCTGGTAGATATTTCTTACATTGATAATGTTGCCGAGTCACATATTCTGGCAGCAGAAAATTTAAATTCCTCTGCAACTGCTGCAGGCAATGCTTATTTTATTTCCCAGGGTGAACCGGTAAATCTCTGGAATTGGATAAATGAACTTTTCGCCCGTCTTGG
>JAHEID010000066.1 GCA_024639555.1 Deltaproteobacteria bacterium
CAGCAATGAACCCATCACTGCATTTCATTTTCAACAGAAGGAGTGTACGCAAATATGAAAACAGGGAGATCCCGGATGACAAGTTCAAAGACCTTTTTGAGGCAGCAATGGCAGCACCTTCGGCTGTTGCCAGGGACCCCTGGCATTTTCTGCTTATACGGAACAGAAAAACTCTTGATAGCATTGTAAAAATTCTGCCAAATGGACAGATGCTGCGTCAGGCGCCGGCCGCTGTTATCGTCCTTGGCGACATCAACACGGCGCATGCCAATGAGGTGTCATACATGCTCCAGGACCTGAGTGCTGCAGTGGAAAATCTCCTGCTGGCGGCAACCGCGCTTGGCCTTGGCTCCTGCTGGCTTGGCATGCACCCGCGCCCGGACCGTATAGATGGTATCCGTCGCCTGTTTTCTCTGCCGGAAAATATTATCCCCATGTGCGGCATTGCCCTGGGTTGGCCCGCTGAAAAACCGGCCCCCCGTACCCGCTTTAACCCGGAACGGGTGCATCTGGAAAACTGGTAATCAGGAAAGAAAAAGAACAGAAAGACGGGTATTGCTTCAAGCCTTCTGCGCCTTGCGCCAACCTGCTGACTTGAGCCGTTCTATGCGCTCAATATTCCAGTCCTGCATGGCCTGAAGATACAGGTTGCGATCCTGCTGCAGCAGTTCAATGATCTTTCCCCGGTCCTCCATGATATCTTCTTTTTCACCGGGATACATTTCCTGCCAGCAGGCATAGCCTTTATCGAAAATAAACTCCGGGGCCACATCATCCAGGTCTATTTGCAGTTTTTTTGCTAACAGGCCCCGCGCCAGCTCCATATCGTATTCGATAATCCAGTCATTATCGCACAGCATGGTTGCACTGTCAAAGGAGCAGTCACCTTGACAGGATGGGCAAAAAAGGCGGACAATAACCTGAGGCATCATAATATTATCCCGTAAGTGGAACTGTGCCGTGTGCCCGCCGCACTCACATGTTTTCCTGACATCTATGCACATTATTTTGTTTCCCTGCTTGGTTCCTGAAATAATAATGAGTCTTAAATTTATAATCCCATGTTGTCAATTTATATCACCTTATGTCAATGACAAAGTAATAATCCTCCAGGGCCCTGACAATTATTTTCTTGCTAATTTATAAAGAATACTATAAGGATGGGCTCTTTTTTCAACAGCTTATCCGAGGATCTCTCCATATATGAATCAAAAGCAGATCAGAAATATCGCAATCATTGCCCATGTTGACCACGGTAAGACCTCCCTGGTTGACCAGTTTTTCAAACAGAGCGGCATGTTCCGGGACAACCAGGCCATGGCGGAACGGGTCATGGACTCTATGGACCTTGAAAAAGAGCGCGGCATTACCATTGCAGCTAAAAACGGCTCTTTTTGTTACAAGGATTACTGGATCAACATCATAGATACTCCGGGCCACGCTGATTTTGGCGGCCAGGTTGAAAGGGTGCTGCGTATGGCTGATGGATGTCTGCTTTTGGTTGATGCCCAGGAAGGTCCAATGCCCCAGACCTATTTTGTTCTGAAAAAGGCCCTGGCCATAT
Source organism: Deltaproteobacteria bacterium (assembly GCA_024639555.1). Lineage (GTDB taxonomy): Bacteria > Desulfobacterota > Desulfobulbia > Desulfobulbales > BM004 > BM004. The sequence continues at coordinate 1,565 of JAHEID010000066.1, forward strand.
CTTTGCCCACGTTGGTAGTCATCAACAAAATTGACAAGCCGGCTGCCCGTCCCAATTGGGCGGTTGATCAGGTATTCGATCTTTTTGCCAAACTGGAGGCTCCCGACGATTTGCTTGATTTCCCAGTCATATATGCATCGGCAAAAGGCGGATATGCCCTTAATAATGCTGAGGACTCTTTAGATAGCGCATCCATGGACCCTCTGTTTGAAAAAATTATTGCCTTCATCCCGCCTCCAACCGGAGACCCTGACGGTATTTTACAATTGCAGGTAAATACCATCGATTATTCCCCTTACCTGGGCAAGCTTGGCATCGGCAAGGTTGTTAACGGCACCATCAACATAAACCAGAATATCGTGGTGGCAAAAAGGGATGGCAGTCTTTCCCCTGTCCGCATTTCCAAGATTTTCAAATTCGAACGTGATCAGAAAATACCGATAGAAAAAGCTCAAGCCGGTGAAATTGTTGCCGTGGCAGGTCTGGATGATATCACCGTCGGGGTCACCTTTACTGATCCGGAAAATCCGAAGCCGTTACCCCTCATTGATATCGATCCGCCCACTATTGCCATGCACTTCATTCCCAATGATTCGCCTTTTGCAGGCCAGGATGGCCAATTTGTCACCTCGCGACAGATTGAGGATCGACTCTTCCGCGAGACATTGGGTGATGTTGCCCTGCAGGTAGATGCACTTGGTGGCGGGGCCGGCTTCAAGGTATCAGGCCGGGGGGAACTGCATCTCTCAATTCTCATAGAAAAAATGCGGCGTGAAGGCTTTGAGTTCCAAGTGACCCGTCCTGTGGTAATTATGAGAGAAGAGGGGGGGCAGACATTGGAACCCTATGAAGAACTTACAATTGACGTGGAAGAAAATTACCAGGGAGCGGTGATTGAAAAGCTGGGCAGTCTCAAGGGCCAGATGCTGGAGATGAACCGGCGCAACGAGATGATCCGTCTTTCCTACAAAATTCCCACTCGAAGCCTCATTGGCTTTCGCAGCGAATTTCTTACCCTCACCAAAGGCATGGGGATTATGAATTATGTTTTTGCTGGATATGGACCCCATGCCGGAGAAATTACAAACCGGACCAGGGGCGTTCTTGTTGCCAAAGAAGGTTGCACAACTGTGGCCTATGCCCTGTTTAATCTGCAGGAACGCGGCACCCTTTTTCTGGATCCCGGTGTCAAGGTATACAGGGGGCAAATTGTCGGAGAACATTCCCGCACCGGAGATCTTGTGGTAAATCCTGCCAAAGGTAAAAAGCTGACAAATATGAGGGCCTCAGGTTCTGATGAAAATGTTATTCTTACGCCACCGACCAAATTAAGCCTTGAAGATTGCATCGCCTTTATTAACGATGATGAACTGGTGGAGATCACCCCGAAAGCAATTCGGCTGCGCAAAAGAAATCTCTAGGTAAAAATACTGATATGCTGTACATTATTTTGGCAAATTTTACGGACATTGTAGCAAGAGCTTTTGGGGATTTTATTTTTACTCATTATGTATTTTGAAAGGAGACTGGCTAAATGAAAGCAAAACTGATCGCTGTACTTCTTATCATCCTTCTGGCTGTCGCAGGCTGTTCTTCAGGCAGCAAGTCAAACACCCCGGAGGACAAAATTGCCACCATTAACTCCATGATGTCCAAGGGTTATGAAATGTCAGATAACCAGCGCAATAATATTAACAAGGCGCTTGAAGAGGCGAAAAAGCTCATCGCAGAAAAGAAAACTGATGAAGCTAATGCGCTTCTTAAGAAGACTATTAATACCCTCGAACTTATTGCCGAAACAGACCGCTTCAACAAGAGCGAATAAGCTGAAGTGGTTTTACTATGGGACTGATAAGGGCCAGGCAAACTGTTTCCCATGGTTTCAATAACGATTAAAACTGAAACCATCCGCCTTTCCCAGTTGCTGAAACTTGCAGATGCTGTGCAGGATGGCGCCGAGGCTAAATTCCGTATTGCCAACAAAGAGGTCCGGGTGAACGGTGCTGTAGAAATCCGACGTGGGTGTAAGCTTCGAAACGGTGACCTGGTAGAGTTTGCCGGTGAAACCTATGCTGTTGCCGTCAACAATTCCACCCCATAATCAGGAACACATTCTTTAAACTCCATGAAGAGCCTTCTCCTATATACTTTCGTTCCTTGCTTAACCAACAGGCGCTGCAGGAGATGATCGCTTATAACATTATCAGAGCCGAGGTCATTGCTGTTGACCATATAACATCCGTAGGCAGATGCTTTTCGCAGGTTGTGTCAAAAAACATGTCGGCCCGGGCCGGAAATTCCTCGTCACCGCTCCACAGGATCACGGTCACCGGCACCCTGGGAAATGGAAGCAGTCGCAAAGAAGCATCTCCATACCCCATTTGTTGCCCGCCAAGCTCCTCGCCTCTTTTATAAAAACCTTCAAAGTCGCTGTCATACTTGGCAGCTATTTTATGCAAAGGCAGCACATGGGTCCCTCTTTGAAAAATTTCACCACCTTTGAGGCTGGCCGGACTGATCATGCGGCCGGAAGGAGGAACATATTTTGCCGTGCCTAAATACCAGAGAGCAGCAAGGTCAAAAAAATAACCCAGCCCATGTAAAAGTTTTTTTCCCAAAGGGGACGTGCTTGCAATTGTATAACTTGAAGGATCCACAAGGATTTCCTGCCCAAAGCACTGCATGAAGAACTTTTGTGCTTGGAAGTCATACTGAACATCCGCCTGTTTACAGATAATGGACGGCTCTTTCTCAGCTACCAGGGCCCAGGCCAACTGGTCAACACCTAATATTTTCTCCGCCATTTCCACTCCTTTATCTGAAGTCAGAAATTTCCTGATTTCATGAACACGATATCCCGCTTCCATGGTCAGGTTGCACCAGACTGAATACACCTTTTATCATAGGTTTATCCCAACATACCATATAATTCTTCCAGAGAAAACACCCGGATCTTGCCATGCCGGCAGCTTAATTTTTCTGGCTGCATAGCAAAAATCATCGGCGGTGGTTGACATTAGCAGCTTATGCCTTAAATTAATATCCAGCACAGGAGCCCGATGAAACCAACTCTTACGGTTTCATCGGGATATTTTTTTATTTTACAGGAGGATACAGATGAATATTGCAGATAAAATGTATGTGGCTATTGAATACACACTTACCTTGGAGTCCGGGCAGGAAATAGACAAGTCCCCCGCAGATCAGCCTTTAGGCTTTATTACCGGGACCGGCCAGATAATTCCGGGCCTGGAAAAGGCTCTCATGGGCAGGGCAACTGGCGAGAAGGCCAAGTTGATTGTTGCGCCGGAAGATGCCTATGGTCCAGTTAAAGATGACCTGTTCCAGGAAATCCCCAAAAGCCAGTTCCCAACTGATGTTGAAGTCAAGCCCGGCATGGCTTTTGAGGCCCAGGGCCCCCGTGGACCATTTATGATTACTGTGTCAAAGGTAAATGACAACGATACGGTTACGGTTGATCTCAACCACCCCATGGCAGGCAAACAGCTTCATTTTGATGTCAATGTGGTTGAAGTACGCGAACCTACTGAAGATGAACTGGCCCAGGCAGCTGCCAGTTTCAGTTCCGGCTGCGGCTGCGGCTGCGGCCCAGAGGATGCAGATGCAGATGCATGTGGATCAGGTTGCAACTGCGGTTAGTCTTTTTTGCACACCAGACAATAAAAAAAGCCCCGCATCGTGCGGGGCTTTTTTTATTGCGTGCTTTTACTTGGTCTTATAGCTGGACAACATTGTCAGCAGCTGGGCCTTTGGGGCCGTCAACAACTTCAAACTGAACCCTGGCTCCCTCATCAAGAGTTTTAAAACCATCTGTTTTTATTGCTGAATAATGTACGAAAACATCGCCACCATTATCCTGCTCGATAAAACCGAAACCCTTGGACGCATTAAACCACTTTACTGTTCCTTCTTTCACCTCTTAACTCCTTTGTATTAGGCTCCTGCAGAGCCGCTTAATAAGAAAAACCCGTTTTGTTCAAACGGGCTGGCAGGCTGTTTTTCTGACCCCTAATAATAAAAACCACACAATCAGTAAGTCTTGATTGTGCGGTTCATTTGTTGGAGCCTGAAAACCAACAGACACTGCACAACTAATTATTCAATAATAACAAGAGATTTTAGACAAATCAAGCAAATAAATTACACAAAACATATTATGATGGAGACCCTATGTTTGCAAAAATTATTGTATTAGCTGCCCAGCAGTCTCCCCAGGTTTCCGGCCTCATGCCGGACTGTTTTGTGAATGGTTATTTTCTTCCCTTCTGTCTTTCCTGCAGTATATGTGTCCTTGCAATAGATGCCCGCTGAACGGTATTGAACCTTCCGCAGCCTCGGAAAACGAAGTGCCGTAAATTCCGACAATCCTGGGTCTTTTGCAACTACCAGTGCACTTATGGTTTTGCGCCTGCCTCTTCCTGCAGAGATCTCTGCGGGTACTGCCTGCTTTTTCTCTTCTTTTTCGAGCTTTTCCCGAAACCCCTGCAGAAGCCCGAGAATATAAGTTTTTCTGAGCTTACCAGGCGCCCTAGTTGTTTTCCTGTGGTTTTGCCAGAGAAACTCTACCCTGTGGCTTAAAAAATCAAAGACATGCCTGGCAAAGGATACATTTTCCAGAGTGCCCAGCAGCTCGATTGTCTTGAACGTCTCGACGCTCTCCGGGTCGAAAAGTTCAGAATAAATGATATCCACATAAAAATAGTCCATGAGCAGGCTTGCTATTCTACGTATTATAATATGCAGTCTCTTCTTCCTGGTGTTGATAATTTCATAGCTGTAGTGCGATGGTTCAAGGCTGTCGAGCCTTTCAAGGTTGTATTTGCGGATAAAGCTGTTGGCCTTGCTCATTGCTGCCAAAGCCTCATGCTTGTTGCCGCTCCCGGCCAGGGAAAGCATTTTCCGTACCTTGTTCACCTTCCTGTCATACTCTGAATCACAGCCCTGCTGCCTGGCTGCAATAAAAACCTTCGGGGTGTCCCCGGTTGAAGTATTGAAGGGGGATAACACACCAAGCTTTTTACAGGCTTCTGCAAATGGTTGCCCATGGGGCTGCTCCATCCCTCTGCCCATGTATTCATGCACATACTGATGCGCCATTTCATGTTTCAGGACATTGATGACAGCGTCCCATGAATATTCATTTATAAGGGCGGAAGAGATACTTATCGTGCGTGTTTCAGGGTGCCATGAACCAAGCGTTGCCGGGCTGTCACTTATCCTGAAGGCAGGGACGGCAAGTGAGATCCTATACCAGCTGCAAATCTGCTTAAACTCAGACTGCAGCTGGTACAGCCACTTACGGCGATATTCCACCTCGCTGTAATTGTTTATATTCTGCTTTGCAGCCTTTCCCATAATGTCATTTTCTTTCTTGCTTTACAGCAGATTCTCCCGGTCGATGATTTTGTCGGCATCGTAAGAACCACGATGCGGACAGGTATTACGCCTATAATTTATTGATGTTAATCGGCCCCGTTGATGATTGTAATACTTTTTTTACTGATATAGTAAAAGTTGTCGGCATCGTAAAAAGCACGATGCGGACAGGTATTACGGCTATAATCTATTGAGCCATCACTTATCAGATGCGAGACAAAAGACTTTGCTATCAATGGATTTACAGCAACCTCAGGCAAATCCAGGATTTTTACCACCCGGGCGCAAAGCTCCATGGGGTCGTCCACTTTACTTTTTGCTGCAATTTCCCGAATTGCCACATGGATCCGCTGCATGTACTCCAGACCCGCGCCCATCATTTTATGGGCAGCCCCGCCCGCAAGGGGGTCCATCCAGGAGGCAAGCAGGTATTCAATGCCCGGCAGACTTTTAGAAGCCCCCTATACCCCCCTTGCCCCCCTGGAAATGGTAGCCAATAGAAAGCTTTTCAGATAACAAATAGAAAATGTATTATATTGCCATAAGTGGTCAAAATCGAACCATTTACTTCGGAAACACGATTATATTGTGCGTGAGGTACGTTTGATAATTGAAGTTATTACAATAGGTTAAAGTGTCAGGGGGTTTTATGTGGTGACGTATCAGACCTCCAGCACCATAGACACAGCAAGGGATTCAGCCTCTTTGGTTGAGTCCCTTTTTTGTTTTTCTGGGGGAGATCTGCCAGTAATACAAAACGAGGATTACAGGAATGATGGCTGATGCTGATAGGTACACTTGCTTCTCCTTACGTCTCAGAGGGCAATGTATTGCATACTAGCCGCCACTGTGCACTAATTTATGGAGAAAGCTGACAATTAATGCTATTTTATATAATGTCACAATGTGGAAGATTTGACAGGGAATCTAAATCAATTGAATATTGTAAAACTTGACATCTAGGTGTTGCATGTTTGATTTGCTGAAAAAGAAAAAAAGCTCAAAGGGTTGACCGCCTCCAGGCGAAACTGGCGGTCGCCGGCAAGATTGTATCAATCCCGATAATGTAAATGACTTATCTTCACCTGACCCACAAAAAATAAAGGATGCCATCCAACGGAAATATGCGGAGGTGGCAATCTCCTCTGAGGGGAAATTTAAATATCCTACAGGCAGGGCTGGCGCGGAAGCCCTGGGGTACAATCCTCTTTTTATATTTGAGGCGCCTGCATCACTGTTAAGATCATTTTGCGGTGTCGGCAATCCTTTTTCCCTGGGGGGAATTCTGCCTGGAAACAATGTGCTTGATATTGGCAGCGGCGCAGGATTTGACCTGTATGTTGCACAGCGTTTAGCTGGTGAGTCCGGCAGGGTCTGCGGCATTGATTTGACCAGGGAAATGATTGACCGCGCCCGAATGAATTTGGCCGAGTGCGGTATGAGCAGCATCGAGCTGATTCACATTTCCTCAGATGAAATCCCATATAGCGACAATACATTTGATACTGTCATTTCAAATGGTGTGATTAATCTGTCCCCTTGTAAGCAGGAACTTTTTCAGGAAATATTCAGGGTACTGAAAAATGGGGGAAAGCTGCAGTTTGCTGATGTAGTTTTGGAAAAGGAATTGCCCGGCTCGCTTGCCGGCAGCCTCGAAGCCTGGTCCCAATGAATAGGCGGCACGATCCCGGTACGGGATCAGATAGAATTAATGCAGCAGGTCGGCTTTTCAAATGTTGAGTCTCTGGGAGAAACAGGCTTCAGGACCTCTGAGTTTACGGTTGGTGCACTATTTCGAGCCACTAAAATTTCATGAACTCTGACCCAAAAAGTACTGTTCCAAAAATTAAAGCGTTTCTTTTTGTCATTTTTATCATATCGGTCATCCTTCTTTTCCGGTTCACTCCTCTTGCGGAATACCTGCATCCCCAAGCGTTAAAGGATTTTATTGTTAATAGAGGCCCCCTAGCTCCTCTACTATTCATTTTCGCCTATGCCACAGGAATTTGTCTTTTTTTGCCCGCAACTCTTTTTACCGGGATTGGAGCAGTACTTTTCGGCACGTTCTTCGGCTTTTTATACAATATCACGGGGGCAATGCTGGGAGCGTCTGCAGCTTTTTTCCTTGGACGATACCTGGGGCGGGATTTTGCAGCATCTTTGATCGGAGCCCGCCTCTCTAAATACGACACGAAGATAGCTGATAATGGTTTTGCCGTAACTCTTTACTTGCGCCTGGTATTCTTTCCATTCACCCCGCTGAATTTCGGCATGGCCCTGACACGGGTAACCTTTGCCCAGTATTTCTGGGGAACTTTTTTCGGTATATTTGCCGGTGGATTTGTCATGACATTCTTTTTTGCCACCATAACAGAGGTTTGGAGTAACGGACAGTGGGAAAAGCTCTGGGGCTGGAAGAGTCTGCTCTCCCTGCTTTTGTTTTTCGGATCCTTTTTTATACCCAAAGTTGTAAAACATTTTAAACCGGAAATTTAAAACTCCTGTAATGAGTGTTACGCTAAGAGCATTTCTTAATCCCGCTATATGTTTTCAGGATAGGTGAATTCTTAAACCTCAAAAAGTCCAACCAGCCGCAAAGATTTTAAAAAAGCTTGTTTGACGAGTTAAGATTGCCACAGAAAATGTTACCCTTTGAAAAGCAAGGAAAATGGTTGCGTATAGGTTGCAGAATGCTGCATAAAACTCGCAAACTGGGCCTTCAATGATGCAAATTTGGAAATCAAAACGCCAGAGTTTTCTTGTTGGTCTCATATTCATTGGCACATTGTTATTATTAAGTGTCGGTGCCTATAACGTCTATAAGCCCTTACCCGCCGGACTTTCCTTCGCAGGCCGGATAAGGCCGGTTAGCGAAATAACCTTTTACAAGGACCTGACATGGGTTGATGTGGAGGGGAAACGTCATTCACAGCAGGAAATTTTTGATAAGGTTCTCACAATGATTAATGGCGCAAGATATCTTATTGTGCTCGATATGTTTCTTTTTAATGATTTTATTGGCAAGGAACAGGCACCATACCGCAGACTTGCTCAGGAAGTTACCGATGCGCTTGTAGCCCGGAAAACAAAATATCCTGAAATGCTGATAGTGGTAATCACAGATCCAATAAATACGGTCTATAACGGTATGAAAAACCGTTATTTTGAAAGGCTGGAAGCTGAAAGCATTCAGGTGGTATTTACTAATCTTGAGCCGCTGCGGGACAGCAACCCTGCCTATTCAGCATTTTGGCGGATCTTTGTGAAGCCTTTTAGCAACAGTTACGGTGCGCTTTTACCAAATCCCTTCGGGAAAGGCCGTGTTTCCTTGCGCAGTTATCTGGCCCTGTTTAATTTCAAGGCCAATCATCGCAAACTTATAATTTGTGATGCTGCAGACGGCTTCTCGGCTCTCGTAACTTCTGCCAACCCGCATGATGGGAGCAGTGCCCACGGAAATGTGGCACTATACTTTAAAGGCCCCGCAGTACTCGATCTCTTGCAAAGTGAGAAGGCGGTACTTGATTTTTCCGGGGGGGGGCTTTTGCCTCTTTATGCCGCTGAAAGTCTGGAAAATAAAGATTATGAAACCACGGTTCAGATACTAACTGAAAAAAGGATTAAGGATGCTCTTATTGCAGCCTTAAGTCAGGCAGGTGTTGGGGACAAATTGGCAATGCTGACATTTTACCTTTCAGATAGAGATATTATTAGCGCCCTGAAAAAGGCCCACGGTCGCGGTGCGACAGTTCGTGTTCTTCTTGATCCCAACAAGGATGCATTTGGCAGGGAGAAGAACGGCATCCCCAACAGGCAAGTGGCTGACGAACTGGTTAAGATTGGTATTCCTGTCAGATGGAGCAATACCCATGGAGAACAGTCACATACCAAAATGCTTCTGGCAGAAGACAAACAGGGGCAGAGCTTGGTTATATTGGGGTCGGCAAACTTTACAAGAAGAAACCTCGAAGATCTTAACCTGGAAACAGATATAGCAATACGCGGACCAACAGCCATACCATTATTTCAGGATGTTAGAAAATATGTTGATTTACTGTGGAGTAATACCGACGGGAGAGAATTCAGCCTTGATTATATTGAATATGCGGATAATTCATTTCTTCGCCGGTTGCAGTATCGCTGGATGGAAGCAACAGGTATGTCGACTTTCTGACGGTAAACACCGGTTCTGTCAACTAACTCAAGATTTCTAGAATGATTGTTCAATTGAGACCAACTCCCATTCACGCAATACAGTATTTAAGATAGTTTAGTACCACATACAGAGAGAAGTCCAACTGTCTGCCGTACAACTTAACTCTACTTGAATTTGGAAAAAGTCAAGATTGTGGCAAATAATCTTGACTTGCTAATTCTTCTCTCCCACTTTGGCATTTATCCCTAATCCTACCTTCTCCACAGGGTGTTCTTCACTGACAGAAGCCAGGGCATAAAATTTTTCGATTGACATAATGTTCACTTCAATTTAATGTTATAACAATGTGTATCCATTGTTATAACATTAAATAACAAAGGTGATCCAGTGAACAAAACATCTGCTTTACGGATTAGGATTGACCCTAGCCTTCATCATCAATTTTTAGAAATTTGTAAAAATCAAGATAGACCTGCATCTCAAGTTATCAGGGATTTTATGAGACAATATGTTCAGATGTATGGTGGTGGATTGCAACTTGAACTCTTCAATGTCAGTGAAAGTTTTAAAATTGTTAGCAATGTGGCAAGAAAAATGGATTATTGAAAAAGTTAAAACAAATTTGCAGGTAAAGAAGGGAATTAGTTCAAATGATAAGGTTTCAATTGGAGAAGAGACAGGTTGAGCGGTTTGAGCTTCAAATTGAAACCATGTTGAATGTTCAGGATGAAGCAATAACCGAAAGGCCGCCGGTACTATTTTCCCGAGATATATCGTGCGCCGGAGTTTTTCTGATTACAGACAACCCGTTTCCCATCGGCACCAATCTTGATCTGAATCTTTTGCTTAGCCAGCATGAATTGGGCAGTATGCCAAAAGATGAAAGAATTAAAATAAGTACCAGTGGCAAGGTGATACGGACAGATGATCAGGGAATGGCGGTTGAATTTGATAAACTGTATAAAATTTCACGATTAACACTACCAGCTTAGCAATTAAAAGTTTTTTCGGAAAGTTATGGCAAATGGCTGACATTGCTTTAACTATGAGAAATTTTACAATGTGCAGTGAAAAATTTAATAATATCAAAATAGGGCAGGAAAACCATGGGGAAGATGATAAAGCCGAATAGCCATCTTCAACAGATGTTTTATAACAGTTTCATCTTCGGCAGGAGGAAAATAAATCCCGAAGATGACAATATAAAAACGGCAACTGCATTTCATGCCACCCTGGCGAAAGAAAGAGCCAGGGTGGACCGGAACAGTCATGTTTTTTCGCTTGTTTCCTTAAAAGTAGGACCTCTGGATTACGGCACTGATACAACCAAATATTTCACTGATCAGCTAAAAAAACAGGTGCGAATCACTGATCAAATCGGTTGGCTGGATAACTATACGATCGGAGTGCTGCTTTTCAATACCCCAAGTGAAAAAGCGAGCAAGTTTATAGAAAAGATCCAAAGGATTTATCCCCACAAAAAGTTTTTCAAGTATTCGATTTCCTGTTATCCGGAAGGCAAGACAGATCATTCTGATATTGAGGAAACAGGTGAATTCTGCCGTCATTCCATACCCGTTTCTGCATCATCACACGGCCATCATGGTGCAACAGACGAACAGCATGCCTTAAGTCTGCAACCAATTTTCTTTAATAAGACATCTATCGCGAAACGTTTAGCTGATATTGTCCTGTCAATCCTCGCCCTCATTGTTTTAAGTCCACT
>JAHEID010000185.1 GCA_024639555.1 Deltaproteobacteria bacterium
TATCCGGCAGCATGCCGCTATTATCAATGACATGATCTGCCTTCATCACCTTTTCAGACAGGGGTAACTGACTTTCCAGCTCTCTGATTGCTTCACTCCTTGCCACTCCATCACGTTTCATCAGTCGGTTGAGGCACGTTTCATAATCAGCATAAACAACAACGACCGTATCAAAAAGGTTTTCCCACTGAACCTCATAGAGAAGAGGAACTTCGACAAGCACCTTGGAATGGGTATCGGATTCAATAATATGATCCATTCGCCTAATGATTGTTCTTTTGACCAGGGGATGAATTATACTGTTGACTTTCTGGCGGAAATCTTCATCAGCAAACAGCTCTTTTCGCAAAAGAGGTCTGTTTATACTCCCATTTTCAGTAATATACTTCAAGCCGAATACACTGGACAATTCCAGCCACCCTTCTGCATGCGGTTCCAAAAGTTGGCGGCATAGTTCATCAGCATCTACATGGACACAATCCAGCATCCCGGCCAGTATTTCGGCAACCCGGCTCTTGCCCGATGCAATACCACCAGTAAGACCGATTTTTCTAATCACTGCAAACCCCTTTATACACTCATTACTCCCGGCAGGGCTTCATATCCGCTGTTAGTGATGCTTTTGCTCCCTGAGTTTTACAAGTATCGCTAGCATATCCGGCCACACCGGGGATATAAACTCCAGCACTTCACCTGTTACAGGATGCGTAAAGGACAGGCTGTAAGCATGCAAACATTGACGCTTGATACAATATTTATCATCTGTTTGCTTTTGCTGTTTGTTTCCATAAAGTGCATCTCCTGCTACGGGATGACCCAAATGGGCCATATGAACACGTATCTGGTGCGTGCGTCCCGTCTCCGGGCGCACTTCAAGGTAAGTCAAGTGGTCTGCAAACTCTTCCAGGACAGACCAGCAGGTTACGGCCTCTCTGCCGCCATGCTGGAGCACAGCCATCTTTTTCCTATTGCTCCGGTGGCGGCCAATTGCTTGCGATATACAGCCCTTTTTTGTTCCGGACCGCCCAACAACAATGGCATGATAGACCTTTTTAACCTGTCGCGTCTTAAAAAGCTCAACCAGTCCATGGTGGGATTTATCACTTTTGGCAATGACCATTATCCCGGAAGTATCTTTATCAAGACGGTGCACAATGCCGGGCCGTTCTACGCCGCTTATTCCAGACAGGTTGTCGCAATGAGCAAGAAGACCATGAACCAGTGTCCCCTTTTTATGGCCAGAGGCCGGATGTACAACTACCCCGGGCGGTTTGGCAATTACCAGTAAATCATTGTCCTCATGGAGCACTCCAAATTCGACTTTTTCAGGCTTAATTGCAACCGGCTCAGGCGGAGGCAGAGTTATTTCTATTCTATCACCGCCCTTGAGGCGGTTTCCAGCCTTGCTGGAAGAACCATTTACAAGAATAAATCCATTACGTATAAGATTGCTCAGTCGGCTGCGGCTGATATTGGAAACCATTTCAACGAGGTAATGATCAAGCCGCTGGCCTTCCCTTTCATGTGGTACAACCAGCTTTATCGATTCTCCCTGCACCGCCTTATTTTCCGTAACAAAATCAGTTTCTACCATGCCAGAAGAGAAAAATGTTTTTATCTGAAAAACACATCAACATGGCGTGTCAATATACATCCCAATAACAGAATAAGGAATTACATGGAGGGAACATTCATGCGCCGGGGTATGATTCATTTATAAACTATACTGGTTTCAGATGTGTCAATCGGGAGAAGTAACAGGTAATTTTTAGTTAGGATTTATTGTTGGCCGAATTCTGGCAATCCTGTTTTCTGCAGCAGTAAGCAGGATTGCCAGGGGCCTTATTAATCTCGGTTTTACTATTTACTCTAAAACGGATTTTTCTTTGGGGAACAGAAACAATATGTATTGCAATTGCGGGTTTCGCGACAATCAGGAGAAAATCAGCTCTATCTTCTCTTCCACTTTGCATTCTTCAGTCTCATTGGCGATGGACAGTTCCTTCACCAGAAGGCCTTTGGCTGTATCCATCATTTTCCTCTCCCCATAGGATAAATCCTTATCTTCCTGGAGCAGGTAAAGATCTCGCAATACGGCAGCAACTTCAAAAACAGACCCTGTTTTTATTTTTTCCATATATTCGCGATAACGTCGATTCCAGGTCTGTGCTCCGATTTCGACATCCTTTTCCTGCAGGATGTCAAAAACATCATTCACCTCTTTGGGGGAAATTATGCTTCGCAGACCAACGTTGTTGCTCGTAGCTGTCGGAATCATGATCACCATATTATTCTTCAGGATTTTCATGACATAAAAAGACTGTTCGCATTCACCTATCCTTCTGTGCTCAATTGACTCGATAACGCCTACACCATGAGCTGGATATACTGCCATTTGTCCTACATCAAACACAATTTCTATCCTCCATAAAAAGATTACCTTACGGCTTAACAGAAAAACAATCCGAAATAATAGTGCATCAAAGTACTCCCGATGCGCTTTTAAAAACAAAGATAGAGCAGTATAACATAGAATTTCAAAAAACTCAAAGAATGCTTTTATAGACTTCCTGCAGTGGATGTTTTGCCGGGCAGCCGAAAAACGATCATTCATTCCTTCCGGTTGATCATAGTCATGGCTGCCGCGATTCCCTGCTGCAGGGATATCCTTATGCCCTCAGATACAACAGGCATTTTCTGCTCAATCATCTCTTTCTCCTCAGAATCAAACTTGCCCAGCACATATTTTTCAGGCAGCACAGGGGAAGTAGGTCGGCCAAGGCCGATTTTAACCCTGGGAAAATTCTTCGTACCAAGTTGCTCTATTATTGAACGAATTCCCTTGTGCCCACCATCACCACCACCTGACACAATTTTTATGCGTGCAAACTCCATATCCAGGTCATCATGGATGACAATAATGTTAGCCGGCTGCATTTTATAGAACTGTGCAGCCTGTACCACAGCGGTCCCACTTAAGTTCATGTATGTTTGAGGCTTCAGCAGTACAATAGACTCTTCCCAGATAATAGTTTTGGCAACCAAAGCCTTCCATTTGGAATGTGTAAAAGTCAGATTATTTTTTCCGGCAAGGTAATCCACCATCATAAAGCCGACATTATGCCTTGTGCCATTATACTGCTGGCCTGGATTACCTAAACCTACGATCATATACATTGCAAAAGGGACCTTTAGAAATTTCACTGTATCTGGCAAAATTAACGACAAATATGACTGTAAAACAAAAAGGCCGGGAAAAAGTGCTTCTATTCCCCGGCCCAAAGTATCTTTTATGAAGAGAGAAGTAAGTGCTACTTCTCCTCAGCGGGGGTGGCTGGCTCTTCAGTCTTGGCCGTTTCTTCAGCACCCTCTTCAGCCTCTTCAGCCTCCTCTTCCTCAACTTCCTCAACTTCCTCTTCTTCAGCCTTGGGAGCAACAACGGAAACGCATACTTTATCGAGCTCTTCTTCAAGTGTTACATTATCCGGAATTGTCAGATCACCACAGGTAATGCCAGAGCTGGTCAATTCGAGGGAAGTCACGTCAACTGCAATCTCATCAGGAATGGCAAGTGGCATCCCTTTTATCTTTACCGTATGTGCCATAATGTTCAGGATGCCGCCCAATTCAACCCCTTTTGCGGTTCCCGTATACACAACCGCAACATCCAGGACAATCTCCTTGTCCATGTCGATCTCGAGAAAATCTACATGCAGAACAGAATCTGTAATTGGATCTGTCTGGATATCCTTAATGAGCACATGATGCTTTTTCTTGCCCTTTTCTCCTTCAATATCCAGGCTCACCACAACATTATGGCCAAGAAGTCGCATGAGAGCCCTGGTCAGTGTTTTTGTCTCCATTGCAAGGGCTATGGGTTCTGCTTTCTTTCCATACAGTATAGCGGGTGCATATCCACTCTGCCTTAAACGATGTGTCGCTCCTTTGCCAAAATCCTGCCTTACTGCGGCAGTCATATCCTGTT
>JAHEID010000067.1 GCA_024639555.1 Deltaproteobacteria bacterium
TTGTAACAGAATGCGTTTCGGTCTTGAAAAGCCAGCCGAGACCCGGGATGTCTCCCAGAATGGGTATTTTGTAGATACTGTCCTGTGTGTCATCACCGATGATACCGCCAAGGACCAGTGTGTTGTTATCCTGGATAATTACTGTGGTTTGTGCTGTCCTTTTAAAGGTGGTCGGAGTATTGGTCACTGCCCCGCCTTTCACCCTGATGACTTCCACGTAGACCTCGAGGCGGACAACATTTTCCTGGTTGATCTGCGGTGTGATCTTCAAGGTCGTTCCCACATCCTTGTACTCGTAGTTGGTATAATCCTGGTTGGCGCTCGTGGTGTTCTGGCTCGTAATATAGGGCACATTCTCACCAACCTTGATCTCCGCCTCTTCATTGTCAGTGGTGAGTATCTGCGGTGTTGAGATGATATGGACATCTTCATCCAGTTTATAGGCATTCAGAATGGCGGAAAGAGATGGGAATGTATTGCCGTTGATTTCAATAAAATCATTAATAACCCCCATTGAAATACCTGTTGGCAGAGTGGGATTTTCAAGGCTGGGGAGAATGCTGTCCGCAGCGCGTGAGCCGCCATAAACAATGCCGTCGTCATCACCATAGGTGAAGCCGCCGATCCATTCAACGCCGACCCTGAATTCCTTATCCGCGTTCACCTCCAAGATGAGCGCTTCCAGGTAGACCATGCGGCGGGGGATATCAAGCTTTTTAATAACATTCTCCAACACTGCGTAGTCTGACTTTTTGGCCGTAATGACCAGGGAGTTTGTCGCCTTATCCGCAACAATCTCAACATCCTTGGAAATAACAGGCGCCTTGCCCACCTCCCCCGGTGTGTCGGTTTTTTCAGGCAGGGCGGTAAGCACCTTGGTCAGATCTTCGGCATTGGCATGCTGCAGATAATATACATTTATATTACCGGTGCCCCGCGGGATCTCCTTGTCCAGAATGGCGACAAGGCTCTTGACTTTTACCGTGTCGAATGCGGAGGCAATGATGATAAGGGCGTTGGTGCGCTCATCTGCAATGATGCTCACCTCACCCAGGGTAGGGAGGGCCTCGTCAGGCTGGGCCTGTGCCGGAGTCCTTCTTCTGGTGGTAGTACGAGTGGTCGGTGCCCGTCTTGAGGATGTACCCTGAAAGATTGCATCCAGGGTCGTGGCCACTTCACTGGCCGTGGCATTCTGCATCGGGATCACCGAAATCTCAGCGACGTTTTCTGCCACATCAATATGTTTGATGATCTGCAGCAGGCGGTTGATGTTTGAGAGCACATCTGTAACAATCAACAGGTTCGTGGACGGGTATGATATGACAACGCTGTTCTTGGAAACCAGCGGCGTGAAAAGTCTTTTCAGTTCTTCCGGGTCGGCATATCTCAAAGGGATGAGCTGGGTGACGATTTTATCGGAAATCTCCCCTGTATCTTCTTTGAATCCCGTTGTAATGCTCTTGGACCTGGCATCGGCAGAGGGCACGATCTTGATGATGGAGCCTGCCGGGACAGCGGCAAAGCCCTGGACCTCGAGAACAGATTCAAAAACCTTGTAGGCCTCGTCCACCGAGATCTTTGTCGGTGAGACAATGGTGACATTACCGCGCACCGCCTTATCAATAATGAAATTCTTACCGGTTAACTCACTGATATACTTGATGAACAGATTGATGTCCACGTTCTCAAAATCTATGGTCACATAGCGCTCAGGTGGTTCTGCTGCACTTTCAGCAGCCGGCTGTCCTGCTTTGGCATTAGAAGCAATTCTCTGCTTTTTAGCTGCCGCAATTGGAGATGTAGGCTTCAATACAGGTGGAGTAAATTCCCTTTCTTGCGTAAGCCCCCGCGGAACATCAGCTGCTGCGCCAAGCGCTGCTGAATTCCCGGCAAGAAGCCATATGCTCATGCAAACAAAACTGAGAAGAATTTTTACATGCCTGTCAATTTTCATATAATTAATCCCCCGTGAAAACATCTCTCCGCTTTATATGCTTTTTTTGTGGAGTGGTTCACTTTTTTTAAAATACGTCGCGACATGGCAACATTACAGAACATTTTTTTCATCTATTACTGAATATCATAGGTGAACATTTTTTTCTGCCCCCGACGGGTAATTTCAATGCTCACCTGCGATCCCGAGTTGAGGCTGTTATACAACTGGAAGGCCTCTTCAGGGCTGGTCATCTGGTTGCCATTAACGCTGGCTATAATATCTCCATTCATCAATCCCAGTTTCTCAAAAATGGAGTCGGCCTGGATCTGGCTGACAATAAGCCCCTCAGGTTTACCCTGCCTGAAATAAGGCCGAATACGTACCTGGGTCATCAGTTGATTGAGATCGTTTATGGAGCCCTGCAGCTCATCCTGGGCAACAGAAATGATCTCCTCTTCCGGTTCAGCTTCTGCTGCACTGTCCTCTGGTGGCTCCTCAACTTTAGGCCGTGAGGGGGCTCTTCTCCCCCGACTCACACGCCTGGCATTCCTTGCCGCCGCAGCGGTCGGCGGCTGCTTCTCATCAGCTTCTACCAGGGTGAGGATCTCATCCTTTTCACCGTGCCGCAATACAACCTTACCCCGGAGAATCTGCCGTATCTCGGCATCCTGCACCGTGTCTCCAACCCTGTAGATGTTCTGACTTCTCACTTTATTGTCTAATATGAAGGCCCTGCCGCTTTCTTGATCCCCTGCAACAGTCCCGAGAAGTGTAAGCTGCAGAGTAGTTTCCTCAAGGGTTTCAAGGGTTTCCGACTTCTCTTCAACGGCTGGCGGCAGCGCAGACTTTTCAGTGGCCCCAAAGATATTGCGCTCGACAATCATGGAGTATTCAGGCCTAATTAAAGACTTTGCAGCATGGGTTTCTATATCTTTGCTTACAATAACCTTTTCCCCGCCCACCCTGTGCAGCTGAATACCCACCACACGGTAAAAGGTATGCACCACAATATATATGATGACAAAAAGGGCCAGGAGGTTAAACAATATGTGAATCTGTCTTGGCATTTCTAATTATTTTTTCGACGTGTTTTTTCGCCAATGCCACCTAATGACATTAACCTATCATTATCGTTTTATTGCAGTTTAAATATTGGTGCGCCCAGCGTCCCGGTAATGGAAAAGAAGTACTGCCCCCTCTTGACCCGCTTTTTCATAGACTTCAAAAGTTCCCTGATATTCGGATAATTCTTATAAAATTCAGCCAAAGGCTCCAGGGTCCCTGTCATATTGAGCCGGCTTAGTTTTATATCAGAATGCAACTGGATAAACCCTGTCATGGCAGCCTTCACTTCTGAACCGGCCAGTTCCGCCTTTCCAATCGTAATTTTTCTATTCTTCAATTCCAATTCCATATCAATATTCTGCAGATCAACAGAGTTCATACCGAATAACGGGGCTTGAAACTGCAGCTGCCCATTATTCAAGCGCAGGTGTGCCTTACCATTTTCGCCTGCAGCACCTGCAGAATCATCGTTGTATTCAATCTCCCCATTTATCTTTCCTGTTATTTTATGTTGAAACCTGTCTGCCGGGAACTCATAATCAGCTAGTTCAATTTCTTTGAAAACCAACCGGCTTTCAAATGTTTTCCCCTCTTCATCTTTGGCATCGAACCAACCGCTTATATCACCCTTGTATGCCGTACCATCCAGATCAAAACTGTGCTTCCCCCTTATTAAGTCCAAAATCCGCACCGTAATATACATACTGTCGGCGTTAAATACAGCAGGCAGCGGGGAATCGTTCAGATAAATTAGACCACCACTTATACGAAAGCCGGCAGGTACCCATGGCCGGATTTTCTCAGCCTTAAATCCAAAGGCGGGATTCGTTCTGCGTATGCTGTTGTCAATAAGCTCCTCGACTACCTGTGCCGGGAAAAGATAATACAGCAGTACAAGGGTAACCAGAACAACATAAAGTGTGTATCCCAGCCATTTTTTATTTTTTGCAGCAAAAGCCATAATATCGTTTCAGTTTAAAATGCCTTTTATTGTTGTTGCCGATCCCAGCATGTCCATACATGGACACATTGTGCTTTATTCTGTGAAGGTCAAAACCTGGAGTATTACATCCAGGAACTGTGTTTCCTTTTTATTGGACTGGATGGAAACCCTTTTAACGCTCACCAGGTTTTCAGGCGATTCAATGAGCTTCAGGTATCCCACCATCTGCCCTAACGTTATTCTCTCGAGCTTCATTTCAACAAGAGACTCTTTAAATGGCCCTTTTCCTGTTGAAGCCGAAGGTTTCATTGACTTGATATTGTCCTTAACCCCTGCATTTCCGGCTGCCTTTTCCAGAAATGAGAACAGGGTGAAATTATTCGGCCGCTTTGCAAGTCTCTGGACCAGGGTGTCGGAACCCTGCTGCAGCAAGAGATATTGCTGGCGCAGGGTTACCATTTCCTGCAGGTTATTTTGCTGCACAGCCACATTGTTTCTATACCGTCCCCTTTTCTCATTAAAAGGCATGATCACAAACAGGATCACAAAGGTAAAAACCATGACTATGGCAGCCAGGGCAATAAAATATTTCTCTCTTTTGGCAAGTTGCATATTTAATACATAAGGGGTCGAGGGGTCGAGGGGTCGAGGGGCCGAGGGTAAATGATAGACTCCAAAACCACTGTATCCTGACACCTGGTTCCAGGCTCCAGGCTCCTGATATTATTTCTAACGTTAGTTACTTGAAACTTTCCAGTTCTCATTGGGCCCGGCCCATTTTAATTTCAAACCTTACCCCCTTGCCTGACTGATCAAGGTTTGCCGAGGCAATTACTACATCCTGATACATTTCTGAAGACTCCAACCCCTTTTTGATGGAATCAACAGTATTAAAAGTATCTGTTGTGCCTCTGATCTGAATACCGTCCTGATCAACCACCATCCTGTTTACCTGTACTTTCAGGTTCTTTGGAATACGTGCAGATATGTCATTCAGGGTCTCCAGCACCGTTCTGTCCATGTTTATACCAGGAGCACCAGCAGCTGTATTTTTTAATTCACTTATCTTGGTATTCATCTGGTGCATGGGATCTACAATATTCGTGATTTCCGGAAAGGTCTGGGTGAAAATTGCTTTTATGCGGCTCTCCAGGTCAGCAGTTCTTTTCTTGAGATCCCGGTAATCCACAAGCGAGTTTACTGCGAGCAGGACAAGAATGATGGAAAGGTAAATCGAGGCGTGGATAAGTTCTTTCTTGATTCTTACAAGTTGGGTCTTTACCTGAAACTCTTCACGCCTGAAATTGAAACCTTTTGCCTTTTTACTTTCCCTGATTGCCAGCCCAAGTGCATTATCCATGAGTGCAGGATTATAAAGCGAGACCAGGTGTTCGCTCAACTGGATGTTGCCGGCTGTTTCCCGCAGATTTAAGAGAGAGACAGGGAGTGCCAACCCCTTGCTGACAATTTCAGCAGTTTCCGGGAGTAAGCTACCCGGGCCCGTAATAAACACTTTTTCCGGCTTACTGATGTTGCCGGTTTCAACCTGAAAACCACGCAGGGTAAGGTTGATCGACCTGCACAGTGATGCCAGTTGTGCCACATAGGCCTGGGAATCAAATGACTCCCCCACCGGCTCCCTTTTTGCAGTCAGTGATGCAACTTCGGCCAACCCTGCAGCGTTGAAAGGCAGTTGCCGGATAAGAACAATCTTTTTGTCAAGAAACAGAATAATTGAGCATTTTTTCGAACCGATACACAGCAGCATGCCATTTTCAGGACTGTCCGGCTGCATGAGGACCTGGTTTGCCAAGGGTAGATTCCGGACATCCAGGATTTCAGGTTCAACCCCTAAAGGCTCAAAATTCGACAAATGCTCCGCGATGAAAGCCCTGTCAACAGTGGCAGCAATGAGATCAGTTTGCGAAGCGCTGCGGTTAACATCGATAAAATCAACGAGATGTTTGTCGACAGAAGAGGCCATCAAGGTCTCAAGTTCAAAGACCAGCGTCTGCCTGATTTTCTTGAGGTCGGTAAACGGCATGCTCAGGTTCCTGAAAGAGACATGCCCGTCCTCTATGACGCTGTTGCACGCAGATCCCTTCGGGTCGATCTCTTCACATACCGCACGCAGGGCAACCCTGATACCACCGGCTTCGGTAATAGGCACAGCGACGCAGCCTGTCACCTGGTAGCCCTGCATCATGCTTTTCGCCTGCACTGCAGTCACAGTGTCTTCACTTATGTCCAGACCGATTATTGTTCGTGGCATACGGTTCGTTTATTCTTAAAGATTATAATAAAGGGCCATGACCGGCATAGCGCAAAAACAGGTTGCACTGCACCAGGCATGTCCCTTAAGACTCTTATTTTACATTAACTTTTAATTATAACGCATATAATTCATTAAACCAATCAAAGTCTGATGCAATCGCAAAAAGCCTCAAAGCCATCTACAGAGCTCAATAATACCAGACAGTTACGTGTGTAATGTCTGTCTGCGGATAACTTTTTACTAAGTTGACAAACTCTCTATATTTTTTGTCCGGAATGAAAAACCACACGCCCAAAAATCATACACCCAGACAAAATATAAACAAACACTGAACAGCCTGATATCCCATTGGGTTATTCTATTTTCCAATATATGAGCTCTGTTGCGGTCCCAGATCCCCGGGCGATCATGCCACGCACCTTTTTCCTCATCTGCTCCCTGACAACCTCGGTGACTATCTCAAAATAAGTGCTTGAGGTGGTGATAAGCGTTGGGGGGATAATGATATCGCCTGGAAACCCCGGGGCCTCTTTGTACCATTCAGTATTGCTGAGATCACTGTCTTCATAGTCCCTGTAAGTCAGCATGCCATCAACCATATCCGGCTCAATCTGCTCGGAAAGCGCGCCAAGAACCAGTGCACCTGCAGTATTAATGTTAATCTTGCCGTCCCTGCCATGGGGAGTTACAAGGGTTGCGAGACCAGGAATTCCATCAATGCCGTTATAGAGTTCAGGGGTGATGCCCCGGACCAGCAGCAGTTCCTCGATAAATTCCATGGGGCCGTTTCTTGGCGTATATGGTGTTTCAAGCCCCTGGTAATAGGAGCTTTCGGCCCCCCCGAAACCAAGGGCTTCATCATCCTCATCGATCCAGTCAATCAAAGCCTCAACAATGCCCTCTGCCTCCTCTTCACCGAGTTCAAACTCTTCAGCACTCAAGAGATTGAGCCAGATGTTTCTCTGCTCTTCATTAACGACCCATTCACTCTCTTTTAGCATGATAAGGCTGTTTACCTGGAGCCTGCCGGAATGGTCTATTATATTCATGCCACCTTGTCCGCGCTCAAAAAAACTGGAAAAATACATGGAAGCCATTGCAAGGTTGGACCAATCCTCATGCAGGCTGTCATAACTGCTTTCCGAAGCATCAACTGCCAGAACTGCCCTGGCAGCATTGAAAACCGACTTTGCCATATAATCAAGGGCAATATTGTCCTGCAGGTTCGAGGCACTGGTGAGACTGGAACGCATGGAAATATTGAACCGCAAGGTCATGACCGTGATGAGGCTGATAACAAGAATAGTCAGCAGGAGTGCCATCCCGCGGTTGTTGTTTACTATTTTGAACATACCTTTAAATATATGAAGTCATTACTTTAATCATTTCAAGACATCAAACCTTAGACAAGTTGATTTTAAAACACTTTGACCTAAGTCCTTAGTCCTTTTCTTTTTATACTCAGTCCTCAGTCCTCAGTCCTCAATCCTAGTTGATTTGTGCCTTTACCCTTTTGCTTTAAACCTTGCCCCCCTTTCCTCTTATTGCAGCCTCGGCATTTAGTTGATTGGCAAAGCAACGCTGGTCATAACCTCTAAAGGCGCCTCCGGATTTTCATAATTAAAAAATTCTAGCGATATCGACACCATGCGAGGCAACCTGCCACTAAATTCCTCACTGTCTGAATCCCAACTCTCGTGCACCACACCATCATCATCAAAATAGGTAAAATTGATGGCCTGCAGTCCGTCAGAGAGCACAAGTCCTTCTCTTTCCTCTGTTTCATGTATAAATTCCGGGTGCTCCGACCGCAGCAAAATAAGCTCATCTTCCACGCTTCCCTGGATCACATTGTATGAAATAACCTGGCCGCTGCCTGTTTCACCCTCATCGCTGAAAAGGGGCTGAGTACCTGAAAAGAAACTCAAGGTGTCAGCATCCATGCCGCTCATGTTATTGTCCTCACCCAGAAACCGGGTATATGCTGCCGGCTGCCCAAAAGAGTTTGGCGGCAGAAGGCTGATATATCCCCCTTGAAGATCTTCGCTTATTCTCTCCAGGACAATTGCAGCCTTACGATACAATTCCAACCTGTTTTCTGTCATGTTGATGGTTTTAAAGGAACCTGAATAAGTGGTGTAAATCGTAATGAAGAGGATGGAGAAAATAAAAAAAGCCAGCAGGACTTCCAGGAGTGTAAACCCCTTGTCAGTATTAAATATAGACCCCATTCTACAGCCGCCTGTTTTCCTGTTTTTATTATCCACTTTCAGCCAGCAGTAACAAATATCAATATGTTACAGAATCTTTGGTGCCTTCGTTGATATTATGATAGGCACTACTGAGCGCCGCGATTCCGGTCCGCCTCATCCCTGCGAAGACGTTGTCGCTGCCGTCGCTGCCCTCCAGGGCAAAATTGCTTTCACCCACGTAGTGATAAAGCCTCACGTTGTAACTTAAAACACCCCAGGTCACTGTGAGATCTATCTGCTTCAGGTAGTCCGAGAAAGAATTGTCCTCTTCGATGGAAATGTCGCTTACCGCTACGTCCCAGGCATAGCCTGGATAGTCATCACCAAAATCTCCACTGTCACTGAATAATGAATCAGCTTCCTGAATCACAATTTCACTCATTTTGCTTTGGGCCAACAGGGCGGCCATGGTCTCAAATTTTGCACTATTTGCAAAGGAGACACTTTGCGATTGTGAACCCAGCAAGGTCGTTAAAGCAATGGCAATAATTGCCACTGCAATAATTACTTCCAGAAGGGTGAAACCTCTATTACATCGGTTTTTTTTCATCTTGGCGACACCCACTAAATAAAGAACTGACGGGCCATTCCTCAGCCCCTGTCAAAATCCACATAGCCATCATGTATTTTTATGGAACCGAGAAACGGGGTTAACTCAAGACTCAATTGACGTCCATCCTGCGACTGCAGATGTATCATGGACTGTTCGATATAGCCTTTCTTGCTGAAACGGATTGTTGCCTCATCATAAAGTTTGCCGCTGGACCAGGACCATATGTCTTCAATATTGACATCAACCGGTAACTGGTAAGCTCTTTCCCTGGCCGCTTCCTGCTTTTCTTCAGAGGCAGTGCCGGCATAGGACCATAATTTTTTTTCCCGTATATCAAAGTGGAGTATATAGGAAACCTGACTACTGATCGCTCTTTCCCGGAGATTCTGAACCAGTCCGATGATACGCAGGGAAGTTGCATCAAGACTGTCACTCAAAACAGCCTGGTGGAATTTGGGTACTACAAGTCCCAACATGAGGCCGATCAGGACCAGCACCACTACCAATTCGATAAGGGTATAGCCCCTGGCTCTGGAAGATGTTTTTTGCGGGCAATTCAACTGAAAATTTGAAACCAATGCTAGCAACCCGGATACCTTGCCTGATGGTGGACCGGTAAAACAAGATTTGAAAAGATATTCCAGGATACTAAAAAATAGTATTATCACTCCAGATCCCAGCTATTTATATCTTCGTTCTTGTCTTCGCCGCCTGCGACACCATCCGCACCGTAAGAGATTATATCAAAATCATCGCGTGTTCCCGGACTGAGGTAAATATACTCATTACCCCAGGGATCCATTGGAACCTGGCCCTTTTCAAGGTACCCTCCTTCACGCCAGGACTTAGCCAATTCACCCGTTGCAGGTGCTTCTACCAAAGCCCGCAGCCCCTGCTCCGTGGAGGGATAATCACCGGTGTCAAGCCTATACAACTGGAGAGCAGTTGTAAGGCTCTGTATCTGGACTTTTGCCTTCATCTGTCGGGCTTCATCAGGACGCCCAATAATTCGCGGTACAATGAGACCTGCCAGAATACCAAGTATGACCAATACAACCATGATCTCAATCAGAGTAAAACCCTGACTGCCTAATCTTTTTTTGTAGTAAGACATTGTTTACCTACCTTTAATTATTATGACAGAATATGCCGGAAAAAAGTCTACCTTTGCTTTCAGTTGTAGCTGTGTATTTGTAACAAAACGGACACACAATGGTATTATCTTGACAGTACACATCGTGCATTATCTCTTTTTTCTAAATTAAATGTTAGTCCTCAATTGATCATCTGGTTCATTTCAAAAATAGGCAGCAGGATTGATATGACGATGAACCCCACAATCGCAGCCATGAACAGGATCATTATGGGTTCAATAAGAGCCGTCATACCGGTGATGCGTGTTTCTACATCACGTTCGTAAGCATCTGCAACTTTGTGCAGCATTCCTTCCAGGTCCCCACTCTGTTCACCCACGGAGACCATCTGCCGGAAAACGGGAGGAAACCAGATAGACCTGCTTAAGGCAAGATTTAAACTTTTACCTGCTTGAATGTCTTCCATGGCCCCGTCTATGACATCGCCAATCAAAACATTGTTGACAATATTACGGACAATCTGCAGGGAGGTAATCAGGGGCACACCGCTTTGCAGGAGGGAACCAAGGGTTCTGCCGAATCGGGACAGGGCTATCTTTCTGTTGATCTGCCCGATAACAGGGAGACGCAGTTTTAATGTATCCCAAATGTATCGCCCCTTGGGACGCTTGATAAATTCTTTTATGCCAAGGATAATTGCCACTATCACAATCAGTATTGCCCACCAGTATGAGCGCATGAAATCACTGAACCATATGAGTATTGTGGTGGGAAGGGGCAGAACCTGCTTCATTTCCGTAAAAACCCGTGTAAGGTTTGGCACCACAAAACTCAGAAGAAAAAACAGAACCCCGGAGCCAATTATTGCCATAAAAATCGGATACACCAGGGCCGCCTGGAAACGACCCTTCAATGCCTGCTGGTGCTCACCGAACTCGGCCAACCTGTCCAATACAACATCAAGGGAACCTGATTCCTCTCCAGCCCGCACCATATTGATAAAAATGTTCGAAAAAAGTTTAGGATGTTTTGTAAGGGATACTGTTAAGCTATTGCCCTCGTTGACCGATTCCTTGATCTGGGCGATGATTTTCTTTAAAGGGGGGCTCGTCGTCTGCTCCATGAGTGCATCAAGGGCCCCAACAAGAGGAATGCCGGCATTCAGCAGGGTAGCAAGCTGGCGGGTCAATGCATGAATATCATCAGGTGTAATCCTGTTGAAAAGCGAGGGCATTGAAACACCTGCAGCTGACTCAGATCTTGCCTTGGCTGTAGTTTCCTTAACCTGTACGGGATATTTACCGGAGGCTCTTAATTTCTGGCGTGCAGCAACAGTACTGTCGGCATCAATGATCCCAACGACATTTTTACCGGCCCGGTCCAGCGCTGTATATTCGTAAACAGGCATAATAGTTTATCAGGTCAACCAGCTTGCTCTATTATAAGCACACCACTTTGAGGCTCCCCACGCCAGATTAATGCAGACTTCGGATATACGCTGACTCTGAACCGCGGGGCGCACCCACAAGGCGCATAAGGGCGCGCTGATCATGTTCAGGCGAATAACCCTGTTTTGGGACACTAAATTACCCGTGCACTCAGTAAGTGTCAATGAATTTCCCCGGCGTGCTCAGGCGATTTCCACCAGTTCAATATCAAAGGTCAATTCCTCTCCTGCCAACGGGGGGTTTGCATCCAGGGTAATGTTCTCATCACTGACTTCAATTACCGTTACGGCAAGAATTTCTCCATTCGGACTCCCCACTTGCAAACGCAGACCGATTTCAGGATCGATTTCAGACGGCACATGTTTTCTGTCAACGACCATCACCATACTTGGGTCCCGTTCCCCATAGGCTTTATCACAGGGGATCTGGGCGGTCTTTTTTTCGCCGACTTTCATGCCGTTAACCGCCTCCTCAAAACCTGGGATAACCTGACCGCTGCCGATATTGAACTGCAGGGGCTCACGGTCATTGGATGAGTCAAACACAGTGCCGTCCTGCAACCTGCCTGTATAATGAATTTTTACTGTATCTCCGTCTTTTGCCTGTGTCATGTTCTTCTCCAGATTATGGTTTTCATCTTTCCTATTACGAAATGGGAAACTGCCAATGTTCCCACAAAGCTTTCCATGCTTGATGCCTCATTAAAAATAAACCCCCAACAACAATAAGCTGAGGGGGTTTTATTCTTAATCAGTATCAGGTTTCAGCTTCTTAGTAAATTATTATTGTTCCCTTAGATTTAATGCAATAATGTTTCATCTTTTATGTATAGGTATTCCAGCTACGAGTGTCAAATATGTTTTACTGTCAGGTTACATAACCTGGACAGCTTCCTCCTTCTCGACAAAAAGGTGCACATCCCGCTGGGGGAAGGGGATGGAGATACCCGCCTCATCCAGCCTATTCTTAATTTTTTCCGTCAAATCAAAACGCACATTCCAGTAATCTGCAGTCTTAACCCAGGGCCGAAAGACCAGGTTCACACTGGAATCGGCGAGCTCGGCAACTGCGATAGTCGGGGCAGGGTCGGCCAGAATACGGCTGTCCTCTTTTGCCAACCTGTCGAGAATCTCCTTGGTTTTTGTCATGTCATCGCTGTAGCTGATTCCCACGATCAGATCAACGCGCCTGGTCTCCTTGGCATTGATATTTGTGATGATATCACTGATGATCTTACTGTTGGGCACAATGATCAACTGGTTGTCCGGAGA
>JAHEID010000186.1 GCA_024639555.1 Deltaproteobacteria bacterium
ATGGCCAAAAAAGACAAACTTGCTGTGATCAAATGGAGAATAGACCCTCCAACATTTAATGTTTACGCAGAGAAGCTAACAGAGATCCGCGCCCCAAAAGCAGGAGATACCGTCCTCACAAAATCAACTTACCTGGGAGATGACTTTAAATACGAAACACTATTTGAAAAACAGGGTGTAGTTCTTGTTACAATCTTTGAAATACCTGGACATAAATCGACCGGCGATCATGGGAATGAAGAATAAACGTTGTGCTTAGAATTCGCAGGTCAATGTTACAAATGGCTCTTAACCTGAATATACTTTATAGACTCTTAAATAAATCCGAAACAACCTATTTAAACTCTTTATGGCAGGCTTTCATGCGGTAGTGAAGATCCCGTATCTCATGGAGCATCAGTTCAAGCTGCTGTTCTTCAACAGCGAGGATAAAATTCTCTAAATGGTCCAAATATTCATCCATTGCATCACTCCACTCAGGATCCGCTGATTCCGCAAAGATCCTTGATGTTGCAACAAAATCCTCAATGGATTTCTTTTCAGGAAAGCCCCCCTTTTCGGCAGCTTTCGTCACCTCCTTAAAAGATGATCCCATTCTTTTCTTGACCGTTTTCATTGACTCATGCCAGTCATTTATCCGGTCCCTATCCTGTTGGGTGTAGTCTCCGAGAGTTGACCAGCGGCAATTAAGCTTGAACTCTATACGTCCTTTTTTCTCTTTACGCTGAATTTTTGCCCCAATTTTCTCCGGTACAGTCCAGATACCTTTCTCAGTAGACAGCTTGCCGGTGCGAAGCTGCTCCGCCATTTTTGTCAGGTAATCTGCTAACTCATTTCTGTTGAATTCTTTTTCAATCTTGTCAGCCATATCGTTTCCCACTGCTCACGTTGCAGTATATTATTGCGTATGCAAATTTATAATTTTCTGGAAATCAGTATTCTTGGTCTCTGGCAAGCAGCTGTCAGCACCATCCGTTTCCCATGATGGTTCGGATGGTCTTCAATCCAGGAGCTTTCTTATTTTCCGCAGCAGGGTATTGGGAGCAAAAGGTTTCTGGATGAAGGCCTCAAACCCTTGCTCCGAATCACTGTGGGCCATCGACGGACAGAGAT
Organism: Deltaproteobacteria bacterium; assembly: GCA_024639555.1. Lineage (GTDB taxonomy): Bacteria > Desulfobacterota > Desulfobulbia > Desulfobulbales > BM004 > BM004. The sequence goes on from JAHEID010000186.1 coordinate 1,114, forward strand.
ATCCTGACATGAATAATACATTGACGTCAGGACAGCTATGCAACATTTTTTTTGCCAATTCCTGCCCCTTGATACCGGGCAGCATGACATCTGTTAAAAGCAAATCGATTTTATCCTGGTGTGATGCTGCCATTGCAAGTGCTTCTTCACCGCTGCCTGCTGAAAGGACTTTGTACCCCAGGGGTTTGAGCACTTCTTCCAATATATCAAGCATGCTTGGGTCATCATCTACAGCCAGAACCGTTTCTGAACCTCTTAAGCGCATACGGCATCAACCTTGTCTTTGTGAATTTAACCTTTTACACCTGTGAACGCTGGTATGTCCCCATCAATTCAGCTTTTGCAAGGATATGCCCTTCACAAGCCTTTTCAAGTTGCACTTTACTTGGTTCCTGAAGATCAGCTAAAAGCTTATCAAGGGCATAAAGTTTAAAAAAGTAGCGGTGGTTGCCTATTGGCGGGCAGGGCCCCCCATAACCCTTGCGCCCCCAGTCATTAATTCCCTCTTTTGTGCCGCCAGGAAGAGATGCTGAAGGAATATTTTCTTCCAGCCCCCGGGCAGCAACCGGAATGTTGTACAACACCCAGTGCACCCAGGTCATTTTCGGTGCCGCAGGATCAGGGGCGTCAGGATCGTCAACTATCAGGGCCAGGCTCTTGGCTTCGGCAGGTATGCCAGACCACTCCAAAGCAGGTGAGATGTCTTGGCCGTCACATGTATAACGGAGTGGAATCATCTCATTCTGCCTGAAAGCCTCTGACTGTATGCTGAGCACCATATGGGGTTGTCCTCCGCTTCATTTTCTCTGAAATTAGCAGCAAACTGCTTAACAACTCATGAAGAAAACTGATACATGCAGCCAATGACCGTGAAAATATTTTATCTGCTTCCCTGAAATGGGGAAGTTCTGAAACTCCCATTTTAAGAAATCGAGGCTTTCAGGTAATGGTTATCATACCTTAAAAAATGGAGCAACAGAATATTCCGAAACTATAAAAAACTTATCTGAGAAAATGTCTACATCTAATTTCTCTGATACGCATTAGTGTTGCGCAGTCAAGAATCTACCTTAGAGTGCAAACTGGGTATATATCATGATGCGCGGTATTGATCTGCTACCGGAACCGCTGATCAGAAAGAGACGAACATTTCCATAATGCTCAAGGAATGAGTTAGGGTGCAGTGGCGGATTTATGCAGTTGCAAAGGACAAAACTTTAAAATGCCGCGCGGAAAAAAATCAGGAGGCGCCGTAGCTATGGAGCCCTGAAAGAAGGAAGTTGACGCCGTAGTAGGTGAAGACAACCGCCAGGAAACCGATTATTGAAATCCAGGCAATACGTTTGCCGCCCCAACCCCTTGTAAAGCGGGCATGCAGGGCAGAAGCATAAACAAACCAGGTGATCAGGGACCAGGTTTCTTTCGGGTCCCAGCTCCAGTATGTGCCCCAGGCAGAATTAGCCCAGACAGCCCCGCTTATGATACCGGCACTGAGCCAGATAAAGCCGAAAAGGATAATCTTATGGGTAATGTCATCTATCACCTTCAAGGAGGGCAGAGTCGCAAGAAGACCATTCGGTGAGTCGCCCTTATCACGCAATTTGACCAAATACATGATGCCGGTGCCGCAGGCCACTGCAAAAGCCGCATAACCTATGAAGCAGGTAAAAACATGGGCGATGAGCCAGTTGCTTTGCAGGGCAGGCACCAGCGGTGTAATGCGGTCGCTGAATTCGGGCGACAGGGAGGCATAGGCCATACTGGCAAAGGCAAAAGGCATGGCAAAAGCCCCAATTACCTTGTTTTTATAAATAAATTCAACCACAAGATATAAAAGAACTATGGACCAGGCAAAAAACACCAGGGATTCGTACATGTTTGACAACGGTGCATGTCCAATACCCATCTGGTAGGATTCCAGCCAGCGCATGCCGATACCTGCGGTATTGACCAGAAGACCGATTATGGTTACCACTGTGGCAAGCAGCCCGATCTTCTTAATCCTGAAAATAAACAAGGCCAGGTAGATCACGGAAGAAAACATGTAAATAAATGTTGTTATACCTAATAGTTTTGAACTATCCATGGCTATTCCCTACTTAAATTAAGAGTTTCATTTTCTTCGAGCTTTTCAACCAGCGCCTCAAACATATTCTCGAAACCGACTTTGTTCTTGTTGGCTGAGCCGGCTACAAGAATCCTGGTTTTACTTCCTGCTTCATCAATATAAACCCAGAGTCTCTTATGTGAAAGAAAGAAAGCAACAATCAGACCTAAAAGCATTATAATAAAGCCAATATATACCGGCCAGACACCCGGGTCCTTTGCTACCTGCAGGCCCGTGAAAAAAACCTGTTCTGATTTAAAAGCATACGCAGTATCAGCTCTTTCCACAGAAACAACGGTTTCACCGTCAAGCCAGAATACGGAGGGTTCTCCCGTACCGTCTGAAAACCAGATCTTAAGCCGGTAGCGGCCCCATTGGTCCGGCTGCAGCAGGTTTACAATGCCTAATGTTATGCCGGCCTCCTGCCACTTAAGCTCAACTCCAGGCCGAGCCATAAAAGTTTTGCGCTCGCCGGTATTCTGGTTCTGAACTGAAATCCAATAATCTTCGTCGGCCCTGTAGCTGGACTGGTAAAAGGTATACCCCTTATAATCCAGGGGATCATTGACCACGATGGATTTATGCAGAACTTCCTGGCCACCGTCAATAACGGTAATATCTGATCTGAATTCCTTTGGTGACCCAGTGTCATAATAGGTAAGAGAAAAATCATTTACCCTGATTGAAAAACCGAGTTGCTGTTGCTCGCTACTTGCTCTGTCATAATAAAATGGAACTGT
>JAHEID010000068.1 GCA_024639555.1 Deltaproteobacteria bacterium
CATGGGCGAAAAAGCGATTACTTATCACCCCTTATCACCGACACCGGCAGTCCCTCTAGAGTGCCCAGCCGAACTGCTGGCAACTAAAGGCAGGGGTTGCGCTCGTTGCGGGACTTCACCTAGCAAGCAGCTTAGAAATGAGGATTTTTGTTCAAGTTCGAGGAAATCTAGAAATTATGCGGAAACGTACTTATAATACGTTGAGCAAATAATTTCGCAGATTGACAATGAAATTGTGCAAAAAGACCATTTCTTTCTAAACCTTAAAAGGGCTGCATAACCCAGATGCCGCAAGGACAGGTATCCCGGCAGAAACCGCAGGCAATACATTTATCAGGGTCGGAGATGTATTCATAGCCGACAGCGGTGGGCACCTCCCGGCGGGAGATTGCACTGGTCGGGCACATTGTCTCACAGAGATGACAATCCCGGCACTTGCCGCATGAAAGGCAGCGATACGCCTCGCCCTCAACGTTCACGCCACACTGGATATCCGGCATATAATGGGTTGTGGTCAGGCTTTTAAAATCGATCAGTTTCTTGTCAAAGGGCACCCATTGTTTTCCCTGGGCCTGGGAGATAATATAATCAGCCGATTTCTTGCCGCTGCCAAGGGCATTGGTTGCTAATCCCGGGCGCTCGACATCACCGACAGCAAAAACATTGGGTTCGCTGGTCTGTCCGGCTGCATCTGTCTTGATCCAGGCAGCACCACCGACTGTCAGGCATTCCACCGTGTCGGGCAGAAATTTGAGTGCCGGGATGTCGCCGATGGAGATAATTACAGTCTGCGCTGGAATGAGGTCACCTTCCGTCGTTACCAGGCCGTCCTTGGTTACTTCCTTGGTTATGACAGGCCAGCGGAAAGTGGCGCCAAGCGCCTCTGCCGATTCTTTTTCCTTGCCAAAGGCCAGGGGCTTCTGGATATCAACCAGGGTCACCTGTTCAGCACCTAGCTGGTAGGCTTCGTAAGCCACGTCGCACCCCACGTTGCCGGCGCCGATGACTACGACATCTTTGCCGACCTTCAAGGGATTGTCGCTCTTGGCCGATTTTAAAAAATCCAGGGCGGCAATAACACGCTCCTTGCCGGGGAAGGGCAGGCGGCGCGGCTCATGCGTGCCGACCGCCACGATGATATAATCGAATTTTTTCTGCAGCTCCTTGAACTTTGACTTGGTCATCTCAACGCCGAAATTGACGTGGATGTTTTCCATTGATAGAAACCGGTCAATCTCGGAATCCCAGATGGCCTTGGGCAGCCTGTCCCACGGTATGACCTGGGCCAGTTTGCCGCCGACCTTGTGGTCTCTTTCAAAAATATGGGCTTCGATACCTGCAAGGGCCAGCTGCCAGGCGGCGTTCATGCCTGCCGGACCGCCACCTATAATGGCGACTTTTTTCCCTGTCGCGGGCGCTGTCTTTGGAGGCGGGGCATCCTTGATGGCCCGGCCCATCATAGCCACATCGATACTCTTGTCTACGACCTGCCTGGAGCAACCTTCCATGCAGAGATTGGGACAGATATGGCCGCAGACCGAACCGGGCAGGGGAGTATGTTGCAATACCAGTTCGTAGGCTTCCTCCATTTTGCCGTCCCGGATTAAACGCAACCGGTCAATGGTAGGAATATGGACCGGGCAGTAGAAAGTGCAGGGAGCTGCTTTTTCATGGTTGGCCCAGTAAGGCTGACGCCTACGTAATTCATCTGTTTCGATCAGGCCGATGGGACTGCGGTCCAGGCCAGGAGCCAGGTCGCGTAGAGGATCACCGCCAAAGGCCTTATCCCAGATTTTATAGCGGAATTCACTCATGGGCATGGGGCCGGAAAAGATCAGGGCCCGCTCCTGCGGCGTTATTGCCACGAGAATTTTCCACTCCTTTCTCTTGGAAAGGGTCTTTAAAAGCTCTGGCCGCCCGATCTTTTCAAGATAATCGGGCATGCGGTCTATGAGCCATTGCCATTGCTCGTCATCCGGCTCCATTTCCTTAACGTTGGTGCGGGAATAGGTGTCATCGGTTTTGCCACGGTAATAGATGGAGCCGCCGACTGTGCCGACACATGGCCGATAGCCAAGGACGTTATTCGGGTTTTTAGCTTCCACACCGCAGACAATACCGATACCACCGCAGTTGAATTCGGCAAAGGTGTCACCAACAGAGCCCAGGACCCAGAGTTCCGGTTTTTCATAATCCGGGTTCCACTTGGTCATTGTCAGGCCGCGGGCACCGATGGAGCCCTTTATCATAACGCGTCCCTGGGCCATGGCATTACACACGCCGTTGGTTGCATCGCCCAGGACAACGATGTCAGCACCGATATTGAGATAGCCTACGTCATCGGAGGCAGGACCTTCGCAGAGAATAGAAGTACCGGGTTGTCCCATGCAGCCGAGACGCTGGCCGACCGGACCCTTTATGGTCAGGTGATAGGGGCCCCCTTGAGGCATCAGCCGGCCGCCCACATTATGCTGGCCGTATGTTTCTAGGACAAGTTTCTTTGATTTCTGGGCCGCGGCCTGGACAATCTCCTCAAATTTCTGGGAGCTTATGCGCTGGCCTCGTTTATCTAATCCCTTTACTGGCAGGACCTTTGTTGCTTTCTTTTTGGGACTTGTTTTCTTCTTGGGACTCACAATTGTGCTCCATTCATACACTTATAAAGTGAACAATTAACAGATATATTTAATTTGCAGCCTCTCTGCAGCATCAGCATCATCTATACCAATGGCATCGGACATACCGATGGGCAGACTCTGGGAGCGGCCCAACGGTGCCAGGATTTTTTTCATTTCTGTGCTGATGGCCATAAAGGTATCTGCAACTCTCTCGGCAACCTGGTCTGGATCAAGTCGTCTGTAAAGTTTTGGGTTCTGGCTCGTAATACCTTTGGGGCAGATGCCAATGTTACAGACGTTGCAGCGGTTCTGCTCGCTGCCCAGACAGCCGGAAGCAGACTGCATGATGTATTTGCCGATATGCACACCTGAAGCGCCAAGCATGATCAACCCCAGGCCGTTCTGGGTAACGTTGCCGTTCTTGCCGACACCGCCGGCTGCAAAAATCGGAATTTCATTCTGCTTACCTTGGGCTACAAGATCTAAATAGCACTCGCGCAGGTTGGAGGCGATGGGATGACCCATGGCGTCCATGCTGACGTTGTATGCTGCCCCGGTACCGCCGTCAACACCATCTATCAAGAGGGCTGAGGCATAGGGGTTGCGCACCAGGTTGTTGAGCACAGACTTGGCAGAGGTGGAGCCGGATATCTTGGGATAAACCGGCACCCGGAAACCCCAGGCCATGGAAAGCGACTGGATCATTTTCATGACCGACTCCTCAATGGAGTACAGGGTCTGGTGGACGGGCGGCGAGGGCAGGTCAACACCTTCCGGTACACCACGCAGACGAGCTATGAGCTTACTCACCTTGAACCACATGAGCAGTCCACCGTCACCTGGTTTTGCTCCCTGGCCATATTTGATTTCTATGGCAGCAGGATCGCATTGCATATCCGGGATGGCCCTGATGATCTCGTCCCAGCCAAAATAACCGGACGCAATCTGCAGGATAATATATTTAAGGTATGGACTTTTCAGGACCCAGGGAGGACAACCGCCCTCACCGGTAGCCATGACAACCGGAATACCCAAGACCTCGTTGCAGTAAGCTACTCCTTGGAGCAGACCCAGCCACATGTTGGGTGACAGGGCCCCGAAGGACATGGAACCTATTATAAAGGGAAAGACTTCCCGTACCGGTGGTATCCATTCGCCGGTTGCCTTACGGCGCAGATATTCTTCCGGGGACAGCACCCGCCCGAGCAGGGTGTTGAGCTGGAACTCATGACGGCCGGCATCAAGGGCAGGATCGGTCAGCATGGAGATGCGGTTGAAGATGATCCTGTCAAGCAGTGTTTCGCGAAAATTACGGCGGCCACCGCGTTTCCAGGCCTCACCCTGATGATTCTGCAGCATGCGGACCCTGGGATCATTGGGGTTTGGTTCCGGTCCAATGGCTTCGTTGGGGCAGACAGTGGCGCACATGCCGCAGCCGATGCAGCGGTTTGCCGGTTCTGTGCGCTGGCGAATGCCGGTAAAAGTGCGGTATTCGCTGCTCCGTTTTTTCTTGAGGATATCTAGTTTCGGCATTCTCTGGCGCCGGTAGGTCAGAAAAATTGCTTCTTTGGGACAGACGGACGTGCATCTGCCGCACAGGGTACACCTGTCCTCTCGGTGCTTGATGATCCACTGCAGATCAAGGTGAGTTAGGCTACTTGGGGTAGAGGGTATGGATCGAATTGAGACCATATCTTCATCTCCTTGCGGTCTGGAGGAATAATAATTGTATTTTCACGCATTGGCTGGAAATCCAGGGAACGGTCACGGTCCGGGATCATGGCGTCAACACCGCACATCTCCGAAGCCATGGCCCATTCCCCTTTTTTGCCGCCAACTGTACCGGGACGCAATTTCTTGTGGTCCTGGACCATGAAGCATGTTTCATCCGGCAGGGAACCAATGACGCAGTTCGGGCCATCGATGATCATGCGTCTGCAGACATTGCGCAGGCCTTTGAGAAAATCTCCCTGGGGATGCATATTTAGCTCCTCGGTTTTCAGAGGGGTGATCACATGTTTATATGTCTCAAGCGGAAGCTTGAGTTGTCTGATAACATAATGCAGTATATGGGCGAAAACCTCCGAGTCACTCTGGTAACCGATATAACCGGGAGAATGCATTCCAGTCAGCAGTTCCTTGATAGGCACAAATGCTGTGTTCTCGCCATTGGTCATGGTGGCTACGCCTTGGATGAAAAAAGGGTGGCAGGCGTAAAGATTGATTCCATAATTGGTGTTCTGTCGGCCCTGGGCCATGACCACCCTGGCCTTGAGCCGGTTATCATTCAATCCTAATGCCTTGCCTATTTCAAGCGGCCAGCCAACTTCCTTGATCATGGCGACATCGGGCCAGAAAGAAAATACCGTGAGATCCCCGCCATTTTCTTCGCCGTTTTTTCGGAGATCAAGCCTGGTTTTGAGCAATTCGTCTTCCATATTTTGCTGGTCAAAGTAGGCCCAATGGTCAGGAGTTTTATAAACACGGACGAAATATTTACTTCTGTCCTTTGCCTCGATCATTGAAAAATTAACTGCAAATTCATGATCATATTTTAATTTGTAGCCCCAATCTTCCATCAGTAAGTTCAGTCTTTTCAGGGCTCCTTCGGTATGGGCGATGCCCGACAGGATAGGGTACTGATTTCGCGGCCGGTTCCTGTAATTGAAATCATCAAAGTCCAGGCCGCGCAGCAGCAGACCAAGGCCACTGCCGTCATATCCCTCCTGCATTGCCTCCATAGCGGTAAGCACGCTGTAGGGTGAAAAGGGCTTTGTAGCGCTTTTCAGAGCTAATCGACACATGATTTTCTCCTAAATTTAGAGATGTTTCGAATAATGGGTCCAAAAATAAAACCACATTGAGAATCAGATCGACAGAGATTCATAATTTTATTTACTTGCATTTCAGCGAAGCAGAAAACATTAAAATAGATGAACAAAATAATCAAGGGGAAAACAAACCCCAATGTTATATCACTTTCTCTGTTCTACACAAGAATATCATAACATTCCATGCCGCGGCCTTTACAATTATTATTGACATTGTATATAGTCGATGGAGGTTAGGCAGACTGACTTGTCGTCCACAGGATAGAACATAAAATAGAGTGCCAAAGGAGAGAACTTGGACGTATTTTTTTATGAGGCCTTTACCGAAGAGGCTGAATATCTGCAGCAATATCTGCCAGCGTCAGTCAAGGTAGGATTTACCTGGAAAACCATCCAAGAGTATAGCGACAAAGAACCGCAGGCAGGCCTGATCAGCATCAGAACCCAGTCAAGGATTCCCGAATCATGGGTAAAGAATCTCTCGGGAATTCTGACCCGCAGCACAGGTTATGATCACATCCTGGCCTTTTTGCAGCAATGTGGCATCGATCTGCCCTGCGGCTACCTGCCTCCATACTGCAGCAGATCCGTAGCCGAGCAGGCCATGCTCATGTGGATGGCTCTCATGCGCAACCTGACAGCCCAGACCAGTAATTTTTCCCGGTTCAGCCGGAACGGTCTGACTGGCAGGGAATGTGAGGGAAAGACGCTTCTCGTAATCGGTGTGGGCAATATCGGTTATGAGGTGGCCAGGATTGGCAAAGGGCTTGGCATGAGGGTCCTGGGAGTTGATATTGTAAAACGCTACGACTCGGTAGATTACGTGTCCATTGACCGGGGGCTTGGGGCCGCGGATATCATTGTCTGCGCCATGAACCTCACGGCCGAGAACAGGCACTACTTCAACTATGACCTACTGAAACAAGCACGTCCGGGTGTCATTTTTGTCAATATATCACGTGGCGAACAATCTCCATCCGCCGATCTTCTGCGGCTGCTGGATGAGAATCATCTCGGCGGTGTCGGCCTGGATGTATTCAACCATGAAAGCGAACTGGCGGATTCTCTGCGCGAGGGACGAATCAGCAGTGATGAGGAAGTCATGAATGCTTTGAAACTGAAAAGCTATGCCAATGTCATCCTCACCCCCCATAATGCCTTCAACACCCATGAAGCCATTGTCAGGAAATCAAAACTCAGCGTCGAGCACATCGACCATTTCCTGAAAAATGGAGAATTCCCGTGGCCGGTGCCAAGGGAAAAGATTAACCACTGACCGGGGATATTCCGTCCCAGCATTTCAGGCAGAGGTCCTTCCTGGCAACACGCCTTCTTCGAATTGCTTTTTACGGATAGAAACATCTAAATATCCTCATGGTATTGCTGCAGAGAGCACACTTCCTCCTTCCCTTCACGAAATGCCTTGATACCTCGAGCTGTTGAAACAGCCGCAGTCAGTGTCGTGATGTAAGGAATCTTGTTCATTATAGCTTCCTTGCGGATATAGGAATCGTCAAACTGGCTCATTTTGCCGCTGGGTGTGTTGATTACCAGGTGGATATCGCCGTTCTTGATGGCATCGACAATATTGGGACGGCCTTCCTGCAACTTCAGGATCATCTCTGCCTTGATCCCATGTTGTTCCAGGAAGATATGGGTGCCCTCGGTTGCCAGTATCTTGAAACCAAGCTGGGAGAAATGCTGCGCTGTTTCAAGTACGGCCGGTTTGTCATCTGGACCCACAGTAATGAGCACGGTGCCTTCAGCGGGTAACTCCTGCTGGGTAGCCTCCTGGGCCTTGTAAAAGGCAAGGCCGAATGAACGGGCCATGCCAAGAACCTCTCCGGTCGAACGCATCTCCGGGCCCAGAAGAGGATCAACCTCCGGGAACATGTTAAAGGGGAAGACCGCTTCTTTGACCCCGTAGTGGGGGAGTGGCCGCACTGCAAGGTCCAGTTCTGATATCTTTTTGCCAAGCATGACTTTGGTGGCGATTCCCGCCATATTAATATTGCATACCTTGGAAACAATGGGAACGGTGCGCGAGGCCCTCGGGTTTGCTTCCAGGACGTAGACAATATCGTCAGCAATGGCGTACTGAATATTCATTAACCCAACCACATTCATGGCTATGGCTATTTTTCTGGTATACTCATTGATTGTTTCAATATGCTTCCTTGGGATGCTGACGGGTGGAATCACACAGGCTGAGTCCCCCGAGTGGATCCCGGCCAGTTCGATATGTTCCATGACCGCCGGCACAAAGGCATCAGTACCGTCGGCAATGGCATCAGCTTCCGCCTCAATGGCATTCTTAAGGAATTTATCTATGAGGATGGGGCGTTCAGGAGAAATTTCCACTGCAGCAGCCACATATCTGGCAAGCATGTTATCGTCATGAACTATCTCCATGGCGCGGCCGCCGAGCACATAAGAGGGGCGGACGATAAGCGGATAGCCGATCTCTGCAGCGATTGCCAGGGCCTGGTCGAGGGTGCTGGCCATGCCTGCTTCGGGCTGGGGTATGTTCAACTCCTCCATGATTTGCCGGAACTGGTCCCGGTCCTCTGCCAGATCTATTGTAGCAGGTGAGGTGCCAAGGATCTTCACGCCTGCTTCGGCAAGTTCGCCGGCAATATTAAGGGGTGTCTGTCCGCCGAACTGTGCGATGACTCCATCGGGCTTTTCTTTATCATAGATACTCAATACATCTTCCACTGTAAGCGGTTCAAAGTAGAGCTTGTCCGAGGTGTCGTAATCCGTAGAGACGGTCTCCGGATTGCAGTTGACCATTATGGTTTCAACGTCTTCATCGCGCAGGGAGAATGCCGCATGCACGCAGCAGTAATCAAACTCAATACCCTGGCCGATCCGGTTCGGACCGCCGCCAAGGACCATTATCTTGCGCCTGTCACTGGAAGGTACCGAGTCCGGCGCGTTATAGGTTGAATAATAATAGGCGGCATCCTCAACACCGCTCACCGGCACAGGCTCCCATGCCTCGGCCAAGCCAAGCGAGAGGCGCTGTTTTCTGATTTCCACTTCACTGACCTCCAGTATCTGTGCCAGGTAGCGGTCAGCAAAGCCGTCCTTTTTGGCCCGTTGCAGCATTTCATCAGGAAGGGGTTTGCCCTTGAACTGCAGTATCTGTTCTTCAAGTGCCACCAGTTCCTGCATCTGTTCAATGAACCAGCGTTTGATCTTGGTTTTGTCATAAAGCTGATCAACGGTAACCCCCTTACGCAGGGCCTCGTACATTATAAACTGCCGTTCGCTGGACGGCTCTGACAGGAGCCCCAGCAGTTCATCGGGGGACAGGTTATGAAAGTTCCTGGCAAAGCCCAGGCCATAGCGGCCGATTTCCAGAGAACGGATGGCCTTTTGCAGGGCCTCCTTATAATTCTTGCCAATGCTCATTGCCTCGCCGACAGCGCGCATCTGGGTTCCCAACTTATCCTCTACATCGGCAAATTTTTCAAAGGCCCATCGCGCAAACTTCACCACCACGTAATCGCCTGATGGGGTATATTTTTCCAGGGTCCCGTCACGCCAGTAAGGAATCTCGTCCATGGTCAGACCGGCTGCCAGCATTGAAGATATCAGGGCAATGGGAAACCCTGTTGCCTTGGAAGCAAGGGCTGACGATCTGGATGTTCTCGGGTTGATTTCAATGACAACCACCCGGCCAGTTTTGGGATCATGGGCAAACTGGACATTGGTGCCGCCAATCACCTCTATCGCTTCAACAATTGCATAGGAATAGTCCTGCAGCCGTTTTTGAAGCTCGGGCGAGATTGTCAGCATCGGTGCAGTGCAGTACGAGTCGCCGGTATGCACTCCCATGGGATCGACGTTTTCAATAAAACAGACGGTTATCATCTGGTTTTTGGCATCGCGCACCACTTCGAGCTCCAGTTCTTCCCAGCCGACCACCGCCTCTTCAATCAATACCTGTCCGACCAGACTGACTGAAAGACCACGGCTGGCGATCATGCGCACTTCATCCATGTTATAGGCAATACCACCACCGGTGCCTCCCATGGTATAAGCAGGGCGGATAACAACCGGCCTGCCGAGTTCCTGCGCTATGTTTTCGGCCTCCTCCAGGCTGTGCGCTATCTCGCTTCTTGCCATCTCTATGCCTAGCCGATCCATGGTTTCTTTAAAGGCCAGCCGGTCTTCGCCGCGCTTAATGGCATCCAACTGTACGCCTATGACCTTAACATCGTATTTTTCAAGTACCCCTGCTTCGGCAAGCTCGGTAGCAAGATTGAGAGCTGACTGGCCGCCAAGGTTCGGAAGCAGGGCGTCTGGTCTTTCCTTGGCAATTATTTTCGTCATTGTTTTCAGGTTCAGAGGCTCTATATAGGTCACATCGGCCGTGCCAGGGTCGGTCATGATGGTTGCCGGGTTTGAATTAACCAGCACTATCTCGTAGCCCAGTTTTCGTAATGCCTTGCAGGCCTGGGTGCCTGAATAATCAAATTCGCATGCCTGGCCAATTATGATAGGGCCGGAACCGATGATCAAAACCTTATGGATATCTTCTCTTCTGGGCATCGTAATCTCCGTGTTTTTTTAGTGCTTGTTCAAGTTCTTTTATTATCTTGCTCAACTCAATGAGTATCGAACCAACTGTAAAAAGCCTTTCATGCAATGGTGAGCTGATTCTATGATGGAGTCTTTTCAGCAAGGTTGCGGAATTCAGAGACAGCCAGTTTCATTTCATCAAGAAATTCCTGATCCGTGGTGCAGGAATCACATTGTAAATTGTTGTTGCAGGAAGGGAGAGAAAGCGAACCCATTGTCAGACTGCGAAGTCTGGGATCAAGCTTATCCGGGACCATTTCGATACAGCCGGTGGGGCAGATATAGGAACAGGAGCCGCAGCCGACGCACACGGCTGAGCCTGTCTTGAAAGGTGTTGCCACCTCCCGTTCGGTGCCGCGATTGGCCAGGCCGATGGCGGCGACTCCGACCACCTCTTCGCAGAAGCGGACACAGAGACCGCAAAGAATACATTGTTTATCATTTTTTTTCTTAAGGCGGGATGATTCAATCCCCATCTGCCGGGCCATGGTCTGCAATACGGGCACATCCGGGCAGCGGGCAAGGAGCAGTTCGATTATTGATCTCCGGATCCGCCTGACCCCGGCTGTGTCGGTAAAAACTTCCATTCCTCCATTGTCTACCGGGGAATTACATGATGTCACCAAACGGTGCTGTTTGTTTTGCACAACCTCCACAATGCAGAGACGGCAGGAACCATACGGCTTGATTGCTTCGTGATGGCAGAGGGTGGGAACAACTATGCCCGCTTTGCCAGCAGCCTCGATAATCATGGTGCCCTGCTCAACCTGCACCATCCTGCCATCAATGATTATCTGTATTTTCAAAGCTTTATCCCCTGAGTCATAATTGCCGACCTATACAACCCTGATTGCCTCCTGCTTGCACAAACTGAAGCAGATACCGCACTTGATACAGGTCCCGACATCAATAGTATGCGGGTTTTTCTTTTCTCCGGAAACAGCACCTTCCGGGCACTTCACAGCGCAAAGTGTGCAGCCGTTACAGGTATTCTCGTCAATCTCGTAGGTAAATAAATTTTTGCACACACCGGCACTGCATTTTTTGTCGAAAATATGGGCCTTGTATTCATTCTGAAAATAACGGATCGTACTCAACACCGGATTCCCGGCTGTTCCGCCCAGACCGCAGAGTGAGGCAGTTGTCATAAAACGGGCAAGCTCTGAGAGAAGTTCCATGTCTCCCTCCTCGCCTCTGCCTTCACAGATATTGGTCATGATTGTATGCATCTGCTGCAACCCTTCCCTGCAGGGCACGCATTTGCCACATGACTCAAAGAGCAGAAAATTCAAAAAATACCGGGCCACATCTACCATGCAGGAGGTTTCGTCCATGACAATCATGCCGCCTGAGCCCATGATAGCACCCGCTTCTCGCAGGCTGTCGTAATCCACCGGCATGTCTATCTTGCTGATCGGGATACAGCCGCCTGAAGGGCCGCCGGTCTGCACCGCCTTGAAGTTTCTGCCGTTTCTGATGCCACCGCCTATATCAAAGATTATTTTCCGCAGGCTAGTGCCCATCTCCACTTCGACCATTCCTGTATTTTTAACCTTGCCGACCAGAGAAAATATTTTGGTCCCTTTACTTCCCTGTGTGCCGATGTCGCCATACCAGGCAGCTCCATTGCGGAATATCTGGGTAATATTGGCAAAGGACTCGACGTTATTCAAAACAGACGGCTTGCCCCATAACCCTTCAAAAGCAGGATAGGGCGGCCGGGAACGGGGAGTGCCGCTTTTCCCTTCAATGGAAACCATGAGCGCGGTTTCTTCGCCGCAGACAAAGGCGCCTGCTCCTTTGTTTATTACGAGCGTCAGGCAGAAATCGGTTCCCAGGATATTGTCTCCCAGCAGGCCATATTCTTCTGCCTGTTTGATGGCAATGGCCAGATGCTCGATGGCAATGGGATACTCCTCCCGTACATAGAGAAATCCTTTGCTGGCACCTATGGCAAAAGCGCCGATGATCATTCCCTCTATTATGCTGTGTGGGTCGCCTTCCATGAGACTGCGGTCCATAAAGGCGCCGGGGTCACCCTCATCGCCGTTGGCAATGATATATTTGACATCACCGGGTGCTGATGCACAAAGACGCCATTTAATGCCGGCCGGAAAGCCGCCGCCGCCCCGGCCTCTAAGCCCGGAGGCAATGACCGTGTCCACCACATTACTTGATGACATGGAGGTCAACACCTTGCACAGGGCCGTATAGCCATTGTTTGCGATGTAGTCTTCGATATCAGTGGGATCAATCTTGCCGCAATTGCCGGAAACATGTTTTTTCTGTTCCCGGTAGAAGGGAAGGTCTCTTTCGCAGGTAACGGGACCGGATTGAGGATCCTGCCACAGGAGTCGCTCTATGACACGATCGCCAAGGATGGTCTCAGAAATAATCTCAGGAATGTCCTCTGCCTTGACACGGCAGTAAAAGATATTTTCGGGCTCAATAACCAGGATCGGGCCCAGTTCACAAAAGCCGTGGCAGCCGGTCTCTTTTATTGCCACTGTGTCTGCCAGTTCCCGGGCCTTAATT
>JAHEID010000187.1 GCA_024639555.1 Deltaproteobacteria bacterium
CCGGACTCGAGCAGTTTCGGCACGAGCCGGGCGCCGATATAGCCGGTGGCACCGAGGACGGCGACAGAAGATTGTTTCTGGTTCATAGCTATTCTCCCCACCGGTATATCCTAAACCATAAAGGCCTGTTTGGAAACAAGAGGACACCATTAACCTGTTGTTAATGCGTGGCTGAGTAAACTGACAAGGGTTTATTAGCATCATGTAATTCCAAGCGTGCATGCTTGGCATTATGTGCTAAAATCAGCACAATCTTGAGTTTAAATTGCTGGAGAAGTTTCATGCCTAGAAGGAACCCTGTTCTGATTATCGCATCTGAGGAAAATAGCTCTCTGTATCAGGATTTACCCATGCCTGGTGAAGAGAAGATGATTATGCCCGCAGGACAAGCGGTCTGCTCGATGATTTTTCGTGACATCGACCTGGTGCTGCTTGATTGTGGCTTTGATGTGCGGTTAGGTGTAGAAATTCTTGTCGATATTAAGCAACGCTTTCCCGGGATTCCCGTGCTGTTTCTCTCTGATGGTAGCTCCGAAGAGCTCGTCATCGAGATCTTTCGCCAGGGGGCCAGGGATTTTATCCGCAAGCCCTTCGATCTGTTTCTACTCCAGGAGCAAGTCAACCAGTTACTCAGGGCCAAACGGGGAGCGCGGGAATTGCGCGATCGGACCGCAACTGTGCATGAGCATAATCTCTCGGCAGGACATCTTTGTGGCGTCGCAGGCCTGGCCCCGGGAATCATGAAGGTTGTCTGCCACCTGGAAACGAACTATGTGAAAAATTGCACGCTGGACAAGATGGCCAAGATGGCAGGTATGAGCAAAGCGCATTTCTGCCGCACCTTTAAAGAGCAGGTTGGCATGAGCCCGGTTCGTTATCACAAATTTATCCGGATTCAACGTGCCAAACAACTTTTGCACAATTACAGCCTGTCGATCGCCGCAGCAGCCTACCGGGTCGGCTTTCATGACGTCAGTAATTTTAATAAGAATTTTCGCCATTTCGTCGGGGTTTCACCGACCGCTTATCGTACCTCTCTCAGGATTTAAGACTGCTTTCTTGAGAGCATAAATCTAGGTGTCTTTGCTCTTGGTAAGCTGCGTGTTGTGTTTCATCTGTGCTCCTTTGGACTGGGCAGTCCGAAGGAGCATAGATGTTATCGCGGCTTGCTCACTTAAAATACCCCTACAAAGTTGCACTGCTAACTTGAACCCGGGGCGTATTAAAAGTTAAGCCGGCTGCGGAAAGCATAAGAACACAAAAAAACAGCCGGTGTTTTCAAGGATCGGCAGTTTGTATAACTACTTTACCTCATCTGGAACCTGGCCCTGCAGTGCCTCTACATACACCTCGGCCCCGGCATCCTGCATAGCCTGCTGCACAAAATTGTTGATAGCCTCTCTTTTTTTCTCAACGAGCAGAGGGGTTTCGATCATCTGCCTGACTTCCTCGAGGGGCTTGACTTCACCTTCCTTGCGTTCTTCAACCTTGATAAGGTAATAACCACGGCTGGTTTCAACAATTTCACTTGTTTCCCCGGGCTGCAGGGCAAAGGCTGCGGCCTCGAATTCCGGCAACATGCTGCCCCGTCCAAACCAGCCCAGGTACCCGCCGCGGCTCCTGCTTGCCTGGTCGTCCGAATGCTCTTTGGCAAGAGCGGCAAAATCACTGCCATTACGCACCTGGTTCAGGATCTCTTCTGCTTTTTTGCGGGCGTCCTGTTTTGCCGTTTCGTCCATCTCTGCATCAACCTTGATCATAATATACCTGGCACGCACCTCTTCCGGCTTGCTGAATTTATTGATGTTTTCTTCATAATAGTTTTTTATCTCTTCCTCAGTGAGGCTTACCCCGGCAGCAACAACCCGTTCAATGTATTCAAGGGTAAGGAAGCCGTTGATCACGTACTTCATTTTCTCCTTGATGTCAGACTGCCTGTCAAATTCCTGCTTTCTCGCGACATCGGCAATGACCATGTTCGTAATGATCTGATTGAGCATGCCGGCCTTCTTTTGGTCATCAGCGGCAACGGCCTCCTGTCTGTCCTCCGGGTTCAATTCCATCCACCTCTGGAAGTCCTCAGTCGTA
Organism: Deltaproteobacteria bacterium; assembly: GCA_024639555.1. Classification (GTDB taxonomy): domain Bacteria; phylum Desulfobacterota; class Desulfobulbia; order Desulfobulbales; family BM004; genus BM004. The sequence goes on from JAHEID010000187.1 coordinate 2,089, forward strand.
TAGACCCTGTCACCGATTCTGGCAACGACTTTTGCCTTTTCAGCAGAGGCATGGAGAAAGGCCGGTAGAAAAAGTATGGCAAAAAGCACAATTAAAAGAAGCGTTCGCATAGATCCTCCTCGCACAAAATTTATCTATTGCAAAAGTCTTTCGTTCAGGGTGAGTCAACCTTTAAAGGATAAGTACCATTTTATGCAAGAGTGTGTTTGCCTTTCTTAAACGCTTTTCGAAAAAGCCCTCTATGCATTTCTCAACCTAGTGATTTCTGCCCTTGTGTTTGAGGATCATTTCGGATGTCAAAACTGATCCATCTCATTTGCGTCACCCTGGCAGTTCTTATAGAAAAAACTGCGCTGATTAACAATTGTGATTAAAACGAGAAAAAGTATTCATACCAGACAATACACATATTTCACATAACACAAAGTGGTGCATTTTTTTAAGGGGATTAGCAATAAGAGACAAGTATTAAGCAATAAGAGACAAGTGCCAGATGGTTGTTTCGGTATATTCGTAAATAAAACTAATTCTCTAATAAAATAGCATGGTTCGTACATGGGTGACCATCAAACCAACAGGGCGCCAGCAAGACTAGCAGGTGGGCAAGAAGCAGGTGTCGGCTAAAGGGGTTTGGGGGGTACGTAGCGTCAATTTCAAAAATCTGAGGAGGTAAAAACATGAAAAGGGTTTTGGGGGTTTTTGTTTGTTTAGCAGTCGTCCTTTGTGTCGGTCTGGCACAGGGGGCGGACATCGTACCCGATGTCATCATGATGCCTGGAACACAACCTCAAGAGGCAACGATTGAGGATCCGGGAAGGTGCTTGAACTGTCATAAAAATTATGAAACCAACCCACGGGTCGAGCCTGGTTTCGGCTGGATGGGGGCAGCCATGGGCAATGCCGGCCGCGACCCGATCTTCTGGGCCACCCTGGCCATTGCCGAGCAGGACTTTGACGGCGCCGGCGACCTCTGCATCCGCTGCCACAGTGCCGGTGGTTGGATAGGCGGCCGTTCAACCCCCACCGATGGTTCCGGTCTCGCTGCAAGCGATGAAAACGGCATTGACTGTGATACCTGCCATCAGATGACCGATCCGGATATGCAGGTTGTTGATCCGATAAGCGGTGTTTCAATCATCGGTACCATGACGGATCCTTTTATTAACAACTCTGGTGACAGCCTTGATCCTGCCCTGGCAGGAGAAGGCTACTACGGCAGCGGCATGTACGCCCTGTCCAATGATTACGGCAAGCTTGGCCCCTACAATGAAGGTGATGCTGTTGCCCGGCACCAGTTCACCGGGTCCGACTTTCACCGCGATGTTGATTTCTGCGGCACCTGCCACGATGTGTCCAACTCTGCAGTAGGCCAGCTGGCTCCTAATTCAGGCGCTATGCCCGGATCTCCGACTGTGATTAAGAGCGGGGAAGTGGGATATCCGCTTAATCCCGCCCTGACACCAAATGATCCGGCCGTTCTGGACGGCATGGCGGCCTTCAACAATCCCGCCTATGCCTACGGAGTCGTGGAGAGGACCTTCAGCGAGTACAAGGCAAGCCCGCTCTCTTCAACCCTGATGGATGACTTTGTCACGCTGCCGGCAGACCTGCAGGATCCGCGTGGCTCCTTGCATGCCGCTTATACGAATTCATACAGGCCCGCTGATGGAACTGCCAATTATGTTGACGGCGACCCGCGCTACATCTCCTGCCAGTCCTGCCATATGCGGGCCATCACCGGCCGGGGTTGTGACAAAAGGGATGCACCCAACAGGGAAGACCAGCCCATGCAC
>JAHEID010000188.1:0-2370 GCA_024639555.1 Deltaproteobacteria bacterium
AAATCCAAATGTCTTGCCAACATCTCAAGTTTTGATTATTGCTAAAAAATTTCACATATCCACTGGCAATCAAAAGTCAATATATTTCCAAAATATCAGTAATGCATGGATATTTATATCATGATTTATGAGTCGGGTCAATATATTAGGGAGATATGTTGACTTTTTTGTCCTGATGCAAACACCCAATTGTCAAGCCTGCCCCCGGTACATTATCTTTGAGTGACATGAACTGCTCCTTGTATCAGTGAATCTCTTCAGCGGGTTATGGGATCAAATCTTTATCCTTGGCAGTTGGCTTTTTAAAAAAAGGGGTAACGTTTCTGTTTGACTCCTTATTTTCAACAATTTCTTATATAACTATTACTACTTTTCCGCTTTCTCTCTTGCCTCTTCCTGCTCTAAAAGCTCGCCTAAGATACATGCAGCTTCACCGACAAGCTTGATGCAGATTTTTCTATTGCTCTCCGGATTGGAGTAATACTCTTTAACTGCATCCCGATTTTTCCAGTCAACACCGGTAATGTCCCGGCAGTTCATGCCGCCATAGGGTTCAGCCAACTCTTCAAATTTTTTCAGGAATTTACTGCTTAAAGCCCAGATGCGGGGATTCTCCTTTTCATCAAGGCTGCCCCTGCTGTACATACTGGAGATCATCGCAACCCCGCCCAGCAGAATGCCGCACACACTCCCTGAACTGGCAATACCGCCGCCGAATGCGCCGACAGCTTTGACAGCAGATTCGTCAACCATGTTTGTTTTTTCCTGGCACACGGCAAGGATCGCCTGGCTTCAATGAAACCGTTTTTTAAAAAGATCTATTGCCTTCTCGCGCATTTCCTCTGGAGTCATATGGTACCTCGATTGAAAACAAGTTTGATGTTAAGCCTGAAAAATCCGGGCCGCTGGAAATTTGAACAGGAAGAGCGAGCCCATTCAAACTATCAGTTCCTTGAAATAGACTATGGATGGAAATTTCTCTGAATAGAAAATTTCTGCCCGGCTGCTCGGCCTGGCAACAAAAATCTGTACTCCCATGCCATAGGTTTGCGCGGCCTTCAGGACATTTTCATTATCGTCAGCCAAAAGGGTCCGCTGCTTATCAAAACCGAGCAGCGATTCAAGCCGCTCCCAGAACTCCGGCTCTTCTTTCGGCAGTCCAATATCCTGGGAACAGATAATATGGTCAAAATAGGAGCCGATTTCGGTTTTCCGCATCTTGATATCCAGTGTCTTGCTGTGGGCATTTGTAACAAGATGAACTTTCTTCCCTAAATTGACGCAATATTGCAAAAAGTCAACAACATATGGATGCACCTGGATAAGGTGATTGATCTTGAGTTTGAGGGCAGGGATATCCAGGTAAAGTTTTTCCGACCAGTAGTCAAGGTCTGTCCAGGCCAGTGTTCCTTCTATGCTCTTGTAGCGGGCCAGGAGTTCCTTTCTGGCTTCCAAAGGCGTTAAATCATTTTTCCCGGCATAAATTTCAGGGACATAATGTTCCCAGAAATAGTCATCAAAATGTTTGTCAAGCAGGGTGCCGTCCATATCCAGCAATATGGTGTCTATCCTGTCCCATATGGGTTGCCAGCGGATGGGCCCTATATTTTTTTCGTTACTTTTCATGGAGTAATCAAGATATTAAATTTTATGTCTGTCCTAAGCCGTCTGTCTGTCAATCATTGGATCGCCCCGTCAGCCAATAATCATCAGCAATTCCCCTATGCTGATAATCATCGTCAGTCAAGTATGATGACAATTTTGCATTTTACATTAAAATAGAATTGAATCGATTTTACATATTAACTTAAAATTGAAAACTTAAAACTCAAAACTATACATTATGCCGCGCCTGTTCATCGCCGTTGATCTGCCTGAAACAATAAAGGAAAACCTTGAATCCATGTCATTCGGCATTCCAGGCGCAAAATGGGTTCGCCCTGAGCAGCTGCACCTCACGGTGCGCTTTATTGGTGAGGTGGATGGCGCGTTGTTTCACGACATCAAAAACATACTGGCCGAAGTAAGCGCAGCATCATTCAGCCTGCAGCTAAAGGGAGTCGGGTATTTTCCTCCCAGGGGAGCGCCGCGGGTTCTCTGGATCGGCCTGGAAAAAAGCGAACCATTGCTGCTTTTGAGAAAAAAAATTGATTTGAGACTCTTACGGGTCGGAGTTGAGCCGGAAGGCAGAAAATTCTCAGCGCATATAACGCTTGCCCGCCTGAAAAACAGCCCGGTGCAAAAAATCGCAAATTTCCTCTCCGGCAACGGCCTTTTCAGTCAGGAGCCTTTCCAGGTTGAGGATTTTAAACTCTACTCCAGCATCCTGTCTCCCAAAGGGGCGTATCACAAGGTGGAGAGAATTTATCC
>JAHEID010000188.1:2470-3859 GCA_024639555.1 Deltaproteobacteria bacterium
CCTTCACCTCTGCCTTCAAAACCCATCCCTTCTGTTGTGGTGGCCTTAAGATTTATGGCGCCTGGATCAACAGCGCAGACTGCTGCAAGATTTTTTTTCATAGCTGTAAAATAGGAGGCCAGTTTGGGCTTTTGTGCCACCACGGTTATATCGGCATTTGCAAGTGCATACCCCTTTTCAGATACCAGCTCAGCGACACGTTCCAGTATCTTCAAGCTACTGATATCCTTAAATTTAGGGTCTGTATCCGGAAAATGGGCGCCAATATCACCGGCACCGGCCGCGCCAAGCATGGCATCGCAGAGAGCATGGGTCAATACATCGGCATCCGAGTGCCCCTGCAGTCCTTTTTCATGCGGGATCTCTTCCCCGCCTAAAATAAGGGGTCGTCCCGGCACCAGGCGATGGGCATCATAGCCATAGCCACTGCGGCACCGGCTGCTTCCTGCCAAGCTTTTAACATCTTGTCCTCTTTCCATGAGTATCGCCTTTGCAATGATGAGATCTTCCGGCCTGGTAATTTTAATATTTTTTTCAGACCCCTCCACCACTTTCACGGGACAGCCCAGGAGTTCGAGGAGCCCTGCCTCGTCTGTCGCAATAAAATCCTTTTTCCCGGCTGCCAAGACATAGGCCTCTGTCAAAAGAGATTTCTTTGCGACCTGCGGAGTTTGCGCCTGCCAGACACCGGCCCGGTTGATTGTCTTCTCGATCACATTCCGGTTGGAAACTGCCTTCAAGGTGTCTTTTACCTGGATTGCAGCCATGGCAGCACCGCTTTTCTCTGCCTCCTGCAGGCACTCCTCGACAACGGAAATCGGCACAAAAGGCCGCACCCCATCGTGCACCAGTACAAGTTCCACATCTTCCGGCAATGCTTCAAGCCCGGACAGGACTGAATCCTGACGCTCATACCCTCCTGCAATAACACTGTATACCTTTGTCAGATGATCATTCCGCACCAACTCTTCAACCCGGGAGCAATTATCAGACGAAACTACTACAATGATGTGCCCGATTGCCTCTACCTGCTGAAAAATCCGGAGCGTATATATAAGGATGGGGACGCCATTCAACTCAAAAAACTGCTTGGGTCCGGATAATCCCATGCGGATGCCGCTGCCGGCGGCCGGGATTATTGCTGCGACTTTTGAGGGGTTCATTTGCAATGCCATCACTTGTTATCCAATGTATAGATTTACCATTGAATTCATAGCATATAACAAATGATGGTTAAATGTATTTTATATGTTCATTTCATTGACAAAATAAACTTTTATATCAAAAACTTTTATATCTATTCTTCTTTTGCTTGCCCAAAAGAAGAACCAAGAAAAAGGCACCCTGCTGTCCCGGCCCTTCTGGCTGCCTTGCGCTTCTCTCCATTTA
>JAHEID010000189.1 GCA_024639555.1 Deltaproteobacteria bacterium
TCAATTGATACGCACCTGCAAACAGGTGGCAGTCGGCAAAAACCTGGAAGTCATTCTGCAGGAAGGAAAAATTGGTTGTGAAGTAACTGAAATTAAAGAAGATGGTCGGGACGAGAGGATTTGAACCTCCGACCCCAGCGTCCCGAACGCTGTGCTCTACCAGACTGAGCCACGTCCCGACCCGGTAATGGAAACTACTTCATAAAAAAAAGAAAAAAAACGGCAGGTGCTGTTTCCGCGTTGCGGAATAACACCTGCCGGAATCGTACGTAAATTTAGTTCAGCAGATTATTTCTTTACAGCATCAGCAAGTTTGCTGCCGGCTTTAAACTTGGCAACCTTCTTGGCAGCGATCTTGATCATCTTGCCGGTCTGAGGATTACGGCCTTGCCTTGCAGCTCTCTTGGCAACAGAAAAAGTACCGAAACCAACCAATGTTACCTTGTCACCTTTTTTCAGTGCTTTGGTGACTGCGGTCAACATACCGTTTAAACCTTTTTCTGCTGCTGCTTTGCTTATTCCTGCGGCTTTAGCCATGCTTTCTACTAAATCACTTTTATTCATGCCCCTTTGTCCTCCTTGTTTTGATGATTGGATTATTTAACAAGTTCCCCTGTTGTAAATGGGTGATTAATACTTCAAATTCATATGGCGATTTAACGAACTCTCACTTGATTGTCAAACAAAAACTGCCTCTATACTTAAAAAAAATAGATGTTTTCAAAAAAACAAAAAAGAAAATTGCTAATTACAGACTATCCATCCTGCTGGAAAAAATGTATTAAGAACAAATCCCCTTCCGGCCGCACACATCAAGAAAAATCTTCTTTAGATTGAAATCATTGAACTTATTAAAAACTGAGACTCTTATTCCTTGCTCTGCAAAGCGTTTGATATCCTCCTCAAGGAGTTCGATAACGGCTGAATCATTTGCTATTCTTACACGGCAGCCCCAAAAATCGAGTGTCTGAAGAAAATTTTCGCATTTTTTTATGAGCTCGAGTTTTTCCCTACTGATTTGCTGACCCGTGACAACCCGCGTAGCCAGACAAGATGATGAAAGTTTATCCCAGTTCGGCAGATTCAGATCCCTGCTTAGCTGACGGATCTCATCTTTTGTCAGCCCGGCATCGGCCAGTGGTGTTTTCACGTTCAGTTCCTGCAGCGCTTTGAGGCCGGGCCGAAAATCACTCAAGTCATCCTTGTTGGTTCCGTCCATGAGCGTACGGAATTGAAGCGCTCCAAGTTTTTCCAGGAATGTCTGGTAGATTTTCTTTTTGCAGAGGTAGCATCTTTCCTGGGGGTTTTCGATAAATTCCGGCCAGACAAGGGGGTTGAGGCTGACATTGAGCAGGCGACTGCCAACAGAATTTACAACTTCCCTGGCCGCTTCTGCTTCACCGGGAGGCAGCAATGGTGTCTCGGCAAAAACCGCAATGGTATTATCATGACCCAGGATATTATGGGTGACCTTCAGCAGTAATGTACTGTCAACGCCGCCGGAACAGGCAACGGCAACCCTGGTTTCCCGGCTGATTATTGTTTCGAGTTTCTTTTTCTTATCAGCAAGCACAGCAAGCAATTCTATACCTTATAATGTGTTCTTATTCCTCTGCCTCATCATATTCAGCTGTGGGGAGCATCTGCAGCGGCTCATTAAGCGTAAATTTCTTTTCCTGTATCCATTTCTTCAGGGTTTCGGCTATTTCCCTTGCTTTGATGTAGCTGGACAGGGGGGCTGTCTGTACTGGTTTGCCGTTCACTTCTATTTCTCCGCTTATTAATTGGCCGTAACTCACTTCACCGTAATTCCTGGCAACCCTGTTGGGATAATCATAGGCATAATCCACAACCTGGGTAAAAAGTTCATTGTTAGAAACCCCGGTGTAAGCTGCCATCTCTGCATTTAATATAGGTATGGGTATGCCCAACCCAACTGCAATGGTTGTGCCGTATCCCAGCATACTGATGCCTTTCAGCCACTGGGGTGACATCTGCTTCAGATCACCCTGCACCATGAGCGTCCCGGCAGGACGTACGGGTGCCCCGCCTTCTGTCCGCGGCACATTGGGATTATGCTGGGTACCGTTCCAGGTTACGAAACCAACGCCACCCCCTAGAAATATCTTGGTACCCAGTCCGATGGTCTTATATAAAGGATCATTCAACAATGGTGACAATTCTCCTGCACTGCAATAATTGGCATTCTTAGCGTTGGGCTTCAGGGTTCCCATATAGGTATAAATTGTTTTATCGGACAGATTCACCGCACAGTTGTAATTCTGGTAAGCATTCCTGGGGTTAGTCAGCAGGGCAAAAGGCAATTCCTCCAACGTTATTTCCCTGGAGATTTTTTTGGCCGGATAACAGTCAGTACCATAGGCAATTGCCTCCAGAGCTACCTTCCTGCCGGCAACAAGGTCCTCAATAACATGGCCGCCGCCATACCGAAACTCTCCGGGATAGACCTTGTTAAGCGGATCATCCTCGGTGGGCTCGGTAGCTCCCAGGTAAATATCAACCGCAGCAAGACCTGCATAGGCAGGAACGTTATTGAGCAGCACCCTTGAAGCCTTAAGGGTTGGCGTGGTATGGCCGAAATTGATAAAGGCGCCGGATGAACACATGGGCGAAAAGGTGCCGGTGGTAACAACATCTACCTTGCTCGCGGCCTTTTCCGGACCTTGCTTACGGACGATAGAAACCATCTCCTCGGCGGTCACAACCACCGCCTCGCCCGCCTTGATCCTGGAGTTAATTTCCTCGTAGGTCTTACTTACCTTCTGTTTACCCATAAAATCCCTCGTTTATTATTCACCAGATGGTCGCGTTAAAAATTTGGCGCCAAATTTGATATATTCGTAAAAAAGTCTCACAGTCGACTACAGGGCCTAATAAAATCAATAGGTTACAGTCGGAAAACCAGTCCGTCGAGTGCTTTCTGCGAGATCAACAATTCTAGCAGCATCCGAGTTGGCAAGGCAACCTTTTTGCTGCAAAAGTCCCTTTTTTCTTTTCTTCTGCCAATGGATGCTTTAAATTCACTTCTTTCCGGAAAAAACACGGGGTCATATATATCAAGGAAGCAGAACACCTATGAAAAGTGCAAAAAAAACCGACAACAAGGCTGAACTTGAAAAAATCCGCAAAAAGATAGACGCCATTGACAACAATTTTCTTGAACTCCTGAAACAGAGGATTCAGCATGCCCAGGCCATTGGCCGCATCAAGTCAATAAACAAGAGAGCTAAGTATGACCCGCTGCGGGAAAGGCAGATATACGCGCGTCTGCTGGAAAAAAACCAGGATGAATTTCCAGAACAGGCCCTGCGCTCGATCTTTCATGAGATCATAACAACCTGCCGCCTGTCGCAGAAGAGGCCGATTGTCTCCTATCTTGGCCCTGAAGCAACTTTTACACATCTGGCCGGCGTAAAATACTTCGGACACTCGGCTGACTACCAAGCCATTGAATCTATTGAGGATATTTTCTCCGAGGTTAAGCGGGCCAGGACCACCTTTGGTGTCGTGCCTGTTGAAAATTCTATTGAGGGAGCCGTATTCTCAACGCTTGATTCCTTCATGAAGCACAAGGTCAAGATTTGCGGTGAGGTCAATCTGGAGATCAGTCACAACCTCGTCTGCCTGTCAGGCAACATCGAGGACATCAAGACCGTTGCCTCGCATTCCCAGCCCCTGGCCCAATGCCGTGAGTGGCTCAAGAAAAATCTGCCGGGCATCCCCACCCTGCCCGTTTTCAGCACCGGTGTTGCCGCCCAGATGGCAGCCAAGGACCAAAGCATAGGAGCTATTGCCAGCTCCATTGCTATCAAAACCTATCA
>JAHEID010000069.1 GCA_024639555.1 Deltaproteobacteria bacterium
CTCCAGCATCAAATAGTCATCTTTCTGGTTTTCTACATGCAGGAGGGGATTGATAAAAATATCTTCTTTAAGCAGGGATTGCGCCCCGTAATTTGCCTCGCGCCTCTCCTTTAATAGCATTTGGGCTTCAAGCAGGTACTCGAAAATCTTTCTGCTTACATTGCTTACAATTATATTTCTCTTGTGACGGATCGCCAGTATCCTCTCCTTGAGACTAATAGTCTGCAGAATCATCTCATCATCATTCTTGATTTCATTTTCCCAGACCTGATTATTAAGCCTGGTTATAAGCTCTTCAAACTGATGGGCAATCTCCTGGGTCAATAATTTGCAGACCGCGATCTGGGCCAGATAATCAATCTGGATTTCTCCGTCTCCCAACTTTGCCCTTTTCACGGCTTCAAGCATGATATCTTGGCACAGGTGTTTAAATTCCTCCCGCTCCTTGAGCCAGTCAAATTCAATACCAATATCTTCCTCTGCCCCTGAAGCTTTAATAATCAAGTGAAAAATTATCCTGGAAACCGATTCACTGAAAACCGGGCTCAAATGCACATCATAATGAAAATTATCAACACCGGGCATTATGCGGTTCAATGAAAAATGAGCGGAATACTGTACAGGGTCAGGACCGCTCCAAGTGAGACTTCTGGAGAAAAAATCGCTATTCAGTAGTGAAGCCATTGTCGATCAGAATATGAGAAGTGTTTCCGAATTTGAAAAAATTTAAAGATTTCAAATATAACTGCATTGCCACCATAACCATATTAATTTATTAATTTATGTAAAATTCGTCAATCTTCTTTTGCTTCCGAGGTCAAAAGGGGAATTAGTTCGCAGAATAAAAAGCAGTTCTAATTTCTTAATTAACTCAAAACTCAAAACATAAACCTTAAAGCTTAAAACTGTTACTCGTTCTTTCCCTTTCAGATGGCAGCATTCAGTATTCTGCTGAACAATGACGGCTTTTCTATTGACAGCAACTCGTAAATTGTTTCATACTCATCTAATTATTGTACAATATTGATACTCTTCTCTCGCCCAACACTCTCTATGCCCGAATCAGACGATATTTCATATTACCGCCCCTTGGACCAATCTTCAGAACCAGGCAAACCTCAAATCATTCACCATGAAAGGCTGGGCGACTTGAGCGCCCACAATGCTTTTATAATGCGCGGCAGGGACAAGGTGAAATTCAAGTATACTGAAACATTCCCTCTCTATATCCATGTTTCGATAACCGGACGCTGCCAGGCCCGTTGCCAGGGCTGTATCAATACCGCTTTCAATGCTGCTGTTAACGGCAAGAGCACCATAAATAATGCGGCATTTAAAGACACGGACCCGGTACGCGACGCCCACTGCATTGTCAATCTGATCAAAGAGAATACAACTGAGACAGCCACCATCTGTCTCTACGGCGGTGAACCTCTGCTTGCATCCGACAAGATGCAGGCTCTGATTAAAAATATCGCTCAAGCCGACCTGCCGCATCATGTGCGTTACATGCTTTACACCAATGGCGAGCTTCTTGAAAAATCCACCCGGTCCCATCCTGAAATGATGCGGTCCATCTGGCTGTATTCGGTATCGATTGACGGCACTCGGGTGCAGCACGAGCGCATCAGGCGAGGCACAAGCCTGACGCACATTCATGCCGGCCTGGCTGCAATCAAAGATATCAGACAGGGCCAGGTGCTCATGTGGTCAACCCTGCGCGAAGACCAATCGCTTCTCGACTGTTTTAATGAATTTACCTGCCTGCATGACAGGGGATTGGTTGACCAGTTTTTCTGGCACTGGGTTGAAAGCGGCGCACCTTTTGCAGCACTCGCGCAATATGCGGCTTGCTATGAAAAAGATCTCCAGCATATCATGGATATCTACGTTGCAAAGCTCAACGTCGGTATCCTGCTCCCCATAACCCATATCAACGAACTTGTCCTGTACCTGCTTACCGGCAAAAAAAGAAAGTCAACGGCCTGCGGCGTCGAGCTGGCCCGCAACTATGATATCGTTGACGGCAAGATCCATTCCTGCGCCGACCTGCCGGTACAATATTCCATCGGCACCATTGCTGAGGACGGCACCCCCAACATAACCCCGCAAGATCTTTCCTGGCTGACAAATTATAAAAATGACCTTGGATGCAAAAAATGCGGCGTTCACGGCTATTGCGGCGGCAGGTGCCCGGTTCAGGCTGTCACGGGTTCAATTGAACGACTGCACCAGTACTGTCAGCTCATGCGGTTGCATGTCAGCATTGTTAATGAGTACATGGATGAAATTGCTTCTGCACTTGGGTCTCATGCCATAACACCGCAGTACATTTACGACCATTCAGCCTTCTACGTACAGTTTACGGATGGGACACCCTGATTTTATACCTGGAAAAAATTGCACAATTTACTGGAATATATTGTTATCAGTCGAACTTATTCCCTATCACAAGTAAATGTTTGGATTAAAGCGAATAGATAAAAGAAACTACCGCTCACTGATCATCGCCGGGATTGGCACCATTGGCAAAAGTCTTGTCACCCTTGGTCATGATCAATTCTCCTTTTTCGAAAATATCTTTGCCATTGACAAGGACAGAAATTCTCTACTTCCGCTGCAGAATTCAAATATTATCTGTCTGGCCGGGGACATCAGTGATGCAAATTTCCTGAACACCTTCATGCCCGGAGTCCCCGGGCCTTCACTCTTTGTCAATCTCTGTTCAGGCACCAACAACGTCAGGATCAGAAACAACCTTACGCTTTACGCTGCGGCCTATCTCGACTCCTGCGCCAGTGCCGCCCGCGATCCTGATGAATATCGCTTCAGCCGCCTGATGCCATACACCTACTCAACAATTGACACCAGTTACCCCCACTGGCTTTGCTGGGGCATAAATCCGGGCCTGGTTGAAATTATCACCCGCAGAATTCTTTCAGGTCTTCCTGAAACCCCGCGCACCTATAATGTTACCGTCTATGAGTTTGACCGCTTGGCAAACCGAGCAGATACAGACAGGGCAGCTGTGGGCTGGTGCCCTGAAGCCCTTGTTGAAGAGGTCATGATCTCCCCGACTCTGGAAATCATTGACGGCATCCACCTGGAAGATACCGGTCCCGGAAGCCGTGACAGCATGGTCAACTGGGGAAGCCAACCTGTCCCGGCTAAAATTGTGGGCCATGAGGATATCTGGAACCTTATTGAAATCCCGGCTGTAAAAAACGGGGGGTTCTATTACAGTTTGAGCCCGGCTGTTATGGACATCCTCAATATGGATGACGTAAAAAAAGCCCGGAGCATGCTGTATATCCCCGATCACGGTGATTCCATAACAGGGCTGGAACAGGTTGCCGTACAGGTAAATGACAAAATTATGTCAGAACCTAAAACCCTGGTCTGGACTGAAGACCACAAAACAACCTGGAAGCAATTCGGAGTTAACGCTGTGCAGTATCAGACTGCAAAGTCACTTCTTCTGGCAATCATGCTCCTGCAGCGCACCGGGTACGGCCTTGAGCCACACTCGCATAATGCATCCAACCTGCCTATTTCATCGCATGACTGGCCGATCTTTGATCACTTCATGCAAGAGCTTGATATCAACTGGCACGATGGAGCCCACTTGAATCTGCATGTTGCGGGAAACTAGCGCTGGCAATCTACCGGCAGCCAGTTTCCAGTTCTTAGTTGTTAATTTTCAGTTCTCAGTTTGTTGTTAATTCAAAGCGTAAAACTCATCACTTAAAACTGCTTTTCTTCCCTTTCTTTAAAAGACCTTTCACAAAAGCCATTGTTTCCTCGTTTACAGAATCTCCTGCAAGCATGCGGGCCAGTTCAGGTATCCTACTCTCTTCATCAAGGAGGATGATCTCAGTTCGTGTCCGTTTGTTCTTCAGGGTCTTATCAACCCTGAAATGCTCATCAGCCTTTGCGGCTATCTGCGGCAGATGCGTGATACACAGAACCTGGTGGTGGCCTGACAGTTGCTTTATTTTAAGAGCAATGTCTTCTGCTGCCTGGCCGCCTATGCCGGCATCAACCTCGTCAAATATCACTGTCCCCACCTGATCCCTGCGTGCCAGAATGCATTTGAGTCCCAGCAGCAGCCTGGAAAGTTCTCCGCCAGAAGCAATCTTTGCCAGGGGTTTAAGCGGCTCCCCCGGGTTCGCGGAAAACATGAACTCAACCCGGTCCCAGCCTGATTGCGTAAGTTCAAGAAGGCTTTTCTCAACAGGCTCGAATTCAGCTTTAAATTCAGCTGTCGTAAAACTCAGGGTGCTCAATTCCTGGCAGATAGCCTTTTCAAGCTGAACGGCTGTTTTTTCCCTGGTTCCAGACAATAAATCCGCTTGTTCTATCAATTCCTTTTCAAAGGTTGCCAGTTTTCCCCTTATATCTGCAAGCCTCTGGTCCATTGTTTGCAGGTCGGCAAGTTCCTGTTCTGCCTGATCTGCATAGCGGATGACTTCTGCCAGCGACATTTGCGGGCCGCCATATTTTCTCTTCAGTTTCTGCAGCTGGTCAATTCTAACCTCAATCTCCTCCAGCCGCACGGGATCACTGGGTATATTATTCAAATATTGTTGTAACTGGAGTGTCAGGTCGTCCAGCTCATAGGTATTGCCTGTTATTCTGTCAGCTATCTCACCTGCCGCATGGTCGTAATGGGCCATTTTTTCAAGGTTTTTGCGGACCTGAACCAGATTGCTGACGACTGTATCGGATAAAATATCGTAGCTCATCCGGCCCATCTCCATGAGCGTATCAGATGACTTGAGAATTTTTTTCTCCGCCGCCAGCTCTTCATCCTCTCCGGCTGTGATGGAGCTGTCCTGTATCTCCTTTAATTGGAAAGTGAGGAACTCACGCCGCTGCTCCCGGTCCTGTTCCTGCTGTAGAAGTTTTTTATGCTGTGCTCTCAAATCAGTCCATTGTGAGAAAAGTTCCCCGAATTCTTCCCGTCTGGGCCATAATTCCCCGACAGAATCTATGAAATCAAGGTGGATACGGGGATTGAGCAGCATCTGGTGTTCGTGCTGACTGGCGACTGAGAACAGGTTCTCACAGACATATTCCACCAGGGCCGCCGTTGCCATGCTGTTATTAATGAAATAGCGGCTTCTTCCGTGTCGGCTAATGATGCGCTTGAGTATCAGGCTGTGCTTAACGTCAAATCCCTTATCAAGTAATTCCTTCTTCACTGTTTTCTTGTCTGGGTGTATCTCAAAAAAGGCTTCAACAGAGGCGAAATCAGCCCCGGTCCTGATCCAGGTATTTGAGGCTTTGCAGCCGGACAACAGATTAAGTGCCTGCAGTATTATGGATTTGCCTGCACCGGTTTCGCCGGTAAGAACAGCCAGTGATGAAGTGGAATTTGGACCCTGCCCTCTGAAAACCAGATGCAGTGATTCAATGAGGGCCAGATTATCAATTTTTAATTCGCGTAGCATACTCTTTCTATAGCGCAAATAAGGGAGAAAGCAATAGAACTTGACTCGTCCAGAAATTAATGTAAAAAGTAATAATTACAACAAAAAAGATGCCAGGCCCGCTCGTTTCTGAAGGCTTTGCGGTGTCTTTTTTTGTATTTGCAAAAAATCCAGTAAGAGGAATAGATGAGCAAAACAATCAGCCTCAGTGCCAGCCTGGAGGATTATATCGAGGCCATTGCCCACATTGTGGATGAAAAAAAGGTGGCAAGAGGCAAAGAAATAGCCAAGCGTCTGAAGGTAAGCCGTGCCTCAGTAACGGAAGCCCTGCGTGCTCTTTCCAAAAAAGGGCTTGTCAATTATGAGCCGTATGAAGTTATCACTCTGACCGAAAAGGGTATGGTGGTGGCCGAAGATGTCATACGGCGGCACGAGGCGCTCAAAGAGTTTTTTGTCAAGGTATTGGCAATTGATGATAGCATTGCCGAGGAAAGCGCCTGCCGAATAGAGCATGCGGCACCGCCGGAAGTTATCGAGCGCTTGATCCATTTTGTTAAGTTTATAGAGGTTTGCCCCCGCGGTGGTGCTGACCTTATCAAAGGCTTTACCGAATACTGTGAAAAAGGCAGAACAAAGGAAAGCTGCAAGGAATGTTTATCGAATACACTCCGGAAATCCACAAAGTCATAGCAATTAGAAACAGCGGTTAGTTGCATAATGATTGAACCTGAAACTTCCCTACCCCCTCTTGATGAGGTTGATAATTTCATCGTTCTGCGGAAATCGGCCCTGCTCGAATTTTGAAAAGATCATTTTGCCGTCAACAGTAACATCAAAAATACCATTTGAGCCGGCTATTAATTCAATTTCCGCCCCAAGATTTTTTTTCAATTCGTCTCCCATACTGGAAGCCCTGGGAAGATAGTTTCACTGTTGGCAATATTTGATGGATACCTTCATCGGGGTGTCCTCCTGATTTTGTTTTTCAACGCCGCAGATAATATATTAGGTCAAAAGGTAAAGGTCAAAAGGAATTAGCTGTCAGCTTTCAGCAAAATATAAGTCAAAAGCACAGAGGTACAAAAGAAAAAGTGAAAAGGTTTAAAAACTAAAAAGATGAAAAGAATAATTGCCCTGCAGGGTGACAGGTATTCACTTATCAAGTCTATAGGTGAATAATAATTTCTTCTGTACCCCTCAAGGGGGCATGAAAAAAAACCTTTGCCACTAATAACTTTTTAAAAGACTTTAGCCTTTGACCTTTAACGTCACTCCTTACCTAAAATTCATTTTTACTTGCGCTGCAGGCATTCTAGCGCTATATGGTGTGCCTTCAGTTTTGTTTTCATCAATAAATCTCTGAGAATTAATCTTATAGAAAAAAACTCGAGCATTTGATTGTTATAGAATTTACTCCAGTCACAATTATATATTTCCTTGTAATTCCGTGAATACTGAACAGAATAAACTCTCAAAACTTCTGGATTTAAAGGATAGGCTTGACGCGCGGGAGGAAAACCACCTCTGCAGTCTCGCAACTTTAAGCCGCAATGGCATCCGGCGCCGGCAGAAAAAACAGACAGGGCATCGTCAGGCCTTTGCCCTTGATGCTGACAGAATTCTGCATTCAAGATCCTATACCAGATATATTGACAAGACCCAGGTATTTTACATGGTCAGCAATGACCATATCACCCACCGGGTCCTGCATGTACAGCTGGTATCAAAAATTGCCCGAACCATCGGCAGGTTCCTGCGCCTGAACGAAGACCTGATCGAGGCTATTGCCCTTGGACATGATATCGGCCATCCGCCGTTCGGGCATGATGGTGAAAAAGAGTTGGCCGGGCTCTGCAAGGAACACGGACTGCCGCCTTTTCAGCACAATGTGCAAAGCATCCAGTTTCTAGAACGTCTTGAAAGAAAAGGCCAGGGGTGGGACCTTACTCTACAGACACTGGATGGCATCCTTTGTCACGACGGTGAGATCCACAGCCGTTTTCTAAAACCTGCGCGTGGGAAAAATTTTACAGTTTTTGACCATGAACTGCTGGCAAAAAACAAAGATCCCGACATCGAACTCTCGCCCATGACACTCGAAGGCTGCGTTGTTCGCCTGTGCGATACCATAGCATATATAGGAAGGGATATTGAGGATGCCATAGAACTGAAGCTCATTAAGCGCAACAGCATCCCGGCCAGCTGCAGGAAAGTCCTGGGCGATACCAACGGCACCATTGTCTACCATCTGGTTGAGGACCTGATCACAAGCAGCCTCGCCTCAAGCCGGGGCGGAGTGCTTACCCGGGACTCTATTGGCTTCAGCCCGGAGGTCAGCAACAGTTTGCAGGAATTAAAAACATTCAACTATCAATACATTTATATGAATCCGACAATTAAAAAGGATTTCCCCAAGATCCAGAACTGCTACCGCGTCCTGTTTGAAACATATCTTGACCAGGTAGTGAAGATGGAAACCACATCAGAGATATTCACGGAAATGCTGGACAGCATGGATCCCTATTATTTGGAAAGACATGCACCGGCAGAGATCGTCAGGGATTTTATTGCCGGCATGACTGATGATTATTTCCTGAAGGAGGCCGCCTATTACGGCTGTGCCATACCTGAGAAGTTATGAACACACGCAGAGTCACTAAATTTCTTCTCCCGGGTGAAAATACCCGCATGGTGTTTATAGCCTCCTTTATCGGTGTAATGGCAGGCCTGGCAAACATCTGTTTCCGCACTGTTCTTGAATTCGTGCACCATACAATCTTTGTCCCGGGGTATGCCATGGCAACCCAGGGCGGCTGGTACATCCTTCTGCTGCCTCTTGTTCCGATCAGCGGTATGATTCTCATGGTTCCCCTGGCCCTTCTTTTTCCCGGTGAAATATACGGTTACGGCTTTACCAAGTTTTTGCGTAAGGTCAATATTCGCGGCGGCTCCATGAAGTTCAGGAAAAATATCCTGAAGATCATATCGTGCTCACTTACCATCGGTACCGGGAATTCTGCCGGTGTGGAGGGGCCTATTGCCCAGGTCGGCGGGGCGCTGGGTTCTCTGGTCGGTAAGATTTTCAGGATCTCTGCTGACCGTATGAAGGTTTATACTGCAGCCGGATGTGCAGCCGGTGTGGCAGCAATGTTCAACGCTCCCATTGCAGGAGTTTTTTTCGCGGCTGAAATCGTCCTTTTGGGTACTTATGAAATAGCATCATTTTCCGTACTGGTAATCTCTTCAGCAATGGCCACCGTGATCTCCCGGTCCTATTACGGTGAGAATCCGGCATTCCCGATCCCGGAATTTCACCTGGTAAACCCCCTTGCAGAAATTCCGCTCTACCTGATACTGGGTTTACTCATGGGAGTTATTGCAGTCCTGCACATCTATGTTTTTTATGAGGTCAGGGACAGATTTGTCGCCCTGAAAATAAATGAGCATTTCAAGCCCATCATCGGTGCTTTTATTATTGGTATTCTTGCCATATTCTTTCCGCAGGTCATGGGGGATGGCTACCATTACATCAAGGAAGTGCTGGCGGGCGATTCTGTTCTCTGGGTCATGGCTCTGCTTATTTTTCTAAAAATATTTGCTACGGCAGTGACTCTTGGCTCTGGTGGCTCGGGAGGAGTCTTTGCTCCGGCACTCTTTATAGGTGCGGTAATAGGCGGAGCTTACGGATCAGTTGTGCATCACCTATTCCCTACAGCAACAGCTTCATCCGGTGCCTATGCCGCAGTTGGACTTGGCGCCTTCCTTGCAGCGACTACCCATGCACCGTTGACCGCAATCTTTCTTCTTTTTGAAATGACCGGCGACTACCTGATTATTATTCCGATTATGCTGACGAGCATCATTGGAACAGTTGTGGCGGCCAAGCTCAATGAGGATTCAATCGATACCGTTGATTTTACCAGAGAAGGCATTGATATCCATGAGGGCAGAGAGACTGCGGTAATGAAGTCGATCAAGGTCGGTCGTATCATTACCGAAGATGTTGAGCTCATAAGCGAGACTGCCAATGCCGACCAGTTGCTGCAGATGTTTTCCATGACAAAAGACAGTTTCTATTTTCCGGTGATCGACGATACTGGCAAAATGACAGGGGTTGTTTCTCTTCAGGATGTCAAAACCGTACTGCATGACGAGGAACTGCGGCGCAATGCCACTGTCGGCAGTGTCTGTGCCCGGAATTTTGTATTTCTCACCCCTGATGACAACCTGTATACGGCAATGACCCTTTTCGACAGAAGGGGCTTTGATGAAATCCCGGTAGTTGAATCAGCGGCAGAGAAATGGGTGGTAGGTATGCTCAAGCGCCGCGATGTTATTACGGCTTACAACCATGAGGTCCTGAAAAAGGGTATCAGCGAACGCACCGCCTCGATAAAACTTACATGAAAAAACAGGGGAAAGGATAAAGGTTATACCTAATCACTCGAACCCATATACGAAAAATTTGCACTGCGTATCCCGGTTCAGTTAATTTCTTTTAAATATTTTGACCTTTGGCCTTTAATCTTGTACCTTTGGTCTCGCGCAAGCGCCCGTAGCTCAGCTGGATAGAGCGCCGGACTTCGAATCCGTAGGCCGCAGGTTCGAATCCTGCCGGGCGCGCCAATAACATTGAATATTTGTCGTCATACGTTACGAGACGACGATTGACAGAAAATTGAAGATTGAAGATTTATAGACATATGAAACTGATGATTGACAGAAAATTGAAAATTTTAGTTATGACTTTTTACCTTGAACCCTCGACCCCTTGAATCCTTGAACCCTTAAACGATTTATAAAAAAACATGCACAGTTCGAACACAGTACAACACAGGGCAACAGTCAGCCGCAGCCGCAGGGAACAGCAAAACAAACACAGAAGTGTGATAATCTGGTATACCGGTCTCTCAGGATCAGGCAAATCAACTGTCGCTCATGCCGTGGAAGAGAAACTGCATCTGGCCGGCTGCCGAACCTTTGTCTTTGATGGTGATAATGTCCGGCACGGACTCTGTGCCAACCTGAGTTTTTCCGAAGATGACAGGCATGAAAATATCAGGCGCATCGGCGAAATGGCCAAACTCTTCATCGAGGCAGGGGTCATTGCAATGACCGCCTTTATTTCGCCATTCAGGGCTGACAGGGAAGGAGTGCGTGCCCTGGTATCTGAAAATGATTTTATCGAGATTTACTGCGACTCCCCCCTGGAGATCTGCGAAGAAAGGGATGTCAAGGGACTGTATAAAAGAGCGCGTGCAGGTGAAATCAAAAACTACACCGGCATCTCGTCCCCCTATGAAGCCCCGGAGAATCCCGACCT
Organism: Deltaproteobacteria bacterium; assembly: GCA_024639555.1. Taxonomy (GTDB): domain Bacteria; phylum Desulfobacterota; class Desulfobulbia; order Desulfobulbales; family BM004; genus BM004. The sequence continues at coordinate 10,756 of JAHEID010000069.1, forward strand.
GATCCTGGACACTGCAGGTGATTCTGTAGAGACAAACGTGGGAAAAGTGCTCAATTTCCTCGAGGAGCGCCATATTTTTTCTAGAAAGTAGGGTAGAAATTCGATACTGGCATGTCACAAAAATGAAATATAAAAAAATACCGGTTTTCTCTTGTTGTTTCGATATTGCTTCCTAGTCAAGACCTTCCAACAAATATTAAGCACCCATCATCTTAGTACCATTACACAAAAAATGTAGCCCCATTGCAAGACATTGGTTTCCCGGCACCACTGAATCTCTTCATACCAAACTGCCGATGTTTGAAAGACAGACAGAGTTTACACTTGTCAGGGAAAAGATTAGTTACAGCGGTTGTTAAGAAAATTTATATAACTAATGAATTTAATAAGTGATATGTGTTAGTTTTTCATATCAGAAAATACAGTTTTTGAAGACAACATTGACTATACAGGAGTGACAATGAAAAAAAAGGCACTGATAACAGGAATCACGGGCCAGGATGGAGCCTACCTGGCGGAGTTTTTATTGGATAAGGGCTACGAGGTGCATGGGATCAAACGCAGGACCTCGATGTTCAACACGGAGAGGATTGACCACCTGTACCAGGACCCGCATGTTACAGAGCGCAACTTTATCCTGCATCATGGAGATATGACCGACTCATCCAGCCTGGTGCATATCATGGCCAAGGTGCGGCCGGATGAATTGTACAACCTGGCAGCCCAGTCCCATGTTGCGGTGTCGTTTGAAGAGCCTGAGTACACAGCGGATTCAGATGGTTTGGGCACCCTGCGTCTGCTTGAGGCGATCCGTATTTTGGGCTTGACTGATAAGACAAAGTTTTACCAGGCATCCACCTCAGAGCTATACGGTAAGGTGCAGGAGGTGCCCCAGACTGAGAAGACGCCTTTTTATCCGCGTTCCCCTTATGCGGTTGCCAAGCTCTACTCTTACTGGATAGTGGTCAACTATCGTGAAGCATATAACATCTTTGCCTGCAACGGCATCCTGTTCAACCATGAATCACCGGTGCGCGGCGAGACCTTTGTGACGCGAAAGATCACCAGGGCCCTGGCCAGGATCGCTCTCGGCCTGCAGGAATGCACTTACCTGGGCAACCTGAATGCCAGGCGGGACTGGGGCCACGCCAGGGACTATGTGGAGATGCAGTGGCTCATGCTGCAGCAGGACAAGCCGGATGATTACGTCATTGCCTCAGGTGCACAGCATTCTGTGCGCGAATTTGTGGAGAGGGCTTCTGCGGAGTTGGGGATACATCTCCGTTGGGAAGGAGAGGGAGTCGATGAAATAGGCATCGTGGATTCCATTCGTTACAAAGGCACAGAGGCACAGAGGCACAAAGTTTTAAAAGAAGGACAGATAATTATACGGGTTGATCCCAGGTATTTCAGGCCGACCGAGGTTGAGAGTCTGCTTGGTGATGCAAGCAAGGCAAAAAGGGAGCTGGGATGGGAGCCGAAAATCTCTTTTGGAGAGTTGGTGCGGGAGATGGTGCTTGCGGATCTTGAGGTGGCAAAACGGGATACATTGGTTGAGAAACATGGATTTAAATCCTTCAACTATCATGAAT
>JAHEID010000070.1:0-4516 GCA_024639555.1 Deltaproteobacteria bacterium
AGGCTCCAGGGCTTACCCCTAGAAGCTTGACACCTGATAAATATCCACCTAGAATTCCGACCACATCAAACATCAGAGTAAGCAAGGGGACGGCCACGAGCGTAGCCAAAAATTTAGGGGCTATAAGAAACCTGTACGGGTCAATAGACATACACTCCAGGGCATCAACCTGCTGGGTCATCCTCATAATCCCCAGTTCCGCACACATGGCTGATCCGGCCCGACCCGTTACCATAAGGGCTGTCAGTACAGGACCAAGCTCCCGGATAAGACTTAATGCCACAGCAGAACCAAGGAGTCCCTCGGACCCGAATTTACTGAGGGTATAGTATCCCTGCACTCCTAAAACCATGCCGGTAAAAGCTGCTGTAAAAAAAATAACAGTAAAGGAGTTGGCCCCTATCACAATAATTTCTTTGAGCAGAGCCTGAAAACGAAAAGGTGTTTTGAAGATGCCGCGAATGGACTGCCATAAAAATATCCCCATGCTACCCAGATCATGTATATAATACAGAGTACCACGGCCAAGTCTTTCTATATTTCTCAAAACGATTTGCATACTCTATTTGCTTTACACTCCGGGGCTATCTTTAAAAAACAAATTTTATATATTCAATTCGATTATGGGTTCAGGTTTTCTTGTTATCTTTACGCAATTTTTACCTTTGCTTTATTTCTCTTTAACATTGCCTTGCTATTTTTCACAATAGCTGCAAACCTTTTATTATACATACTTGTCAAGCTTTCATGAACAAAAAAGAATAATTCCCGGTAAAATACCTCTCGTGCGGATGAATCAAAATATATTGTTATTTAGCCCCATATCTATTAATTTTAGTGAACAATATTAAAATTAATAATCATTCTTGGGAAATTTAACTAGTTATTATTTTTCCCTTTTCCAGTTAAAACAAAAACCTGATCGGGGTATTGCATGGATACATATTACCAGCCCAAGGATTTGCCTAAATTCACTGAAATACGTGAAGGAGCTCCTGAACTCGCCGAAAAATTTTTTGACTATTATTCTGCCGTATTTGCCGAAGGAGAGCTGACGCAAAGGGAAAAATCCCTTATCGCCCTGGCCGTGGCCCATGCAGTACAGTGTCCGTATTGCATAGATGCCTACACGCAGGATTGCCTTGAAAAAGGCTCAAATGTCAATGAAATGACCGAGGCAATCCATGTCGCCACTGCAATCCGGGGCGGCGCTTCACTGGTACACGGCGTCCAGATGCGTAACGTTGCCGGGAAAATATCTCTGTAATCTGTTGTATGATGACACATTTGCAAGCAGTTAATAATCCGGGCTGCAACCTCTATCAGGTGCCGAACCTGGAATCATTCAGGAATAATCTTGCCAACCACGGCATAGACCTTACCAGGGAAAAATGCACCACGCTGCAGGTCAATGTGGGTCAGCTCTGCAACCAGAGCTGCAGGCACTGTCACCTTGATGCCGGACCTTTCCGCAAGGAGATCATGAATGAAGAAACCGTTTCTGAAGTCATAAAGCTGGCAGGCAGTTTTAGGTTTGAAACAATAGACATCACAGGCGGTGCGCCGGAAATGAATCCGCACATCACGACGCTGGTCAGCAGACTTGCACCCCTGACCAATACCCTGATAGTGCGGTCAAATCTGACAGCCATTGCGGCGGAAAAGCAAAATGGACTTCTTGGGCTTTTAGCCGGTAACAGGGTTACGATAACAGCTTCCCTGCCCTCCTTAAATGAAGCCCAGTCAGAAGCACAGCGGGGCGAAAGCACTTTTGCACCCTCCATCAAGACACTCAGAAAACTGAATGCACTTGGTTACGGCCACCCGGATTCCGGCCTGGAGCTGAACCTGGTGAGCAATCCGACAGGTGCGTTTCTCCCCTCATCCCAGGAGCAGGTTGAAAAACGTTTTCGCCAGATGCTTGCCCACAAATGGGGTATATTGTTTAACAATCTTTACGTTTTTGCCAATGTTCCCCTTGGCAGGTTTCTTACCTGGCTGGAGGACTCAGGCAACCTGGAGAGCTATATGCTTAAACTGGCGGCGCACTTCAATCCCTGTACCCTGGACGGCTTAATGTGTCGTTCACTTATTTCCGTATCCTGGGACGGCTATCTCTTTGATTGTGACTTTAATCAATCTCTGCAGCTGCACATGGGGAGCAGGAAAAAACATGTTTCCGAACTGCAGGATCTGCCTGGGCCGGGTGATACTATTGCAGTATCCGAACACTGTTATACCTGCACTGCCGGGTCAGGGTTTACCTGAGGCGGCTCAATCAGTGCCTGAGGTCCAGGCCGCTTACCTGCAAAATTACATTTTAGCGAGCTGCAACTCTGAAAAAAATGGTCCGGGAATTTGCTAATATCCAGCTGGCGAGCAGCGCAGCTGTTAAGCACATTGTGGATCTTGCCGTATCTGCAGTCAGGGATAGGGGCTTCTGCTCTATCGTCCTGGCTGGAGGTTCAACACCAAGGCATACGTATGAACTATTGAGTGCAGATGCCAATGCCGAACGGATGCCATGGCAGCAAAGCCATTTTTTCTGGGGTGATGAACGGTGGCTGGCTGCAAACCATCCGGACAACAATTTCTGCATGGCGGACAAAGCCCTGCTTTCCAGGGTTTCGATCCCTGCCTATAATATTCACCGGATAACAACCGGGCACAAAAATCCTGAAACCGGAGCCGCGTTGTATGAAAAACACCTGCGTGACTTCTTTCACTTGATGGGCCGGGCGGAAATGAAAAGCGATGTTGAAGACAAGACCATTCCGAGTTTTGACCTGGTACTCCTGGGAATGGGAACAGATGGGCATACGGCCTCCCTCTTTCCGGGGTCGAGTCTCCTGGAAGAAAAGAAGAAATGGGTTGCCGCTGTACCGCAAGGAGCAGGTTCACCTCCCGTTGCACGCATAACGCTTACCCTGCCGCTTCTCAACAGGGCAGAAAACGTTGTTTTCCTTATTTCAGGAAGCAGGAAAAGGGCAATACTCGATACCATTCTTACACGGCCGCAAGAAGCGGAAAAGGTCTATCCTGCCGCCCGTATCAAGCCGGTCGGCAACCTTGTATGGCTGGCAGCTGCAGAAGGCTGAAGAAAAACACCTAGATGCTTTTTATGGCCTCACTGACAGGTATACCGTTTGGAGCCATTGCGTTTGGATTGATTTTAAGCAAATCTTCCCAAGCCTTCATCGCACCTTCCCGGTCATTCATGTCATATCTCAGGACAATTCCCTTGTTAAACCGTGACTGTTCATGTCTGGGGTCTATCGCAATAGCCTTTTCAAATGCTGCCAGCGCTTTATCGGGCTGTTTGTTGCGGCGGTACATAACACCCAGGTCGGTCAGAACATTGGGATCGCCCGGCCTGAGTTCAAGGGATTTTTCATAGGCGCTTATGGCCTTGGCAGGGTTGTTGATATCAAAATAAATATGGCCTAATTGTGTCCAGGCCTCAATATTTGCCGGGTTAGCCGCCACCTCCTGCTCCAGTCGTAAAATATCGCTGGCCTGCTCGCGTGTGAGGCCGGGAGGCTGCTGTCGTTGCTGCTGCGGGGGAACAGATGTGGTCTGGACGCTGCCGGTCGGGCCGGATTGCAGGGCGCTATAGAAAATTCCACCCAAAAACCCCACCACCAGGGCAATAAGGGCAACAATCAGCATGGTTTCCTTTTTTACAAAGTTGCCTTCCGGGCTTTTCTGCTTTGCCATAAATTCTCCAATACATAAAAACGTTTATCGTTAAAAATTAAGCCTAGCCTGCTGTTGAAATTTCATTATGAAATCAACCCGTCATAGTATTCATTCTCTTGTGCCAGCATGACAAGCCATATGTTCTATGTTTTTAAGAAACTTAGACTAAAGCTGATAATACATTTACCATCATCAGACAAGTCGGAAAAATTCTAATCAGCAGGAAACTATCTCCCGATTTACCCGAAAAGTTCATCTTACTATTCAAAGAAGAACACCCTTTCTCTCAAATTGCTGCCTGAGGCTCTTTATAAAGAATCTTGACATATAAACCAGCAGTGAATATGAAAACTGATACCTCAAGAAATGCATTGTCATTCATGGTCATCCTGTTTGGAGACATAATTTAATGAGGAAATAATGGTTGATAAATCGTTGATTCTCAAATCCGCGCTGGTCCTAATCGCCTTCCTGTTGGTTGCTGGCAGCCCCAGCATTGCAAGTGATTCCGGACCTGAATCCATGGAACTAAAAAGTCCTACCGGTAAAAAAGCAGCCCGGTTCCCCCATAAAAAACACCAGGACAGTTTTGCATGTAAAGAATGCCACCACACCAGGGCTGAAGACTCCGCGCAATCTCCTTATGTGGAAGGCATGCAGATCAAGAAGTGTATTGACTGTCACAATCCGGACGACATGAGCAATCCGCAACTCAACAGTTTCAAACTGGCAGCCCATGGTCTCTGTAAAGAGTGCCATAAGCAAAACAGAGATTCAGCCCCGACAAGATGTTCCGGGTGCCATATTAAATAGCAGG
>JAHEID010000070.1:4616-12307 GCA_024639555.1 Deltaproteobacteria bacterium
CTCTATCCTGTTTGCCCCAAAGAAACCGTTGTGTTCCTATTTAACTGCCGACTGCATCTTGGAAAAATCTCCAACACGGAGAAACAGCCCTGAAATTGCGGCCAGCAGATTAAGCCTGTTTTTCTGCAAAGCCGCATCATCAGTCATGACCATGACCTCGTCAAAAAAATGATCCACAGGTTCTTTCATGCGCAGGATAACATCGAGCGCCTTGCCATACTCCTTCGTCTGCAGAAATTGTTTTGTCTCATCCTGCACTCTTTCAAAAGCCTCATAAAGGCTGCGCTCAGCTCCGTCCTGCAGGAGTTCCCTGTCAACTTCAGTCCCGTCGTGACCCTTTATGATATTCATAACTCGCTTAAAGGCTGCGGCCAGAACTGTAAATGATGACTGTTCACGTATTGCTGACAGTGCATCTATCCTGGCACGACAATCAACCACATCATCAAATGAAACCGACGTCACTGCCTCAACAGCAGAACCGGGAAACCCGCGCCCGATAAGATCGTTGGCAAATCTGCCCTTGATAAAATCGACAATCATGCTCTTTACCGCAATTTTATCCCCGGTCAGTTTGTCCTCATAAAGCTCCAAAGCAGCATCAACTGTATCTGGCAGAGACAGCATGAAGCCATGTGATTCAATAATGTGCAGAAGTCCCAAAGCCAGCCTTCTGAGACCGAATGGGTCAGTGGTCCCGGTGGGCACCTGGTTGATGCCGAAGCACCCTGTTATGGTATCAAGACGGTCTGCCATACCCACCAGGGCACCTGGTATTTGCGAAGGCAGATTCCCTCCAGCCCTGATCGGCAAATAATGCTCCAGTATTGCAATCGCCACCTCGGGAGGTTCATCGTCCAGCAGGGCATAATCCCTGCCCATGAAACCCTGCAGTGATGGAAATTCATTCACCATGGCAGTAAGCAGGTCAGCCTTAGCAAGAAAAGCAGCCCTTTCTGCCATAGATTTATATTCCGGGGCCAGTACTTGTGACAGAATGGTGGCCAGCTTGGCAACCCTTTCGGTTTTCTCAAGCATGGTGCCAAGCTTTGCCTGGAAAATGAGCCCGGAAAGGTCTTTGACCCGGTCAGCAAGCTTTCTGCTCCTGTCATCCTTGAAAAAGAAAAATGCATCCTCAAGACGGGCCCGCAAAACCCGCTGGTGTCCCTCGGCGGCCAGCTTTTCATCTGGAACACGGGTGTTATTGACTGCCACAAAATTTGCCAATAATCTGCCCTCCGCATCTGTAACGCAAAAATACTTCTGATGTTCACGCATGGCAGTGATAAGAACATCGTCAGGAAGTTCAAGGAAACGTTCTTCAAAGGTTCCGCAGACCCCGTGGGGGTATTCCACCAGGTTGGTTACCGTATCAATGAGCTCCTCATCTTCCAGTATTCTGGCCCCCTCGGTCCCGCTTCTTGCAGCGGCCGCCCGCTTGATCTCACGAATAACTTCCTGGCGCCGCTCCTCCAGATCAACCAGGACATGGTTTTGACGCAGGACATCGACATAGTGGGCAAAATCCTTCACCTCGATGGCCTCAGCAGGAGCCATGAACCGGTGCCCCCTTGTTGACGCTCCGCTTGTGACGGCACCTACCTGCACATCAATTTTCCTGCCCTGATAGAGAACCAGCAGCCAATGGATCGGCCGGACAAATGAGGTTTCTCCCGCACCCCAGCGCATTGATTTCGGGAAGGTAAGATCCTCAATAAGACCCTGCAGGATTTGCGGCAGGAGGATCTCCGTTTTCTCTCCCTTGCTTTGCCTGATAAGCATGACATACTCGCCTTTAGGCGTGTTGACAATCTTCAGGTCTTCAACTTCAGCCCCTTTGGAGCGGGCAAAACCGACAGCAGCCTTTGTAGGATTGTTATCAGCATCAAAGGCAGCAGTTCTGGCAGGGCCTAAAAACTCCTCATCACGATCCGGTTGCTGCGATACCAAACCTTTGACGCAGATGGCAAGTCGCCTCGGCGTGGCCGCCTTATGGATAGTATCATACTGTAAACCCTGCCCGGTTAATTTTGCAGCCATGGCCTTTTGCATATTCTCCAGGGCCGGGACTATGAATCCGGCTGGAATCTCTTCAGAGCCAATTTCAAGGAGTAACTCGTTCTGCATAGTCTCTTTTTGCTTATTATTAATAGTTGCGTTGCTTAATTCTGGTAAATGACAGCAAATCCAGCAGTTCAGCCCGTTGATACGTGTTCCTGGGGCCCGTCCAGAACAGCAAAAGTTTTAAAGCCTTCACACAGGTTCTCGACTGTTACAGAAAAACGGGAAATATCGTTATTGCCGGAAAATCTTCTTCCCAGGGCTTTGGCAATATCTTCCACCGATAATATTGATTTTTCCGAAAATTGCTCTGCTTGAGGAGAACTTTCACTGTTCCGCTGTTCTGTAATGGAACGGTTTTGCCCTATTACCTCCTCAACCATCTGGATTACGTCTTCAATCCATATAAAATTACGGTACTGGATACTGATGACGGCGTTGCCCCAAAGTCCCGGAGAACGCGGGAGCCCTGCGCCGTTCTGCATACGCAACGGCACCGCTATGGGAACGCTGATCTGCAGGACAAGTTCATAATTCTCCTGGAGCAACCCCTGCATCTTGCATTGATATTCACCAATACCGATACCATTGGCCTGGGACATTTTCTGCTTAACAAAATACGGGAACTCTATTTCCAGATGCGCGGATTCTGCATGCAGCCTGCTCTTCATCTCTTCCAGGATCAGCCGCAGATTCTTGATATCAAACTCCCCATGGAACTGGTTCAGTATCTCGATGAAACGGCTCATGTGAGTGCCTTTGAACCGGTGCGGCAGGTTGACAAACATGTTGAAATTCGCCACAGTCCGCTGCAGCTTCTTGGCCTTATCGAGCACCATGACGGGATAGGTGATATCCTTGACCCCCACCTTCTGTATATTAATGCGGCGATGGTCTCGCTGGCTTTGGATATCCTTCATGGCAGAGATCGGATTACAATGGGCGGAAAAAATTTTTACATTATTGGGTGAGGTAGCGGCGGACAGCTTCTTTCAATTCTCCCATGTCAGAAGACTTGACAATATATTCATCAGATGCCCATGCTCCCAGATCCTGCTTATACTCATGGTATGCCGTGCTCAGAATGACAGGCAGAGTCGGATTGATTTCCTTCATCTGGCGCAGGACCTCAATGCCGTTCATATCCGGCATGTTTATATCCAGAATAACCAGGTCTGGAGAAATCAGTGTAAATTTTTCCAGGGCCTCTTCCCCCCTGAGTGCCGAATGAACTTCATACCCCTCTTCTTCAAACTCTTCACGGTATAAAAGATGTATACTCTCCTCGTCATCAACAAGCAGGATTTTCTTCATCGTTTGCCTCAGAGCATTAGTAATAAATAAAATTATGCCGGCCTGTTCAGCTATCTTTCGGCCCGCACTTTTCTTGATTAAGCTCTACTAAAAATCTTATCAAACAGCAAATCCCCGGAGGGTCTGTACTGTATTACTTCTCGAAAGCCTCTCTCATATAAACTGCCGCATCTTCCGGCGGCATGGGATTGATGTAGAATCCAGACCCCCATTCAAAACCGGCTGTTGTCGTCAGCTTCGGACGTATTTCGAAATGCCAGTGGAAATAATCCAGCGGCTCCGAATGCATCGGTGCACCATGCAGCACGAAGTTATAAGGCACATCCGGAATACAGGCATCAAGCCGCTTCATGGTTTCTGAAAATATTTTCGCCAGTGCAATAAATGATACATCGTCTGTTGTTATATATGAGGAAGAATGCTTTTTGGGAAGAATCCACATCTCGAAAGGAGAACGGGGAGCAAAGGGCATGATCGTGACAAAATGGTCATTTTCACATACAACCCGTATCTCTTCTCGGAGTTCCTGGCGTATAATATCGCAAAAAATGCACCGTTCCTTGTATTTATAATAGGAAAGGCTGCCGTCCAGCTCAGAGACGATCATGCGGGGCAGGATCGGCAAGGCGACCAACTGTGAATGGGAATGCTCAAGCGAGGCTCCGGCATCTTTGCCGCTGTTTTTGAAAACCATGACATATTTAAAGCGCGGGTCGCGGCCAAGGTCAACCAAACGATCCCGAAAAGCCCAGAAAACATAAAGCAGCCGATCCGGAGAAAGGTTTATGAATGTATCTTCGTGGTTGGGGCTTTCTACGATTACTTCATGGGCCCCGATGCCGTTCATTTTATCGTAGATCCCAACTCCTTCCTTGTTGAGATCTCCTTCTATGACCAGGGCGGGATATTTGTTAGGTACAACCCTGATTTCCCAGCCCGGGGAATTAGGAGGGTGGGACGGGTTGCGACCGTAGGCTAATACTTCTTCTGGAGTTGTATTCTCATTGCCGGGACAGAGGGGGCAAAAGCCTCCCTTGACTATCTGTTCCCGTATAACAAAATCTGTAGGACGTCTGCTTCTCTCCTTCGCAATGATTATCCAGCGGCCGAGGATGGGATCCTTACGTAATTCTGGCATGTTTTTTACGGTTGGGCATGTTCTTTTTCGTGCTGCTCCTGTGCGGTCTTACACTGAACACACAGCGTGGTGACCGGCCGGGCCTCGAGGCGTTTGATGGAAATTTCCTCGTCACAGCTTTCACATATTCCGTAGGTTCCGTTATCTATTCTTTCAAGCGCTTCCTTGATTTTGGCAAGTAACTTTCTTTCACGATCCCGGATACGCAGCTCAAAATTGCGATTGGATTCTGCCGTGGCCCTGTCAGCCGGATCAGGATAATTATCAGCCTGGTCAGTCATTTCCAGCAGCGTTTTTTCAGCTTCGTTCAATATGTCCTGGCTCATAGACTCAAGCTTGGCCTTGAAGTGTGCCTGTTGTTTTTTGTTCATAATTCCTACTCCAGATTAGTTCTGTAAATATCCTTTACAACGACGCAAAATTAAAAAAACGTACTCCTATTCCTCAATACTGCATGAAATAAAATGGACCACTTTTCCAGCAGCATTATGAAGGAGTGGAATATTATTGATTTAGCTGTCTTTGTCAACTGCTTTACTCATATCCTTCACTCTAAAAACAACTTCAGGGACAGATTCAAGGCTTATATTGCCTCGTCGGTCCAGCCAGCAGACAGGCCGCGGAAGAAAATTTCCCTATTCTGCCTTGCGGCCAAGGTGCAATACTTTCTTAAGCAATCCCTCTTCATTGTCCTTTTGTTTTTTCCTTTCCAGCTCACCGAATTCCTGCAGGAGTTCCTTCTGCCTTTTTGTCAGCTTCTTTGGAGTAGCGACCTTGACTTCAACGATCATATCCCCGCGGCCATTGCCTCTTAAGTGAGGCACCCCTTCATGTTCCAGGGTGAATCTCTGGCCGCTCTGGGTTGCTTTAGGAATCTTCAATTTCTTTGTTCCGTGGATTGTCGGAACTTCCGGGTTGCAGCCAAGAGCAGCCTGGTCAAAGTCCAAGGGGTACTGGCAATAGATCAAATCTCCCTGGCGTTGAAAAAACTCGTGCGGTTCAACATGTATTATAACATAAAGGTCACCGGCCGGCCCGCCTTTACGACCGCCTTCTCCGGTCCCCCGCAAGCGCATCTTGGCGCCGGTATCAACCCCGGCGGGTATTTTCAGTGCGACCTTTTTCTTGCTTTTAACCAGCCCGACACCATCGCAGTCAGCGCATGGGTCTTTGATCATTTCCCCTTCACCTCGACACTGTGGACAGGTGGTACTCATCCTGAAAAAACCCTGGGCCCTGACCACCTGCCCCCTGCCATTGCAGGCAGAACAGGTTACCGGCTTGTAACCGGGACGCAATCCTGTTCCCTCGCAGGTCCAGCAGGTATCAGGCCTATCTATCTCAATATCCTTGGAAATACCATGCATCGCGTCCATAAATGATATGGACAGGTCATAGCGCAGGTCGGCCCCCCGCATCGGGCCCTGCCTTGAGCGACGTGTATCGGCCCTGCCAAATCCGAAGATGTCTCCGAAAATATCACCGAAACTGGAAAATATATCCTCGAAGTCCGGCCCCTGATACCCTCTGCTCTTCAGACCTTCGTGGCCATAGGTGTCGTAAATCTGGCGTTTACTGCTGTCGCTGAGAACTTCATAAGCCTCTGTGGACTGCTTGAACTTCTCTTCTGCTTCCGTGTCTCCTGGATTGCGGTCCGGGTGGAACTGCATCGCCAGTTTCCGGTAGGCCTTTTTTATGTCCTCAGGAGAGGCCGACCTTGAGACGCCAAGCATCTCGTAATAATCAAGTTCCATGGTGGTATTCAAGCGGCCTCCTTGGCTTTTTGCTTAGCTGCATCATCATGTTCTGCCGCATCAGCCGCTGCATCTTCAAATTCACTCTTGGGCAGATCAAGAATATTATCAAATGAAACTGAGCCGGAGGCAATCTCCCGCAGGGCCATGACAACTTCCTTATTCTTCCTGGCCGGGATCAACAGGGGAGACCCCTGCCTTCTTTGCTTAACCCGCTCCACCGCCAGATGAACAAGGCTGAAACGATTGTCATCACCAATTTTTCCCAAGCAGTCTTCGACTGTAATACGTGCCATAGGGTGTAACCTCCTCTTATAAAACTACAGGTTTCGGGTATCCGTCTTAAAACCTGTAGATTATAATCATTTAATGGAAATCCGCAAAGTTTTTTTGCGAATGAAAGGAACGAACAGGTTGTCTCTTATGCGCCAAAAGGATTCTTCAGCAACAACGTTTCATCACGGGCAGGCCCGACAGAGATTATTACTGCGGGCGTTTCGGTAATGTCCTCTATGCGTTTTACATAATCCCTGGCCTGCCTCGGCAGATCATCAAGAGACCGTGCATTACCAATCTCTTCCTGCCAGCCGGTAATCTCTTCGTAGACCGGTTTTACTTTTTCAGTAATCCTGATATTGCTCGGCATGGCTTTAAATGTTTGGCCATCAGCCTCATAGGACGTGGCAATCTTAAGAGCGGGCTGCCCGCTTAATACATCAAGCTTTGTAACCGCCAGGCCGGTAATACTGTTTAAACGGACGGCTTCGTTTGCCACTACGCTGTCCAACCAGCCGCACCGGCGTTTTCTGCCGGTTGTTGCCCCGAATTCACCGCCCTTCTCCTGCAGTTGCTCACCTGTGTCATCAAAGAGTTCGGAGGGAAAGGGTCCGCTTCCAACCCGGGTTGTATAGGCCTTTAAAATACCGATGACCGCATCTATGTGAACAGGCCCGAAACCGCTTCCAGTGCAGGCGTTGCCGGCAACTGTATTGGATGATGTAACAAATGGATAGGTGCCATGATCTATATCAAGCTGCGTACCCTGCGCCCCTTCAAACAGGATGTGCTTGCCGCTTTTCCTTGCCTGGTCCAGTTCAACGGAAACATTGCCCAGGTAAGGTGCCAGCTTCTCGGCAAAAACTTGAAACTGGCTGTTGATTGCAGCAAAGGAAACCGGTTCGCTGTTGAGTTGTCTGGTAAGCAGAAAGTTTTTTTCCTCGACATTGTCCTTGAGTTTATCCTTGAAAAGATTCTCATCCAGCAGGTCACCGATCTTGATGCCTTTGCGGTTTATCTTATCACTATAACATGGCCCTATACCCCGGCCTGTAGTACCTATTTTCTTGCTGCTTTTCAGAGCTGCCTCCTGGTTCAGGTCCAGGGCCTTATGGTAGGGCATAATCAGGTGGGCATTTTCACTGATC
>JAHEID010000071.1 GCA_024639555.1 Deltaproteobacteria bacterium
GGACTGCGACTCTAAATATTGTTATCGCGAGTGCGGCAAACGCTGGAGATCTGGATCAGCCCGCAGCCCCTGCGGCAACTGATACGGGCTGGTGGTTTGACGTGGTATCCGGGAAGTTTATCGCTTATACGGATGAGACCGGTATTGACGGGACCGCCATGTACCAGTGGTAAGTCTTGCCGTCGCGGTTCTACAAGCCTTTCCGGTGCAAAACTGCTGCTTGTCGCAGGCAGGCGGTGTTTTTCCTGAAGTGGAAAAAGCGTGACAAAATGCTCATGCACCTTTCCCAGGTACCAGTCATTGCCTGGCAGAATACAGCCATTGTCAGATACTGTCCGGCAAACCGTAAAGAGTATGAAGCCCTTAAAATGATATGCGGAGGATAGAGACGAAAAACGCGACCCCGTTTCATTTTGTTTCCTGAAAGGCAACCGGGCAACCTTGCAGCCAATCAAGCCGATATGTTTCATGCCTTATAGAGCAACCATGGCTGGCGCATACACTAACACCTACATGTGAAGGAAAGCGGTAAACCGATCCGCGTAAAGAATATATGACTATCGTAAAGAGAAATATCGCCGCGTCTGGTTTTTTTGAACGGTTCTGGACTGTAACCAGCTATAAAGAACCGGAATTAAGTACCTTTGCCAAGGATATCATTAAGAAAGAAACAATTTCCGGCATCCAGTTGATGACCCTGCTTTTTTTCTTCCTGCTTGTTGCCACAGCTTTGCTCGATCAAATCATGGGGTTGCAGGGACCACCCCTTTATGCCTATCTTCTTCTCGCTGTTCTCTGTCTGCATGTCCTGCTGGCCTCCTTCCATTCCCAAGAGATCGATGTCCTTTACCTGCTTGCCATATCCCTGCTCATGATAAGCAGCACGACCCTTGTGCTCATGGCCCATAAATCCGGGGTTTTCAGCCCCACGTTCTATGCCGGTGTGACCCTGATTTTTATTTTCATACCCTTTGTCCCATGGGGTATGCGGGAGGCCTCTCTGGTATCGTTTTTAATCTATCTTGTCATAACACTCTCGGTAATGAGCTCAACCAAGAATTTTTCCACCAATTCAATAGTTCTGCTGCAGTTTTTCATGTTCAGCACAGCTTTTATCGTTCTGGCCATGGTCGGCAGAAATACCGACGTGAGGCGCAATGAAATCAGGGGGATGTTCGGCCTGCAGAAGTCACATGCGCAAATGCAGGAGCTGTCATACAGGGACCCGCTGACAGATGTCTGGAACCGCCGTTATCTGCAGGAAAAGTTCTATACTATCTCAAGCCACTTCACCCAGTTGAAAAAGCCCTATTATTTCATCCTGTTCGATGTCGATGGCTTTAAGGAAATAAATGACACATATGGCCATGATTACGGTGACCATATTCTGCTCTGGACAGCAGAAGCGTTTAGCAATTGTTTGAGGGCCGGCGATTATATCTTCAGGATGGGGGGAGATGAGTTTGCCCTTATTCTCGGCCAGAAACCGCTGGAATGTCTGAAGTCGGGCCTCGGTGACCTCCGCAAAGAGGTTGAAGAACTTGGCAACGTGGAACATAAGGGCATGTCTTTCAGTTTCGGCATGGTAACTGTTCAGCCCGAGGAGAAAAAAGACCTGCGGGACATTTACAAGAAGGTGGACAAGGCATTGTATGCTGCCAAGAGGCGTAAAGGCAGCTGGCTGATCGCAACAGGAGACGGTTCGACACCGGAAATCGATGAGAGCCTCAACAATGTTGCTGAAGCATCTCTTCCTCCTGGAGCAAACGGGTGAGCCTATTAAGCTATTTCCAGAAAAAAAAGCGGCCTGCCGGGGAAGGCCCTGCAACAGGCCCCATAGGCTTTCACCTTTCAAATGACAAGCTGCACCTGATCCAGCTGGAGAAACATGGAGACGGCATGCGGCTGCGCTCCGGTCTGTCTGCTGCCTACCCGGAAAGCAGGGAATCCCTGCTTTCTTCCCCCGGGGATTTCAAGGCTTTTGTGAAAAGTTCATTAAAGGCAGGGCAGTTCAAGTCCAATGAAATTATAACCTGCCTGCCCGGCGGGGTTAAAATTATCAACCTCAGCTACCAGATTGAGGCCGGCCAGAAAATCGAGGATGAGATTGTAAAAAGCATTATATACTCTCTGGGCGGGGCCCCGGAAGATTACATTATCGATTACCTGCCCATCCGCAGCGAAAACCTGACAAGCCGCGACAAGTCTGTCCTGGTTTTTGTCGCTTTACGTGAAAAGCTGATAAATTACCTGGATGCACTGCGCCATGCAGGTTTGAAGGTGCAGGCGGTCGATGTCGGACCCTCTGCCCTGGGGCGCCTGATCTACTCTCTGGACACCGATAAAAATTACCCGCATAACCTTCTGCTTAATTTTGCCGGCAATAAGAGCTATTTGAGCGTCTTCGACGGCCGGCGCCTGATCATGGACAGGGCGCTCCCTCTGGGGCTCAACAAACTGCTCGAGACATTGACAAACAGCCTGGGAATTGAGAAAGAGCAGGCCCTGGAAGTGTTGAACCGCTATGGTTTTAAAATAAAAAAGGGGGGTGGGGAAGGTGATGAATCAAGTGTTCAGCATCAGGAAATCGTTGACTCCATCGTGGAAATTTTAAAACCCTATTTCCAGGAAATTTCAGAGGAGTTGAATAAAATGCTCCTTTTTACAAAATCCGAGACCCGGGGCAAGACAATCGAGCATATCTACCTGTTGGGCAGCATGATACGATTTCCCGGTGCCGAACGTTTTATCTCTGAAATTCTCTCTTTTCCGGCCTCTGTGCTTGACCCCCTGGCCCATATCAGCATTAAAGAAGAGCGAGCTAAGTACATAAATCTTGACGGCCCGGCCCATGTTGCACTTTCAATGGGTTTTGCGCTGCGGGGCATGATTTAAGATGGCTGACCTGAACCTCATACCCTCCGATTATATCAGGCAGCAGCATATGCGCAGAGTGTTGTGGTTGTTCCTCTATTGCATTGGAGCGCTTATTGTGCTGGTGATTGCAGCCAGAATCGCGCTCGGGGCTGCGAGTAATTATGAAAAGTCACGGGCTGAAAGGCTGAAAACAGGCGAGGTCCTCATGCAGGAAAAGAATATAGAGTATGAGGCGCTTGCTGACAGGAAAGAGCAACTGCAGCTGCGGCTCGACATGCTCGAGCAACTGCAGGGCGGACCGCCGGCGCGGGGAATGTTCACTGTTATCGACAGGGCCATCAACGACTCCGTCTGGTTCACGAAACTCGATTTTTTACGGGCCGACTATGAAGAGCAGGAGAGCCCGAAAGCCACACAGACAGGTTATTTTGTCGTCGTGCCCAAAGAGGGCACGGAAGCGGCGCAGGAAAAGCCGGCGGAGAACACCGGGCACATCAACATAAGAGGGATGGCCCTGGGCCATTCCGCCCTGGCAGAGTTTGTCGATGAACTTGTAGCCCAGCCGCAGGTCAAGTCGGTACAGGTGAAGAACACCAGTTCCAGGAAATATCTTCAGACCTCTGTCATTGAGTATGAGCTTATTGCTGTGATGATATCGGACAAGGCAAAAAGATGAATGACCTGCTGAACAAAATGTCGCCCCAGATAATTTACGGGACAATGGTGGCAATTGTTGTCATCATATGTCTGTCGGTTTATCTATACGTTTTTAAAAAACCGCTGGCGGAGTATAAACTCCTGAAGAGCAACACGAAGCTCCTGGAGGCCAAGGTTGAAAGCGGCAGCAGTATTTCCCTGAAACTTGAGACCATGCAAAGGGAGATCAATTCTCTGACAAAGCATCTGCAGGGCCAGACCCCGCTTTTGTCGAGCAGTAAACTGGTGGCCCATGTTATCAACGGCCTTGACATTATTTCGTCACAGCATGCAGTGCAGTTCCTCGGCCTCAGGCCCGCTGTACCCGTAACTGTCAAGTATTTTGAAGAATTGCCGTTTGCCATCGAAGTTTCAGGAAATTATTTAAGTCTTTATGGCTGGCTGCAGGAGGTGGAAGAAGAGCTTGGGCCCATGGTGGTAAAGAAAATCAACATAGAACCGCTAAGCGGAGAAGAGGAACAGATCATGCGGCTCAACATGGTTTCGTACAGGTTACAATAGAGGGCGGAGTGAAGCGTTATTACGGCAAAATACTTGGAGCGGCTTTCCTGGCAGCCGCAATGGTCGTTGCTGCTTCAGCTCAAGAGGCGGGACATGGAATAAGCCGTGACCCTTTTGCCCATCCGGACCTGAAAACAATAAAGACAAGCAGCGTGGTAGCGCAACGACGCGGCAGATCCCCGGAAGAGATAATCAGGGATGAGGCTGCCGCAATGGAACTCCGGGCCACTATCCGGGCCGAAACAGGCGACTGGGCAATGGCCAACATAAACGGTACCATGGTTGAACAGGGTGAGGAGATCGAGGGTTTTACCCTGCTGGAGATTGGCGAGGTGGATGCCCTGCTCAGTAAAGAGGGCATCGAGGTCATCCTGCTTATGGAGTTAAGCAATATCCTGCCGATTGAATAACAGAGATGAAGAAGCTGTTGCCTGAGGCAAAGAATTTTTTTATCGGAGCTGTTCATGAAAAACAAGAGGCGTAAACAAAGGGCCATACAATATGCGGTATTTGCTCTGCTGCTTTTCCTTGCAGCGCACGCTGCAGGGGCAGGGATGGAAGCCAAGCCAAACCCGTTCGTCATTCTCTTCCCCAAAGGGAGCGCCAACCCTGACCAGATGGCCAGCGAAATGATCACGAATTTTGCCGGCCGCCTTGATGGCGATACGGTGCAGCAGGTTTTGGTGGAGGGCTACAGTGACAGCATGTTCCATAATCCTACAAGCCCCTATAATGACAACCTGGGATTGAGCCAGGCCCGGGCGGACAATGTCGTAGAACTGCTGCAGAAGGCAAGCGGCCTGCCGCCACAACGTTTCACAAGTAACGGCATGGGGGCTGCCAACCCGGTCGCGGACAACAATACAGAAGCGGGGCGTAGTGCCAACCGGAGGGTCGAGGTGCGGGTCATCGCCAGAAGTGACGCCGGTGTTGACCCCGGTTTTGAGCCCGGTCCCGCTGTAGATAAGGACCTCCCCGTACTGCAGCCGCAGTCCAAGCGCTCAGCATCACTTATTTCCCTGTTGCTGGATGATGTTGCGATTGCAGAGGCCTTTAACATGATTTCACGCAAGGACCGCACCAATATAATTTTGGCCAAGGACGTGACCGGCAGCGTCAGCATCAACCTTTACAACGTCACCACAGAAGAAGCCATCCGTGCCATTGCGGATTCAGCCGGTTATGCGGTGCGCCAGAAGTACGGCGGTTATATCATCCTGCCGCCCGATATCGCAGACGGTAGAGCGCATGACACAGGTATCCGTACGTTCAAGGTGCAGTATACAGATCCGGAGCTGGTGAAGGAGATTCTGAGCACGCACATGTCAAGTAATGGGAAAATAACCGTTCTGCAGGAGCGCAAGCTCATCGTTATTGAAGACAACCCGCAAGCCCTGGTCAGAATGGAACGGTTGCTTGCCGAAATAGATAAACAGCCCCGGCAGATCCTGATCGAGGCAAAGATCCTTGAGATCAAGCTGGATGACAACCAATCCTGGGGTATTGACTGGGCCCATTTTTTCAGCTCGGACGACACCACCGGCAGTATCGAATTGTCTGGGACCGCTTCCCCGGATTTTACCGGTTTTATTGCTACCCTGAACAGTGATGACCTGACAGTTTTGCTCAATGCCTTAAGTGAAAAAGGCAGGGTGCGCACCCTGTCGACCCCCAAGCTTCTTGCCCTGGAAAACCATGAGGCAGAAGTCATTATCGGTCAACGGCAGGGCTATAGAGTGACCACCACAATCAATCAGGTTACCACGGAAAGCGTCGAATTTCTAGAGTCCGGGGTTATACTCAATGTCACCCCCTCGGTGGATGGTCAGGGCCGCATTATCATGGACATACACCCCGAGGTCAGCACCGGCACCATTCAGGGGGGCATCCCGGATAAGTCAACGACCGAGGTGACAACCGTGCTGCTGGCTGAGGACGGTCAGCCGATTTTCATCGGCGGGCTAATCAAGAACACCATTGACTACCAGCGCGAAGGTATTCCCGTGCTGGGTGATATTCCCGTTATGGGGAGGCTTTTTTCAAACATTGAGGAGAAAGTGAACATGACGGAAACGGTGGTGCTCATTACGCCCTATCTCATTAAAGATGCCGGGGCCGGAGTTCTCGGTAATGAGATAAACAGAATGCAGGAAGAGGTTGAAAACATCAATGAAAGAATAGAGGAACTGCCCGCCAGTATCAAAGATCCAAATCCTTAGGGTTGCGGGCTGGAGCCAGTGCAGCCCCCCGTCTTGTTCCGATTACCCAATACCTGTGAGATTCAAAGGACAGGACCCTGCTTATGCGGTTTTTTTAACGGCTAGAATGTTTTCCAGTTCATTTTCCAGGGGAAGCGGGCGTCCGAAGAAAAACCCCTGGGCATAGTCGACCCCCAAGAGGGACAGCTGCTCTGCAATGGCTTCATTTTCTACATACTCGCCAACAGTATAAAGATGCAGGGCTTCTGCAACATCCTGGATCGCTTTCACCATTGTCTTTGCTACATGGCTTTCAGAAATATCCTTTACGATGGAACCGTCAATTTTAAGGTAGTCGATGTTCAGGTTCTTCAGGTAAGTAAAGGAGCTTAAACCTGAGCCGAAATCGTCCAGCGCAATTTGGCAGCCGATATTCTGCAGAGATGTTATAAAATATTGGGCGCCGATGAGATCACCGATGGCAGCAGTTTCCGTGATTTCAAAACAGATGCAGTCTGTGGGGATTGCTGAACTCTGCAGACTGCTTATGATAAAATCCAAAAAGTTTTCATCCCTGAAGGATTGGCCGGAGATATTTATCGACCAGCGGGCCCGCATGGGCTGTAGATTCTGCCAGTTTTCCTCGAGTATTTTCAATGTATTGCTTATAACCCAGCGGTCAATGCTGGGCATCAGTTTATAACGCTCTGCGGCGGGAATAAATTCATCCGGCCCGGTAATTTCACCTTTGTCGTCAAGTGCGCGCACGAGTATCTCATTGTACACTAACAACCCTTCTTTTTTTAAAGGCTGAATCTTCTGACAGAAGAGCCGCAGGTTGTTTTTAGTTATTGCCTCCTGCAGAAAGTTGACCCACCACATTTCATTCTTCAGCATGGAATGGTCAATATCTCCGAATTTAAAGAAGCGGATCCTGCTTTTTCCTTCCTCCTTTGCAGCTTTACAGGCTATTTCCGCTTCATCCAGGGCTTTATCTATATCCGGCGATTCAGTGCTTATGGAAGACAAACCCATACATGCTGAAATCTTGATATCTCTCCCATCCCACATGAGCTTCATTTGCTCTATTTCTCTGCTGAAGCGCCTTGCAATAGCCAAGCCCTCCTCGGAAGGGCAGCCATGAAGGAAGAGCCCGAATATATCACCGCCCATGCGGGCTGCAAAGTCTTTATCCCTGATTAAGTTTTTAAATAAATTTCCCAGAGCCCGAAGTACTGCATCCCCGGCCTGGTGCCCAATGGTTTCGTTGATCACCTTCATATGGTCTATATCAACATAAAGAATTGTATGGGCCTCTGGCGCAAAAGGGCTCGGGGGAAAATGAATTCCGTTGAGAAGATATCTGAATGCTTCGAGGTTGAGCAGGCCTGTCAGGAAATCATAATTTGACTGGATGATTTTCGAAGCCTTGTTGGCCATTACCATTAAAAGGTTCCTGTCGCTGTTGACAAAATCTTCAGCGCTTTTTTCCTTAAGGGAAGCAATGACTCCCAGGGTGCCGCCGAACTTGTCAGATACAGGGTATGAGAGCAATTTATAGGGTAATTTAATTCCCAATGTATCCCAAGCCGGATCATTATCATCATTGATCACAAGGGATTGGCCTGTCTTCATGGTCAAGGCGTATAAGCGGTTGAGCTGTTTATCCAGGGAATCCTTGTTGTCAATGGCGTGAATGTCACTGGCATGACTGAGGCAGACTTTCCTGTCCAGCAATATCAGGGCTGAATAAGAGGCGTCCATGGCAATTGTGCAGTTCTTGACAAGCTGCTTCAGTGTCTGTTCGATCGCGGCAAAATCATCTGCCTGATCCACAGACTCATAAACAAGGTTCAGTTCTTCGTAGCGTGTTGCTAATTCATCAGCCAGGGCATCCAGCTCGGAATTCAGGCGATGCCCCTCTGAAAGGATGGCGGCAATGGCCTTGATGGTTTCGGCCATTTTTTCCTCAAGTGCGTCCGCGTCAACCCCGTTTTCAAACCGGATGAGCAAAAAGATTGTGCCAACGGCTTCCTGGATGTGGTTGGACAGAGTATGGGAAAACAACAAAGTGTCGTTTGGAAGGCGTTTAGACTGCAATTCCAAGGACTTACCGGACGCCTGGCTATCCTTGTGTTCTGCCAGGAAAAGCCCGATTTCATCTTCGAGGCTCTTGCTTAAACCTGCGCTTGTCCATAAACTGTCGCCGGCAAGTTCATAGAGGGCGCCACCTGAATAACCGGGTACCAGTGCGGATAGTACGCGGGTAAACTGGTGAAAATCGTGAGATGTGAGGCTGTTATCCGTCAGCTGTCGTGTCATTTTGTAATGTATTGGCTGTGAAGAAATTTTCAAGTGTCAGCTTAAGATTGCGGATGCTGACCGGTTTTTCATGAAACTCAAGGTTTGGTATGCTGGAGGCCCATTCCCGATGATCCCTTTCTGCCCGGGACGTGAGAATGATGATAAGGAAATTGCGCTTGGGGAATCTCTCGTCTATTTGCCGGCACAGCTCCTTTCCATTCATGCGCGGCATATCGATGTCTGAAATGAGAATATCAGGGAAGTATTCCTCCAGTATCTCAAGGGCAAGTTCTCCGTTGTAGGCTGTCATGACCCTGTAATTTTCCTTCTCCAGGGCCAGACGGAGTATGCGGAGCACGTGCGGCTCATCATCCACGAGAAGTATGGTTTTTTGCATGAGCAGTTATCCTTTACTAATGAAAAGCAGTTGGTATGCAGCAGACTTATTCCCGGAGCCCGTGCAATGTCAGTTTTCAAATGCCGGACTTTTGAGATTCCGGTCATGGCAGCGCGCAGCCGCTGTTAATATACCTGCAGAAAAAGATAAGAGCAAGTTGTTCCCTGTATTAACATATAGATGTGGCAGCATTTTTCTTCTGCAGCAGTCCCGGGAAAATTGTCCGGCGGCATGGGTGGTTTTATGCAGCTGACAGGAAAACGCTTTAATTTTTCAGATAGGAATGGTCCACGGTGGAGCCCTTTATGAACCAAGAGCGGGAAATATTCCAGACAGGTTGTTATCCATGCATATTTATGATAATTTAAATGGCTGATATTTTATAACAGGAAAGGAGCATTGTTGTTATTAACCCAAGAAGAGGAGGTTGATATGGACAAAAAAGATCTGAAGAAGCTTTTGGCCGGCCTGAGCATTGCCAGTTTGATTGCCGGGGCCGGGCTTTCAGTAACAGGTTGTGCTACAACCGCATGAAGCGGAGATAAATCCGGTGCAGGTGGCACCGAAGTTGAGAAAAGTTCAGGCACACAAGAGGCCCCAGCCCAGAAACCTGCCGGCGGCAGCGGCTGAAGCGGAAATAAATAGTGCGGTCGCACTAAAAAAAAAGAGAGAGTGACCGGGTTCCCGGATGGATAAAGTATGCCACCTGGAACCCGGTTTTTTATAACCATTTATCCGATCCCGATGCAGGACAATACACACGACAAATCCCAACTGTTGAGCAGGGCATATCCAGGGTGCAGGAAGCTGGTTCCGGATGATATCTGGCAACAGCTCGTTTCCGAAGTTGAGTCTGCAGAAGGTTTTGCCGATATTCTCAGGGACAGGGCAGCTCAGCTGGAACTGAAGCCTTACCTGGGTGAGCTTGCACGCATGGAATCATATGTTGCCCGCCTGGAGGCAGACAATACCCCTGTCCCGGAATATTCCGAAAAGATATCAGTCAATCCGACCCTGCATCTTTTTGAGAATTCCTGGAAAAACCTGGCCTGCCTCATTGATGGAGCGGCAGGAGACCTGGACCCTGAAAAAACCGGGGAGCTTGTCATTGTGTGGCGCCATCCTATTGGCGGCAAGGTCAGGGCAAAACAGGTACAGGAAGAGGATCTGCTGGCCATGAAAATGGCGCTTGAGGAATTATCGGTGCAGGCTGTGGCCAAAGAGGGCAACGTCCATGCTGCTGCTGTTGAATCCGCCCTGATCCGGGCCCTGCAGGACGGGGTCGTTATCGGGCCGGAACCCCTGATACAACGAGACAGCAGCCCGGAACAGTACAAGGATGTTGATCCTGCGTTTTTCAGAGCCAGGATATTTTCCCTGCAGTGGCACATTACCCAGGACTGTGATTTACACTGCCGCCACTGCTATGACCGTAAGCAGTACAGTGAGCTCTCTCCGGAGCAGGAAATCGGCATCCTTGATGATTTGGCCGGGTTCTGTTCCTCCCATAATGTGCATGGCCAGGTCACGTTTACCGGCGGTAATCCGCTTCTGCATCCAAACTTTGCAAAGCTGTACCAGGAAGCTTCAGATCGGGGGTTTACCACAGCCATCCTGGGAAACCCGACAACCAGGGAAAAGATTGAGCGGCTGCAGGCAATACAGCCCCTGGCCTTTTACCAGGTCAGCCTGGAAGGGCTGCAGGAGCATAATGATTACATGCGCGGCCGGGGCCATTACGAGAGGGTCCTGGCTTTTCTGGAAATGCTGCGGGAACTCGGCGTTTTTTCCATGGTCATGCTGACATTGAGCCGCGACAATATGAAACAGGTGCTGCCGCTGGCAGAAATACTCCGCAACAGAACCGACCTGTTCACCTTTAACAGACTCTCGCTGGTCGGAGAAGGTGCAAATCTCGCTGCAGTTGACCCGGAGGAATATCCGGGTTTTCTCCGGGCCTATGGTGCAGCGGTGGGGACAAATCCCTGCCTCGGCATAAAAGACAACCTGCTTAACATCATCTACCACGAGCAGAAGCGTCCGGTGTTTGGCGGCTGTACAGGGTTCGGCTGCGGGGCCGCTTTTAATTTCATTACAGTACTGGCTGACGGCGCGGTTCATGCCTGCCGCAAGTTTCCTTCACCCCTTGGCAATATCCTGGATAATTCCCTGGGCGAGATCTACCATTCCGGGGCGGCCAAACGCTACCGTGGCGGCGCTTCGGAGTGCCGGGACTGTACAATAAGGCCCGTGTGCGGTGGCTGCCTGGCGGTTGCGCACAGCCACGGCCTTGATATTTTCAGGCAAAAAGACCCCTACTGCTTTTTTGATTCCCAAAATACACCTTGCTGATTTACCATGAGCAGACAGGACAGCATCAAGGATTTTGTGCGGAACATCCTGGGGTGCACATGTCCTGACAAGGTTTTTGAGGAGATAGAAGACAGGCGGGTTGCACCGGTTTCTTCACCCCATACCAGGAGCATCACCATTGGCGGGCGACTGCTTATCTATATCTGGAACGTTAGGGACGCAAATACGCTCAGGGAAAATATTGCTGCCCTGCTTGCCGCAGGCAGAAAGGAAAGAGACGAACGTGGTTTAAACCGTTTCAGGGCAGTACTGGCAGTTGAAAACAATCCCTCGCATTTTGCAACCGAGGCACAACTCTACTTCTCGCAGTTTGCAGGCAGGGATGAGCGCATACACCTGCATGTGGTTGCCGCTGCTGACCTCGAGGACATCTAGTTTTCCGGCCGGAAAATTTTTACGCAGCCGCTTGACAACAATCCATCCAGTGCAAAGATTTTAAACAAGAAGAGAGGGATGGGTCCGTGATTTCATGACCCGTCTCTGCAGGAGAGTATAAAAGATCAGACGGCAGGGGGTGACGACCATGAACAGAACAGAATATGACCCCGTTGACACCGATTGTGTAATCAGTGCCGCCAACTATCTCGAAGTAAGCGAGTTCGATGTATTCAGCGATGCATATCGTGCCTGGTTCGGCAAAGAGGCCCCGGAAAAACAGGTGGAAAAGGTTTTCGTGCAGTACCTGCAGGAAAACAAGGTGCCTTTCTGGGTGCGCAATTATGCCAGGAGCTCTGTCCAGGAGGAATCTGCCCTCACAAGTCAGGCAAGCGAGGATCCACGCCTGGCCAATAATTTCCTCTACCTTGCTACGATCATTGCTGAATATGTGCTGCTGGGCTGTTATCTTGTGGTGCGGTAGGTTTGT
>JAHEID010000190.1 GCA_024639555.1 Deltaproteobacteria bacterium
GATAAGCAATTTTCTCTCTTTTTGATAATTGTTGCCAATAAATTGCTCTTCGGACAGCCCTGTAGGTAGTTTGCATTTAAATTTTATCGTTCAAAACGCAGAAACGCTCAATTCAGGTACAAATAATGCGAATACATGAATCCTAATTATGTGAAAAATGCTTCCTGATGCCATCTGCTGACAGGGTATTAAGCAGAAGCTCGCATAAAGCTTCAGCGGTAAAGCAAGAATATTTTACTGGCCATTGGCTTTATTAATTAATCCAACGTTCTTATTCTTCAAGAAGTCATTTAGGTCTTTTTCCGCCTGCTGAATCATGGAATGATTTGTCTCTTTGTAAACTTCAAACCGTGCCCTTAGAAATCCTTCATTCCATGGAACATGCGGTTCAAACTCCTGCAAGGCCTCTACCGCCTTTTCTATCGGCAGGTCATTGGATATCTCAAGCATCGCAGCTTTGCGGTTTCTTTCAAGTATACTGACACAGAAAGGTTCACTGACAAGTTCGAACAGCACAGGAGCCATTACCGGAAAAGTACGGGCCATTTCATTTGCCTGAAGCAATGCCCGGTACATGACTGGCACCATTACCCACGGATAAGTCCGCAAATTGGTAAAAACTTCTCTCATAGAATTAAGGGCCTGTTCGGGATCCTTCGACCTCAGGTAATATTTTGCCAGAATAGCCTCAGCTGTAACCGGAAAATATTTCTTAAGCTGGTTTATTAATGGTAAAGCCTTATAGTGTCCTTTTTCGGCATATGCTTCTGCAAGCATCGCAATTTCCAGAGGATATTTCACCTCATGGTGCTGCTGCTTCCAAAGCTGCAAAATTTGATCAGCGGCGAGCTGGTCGGCATTAAACAAATTATATGCTTCAATTCTCACCTGCCTATCTTTCGGCAAGTCAGGGCTGTTTTGCGTTGAGAATCCCTGGTTGACAGCCAGCAGGTCATAATTCTCAAGGATTTTCTGCCAGTCCAGACTGGCATCCATCCCCGGTGGAGTGTGCATTTTCCTTTTCCATGCCTCCTGGCGTATTATTTCAGCTATTCTAAGTTGCCTGTTCATCATGGTTCTGGCAAAACTGAATTCAAGAAGCATCCGATCATCTGTATTGACCAACCCTTCCTCCAAGTCCTTGGCAGCCATACTTTTTGCCAGCCTCATGTTTGCCACATAATGTGACAGAAACCCCTCAAGATCAATAGTTCCCCAGGTGTACAAAAGGGCGGAACGGAACGGCTCCTGATCTATCCGCTTCCTGAGGCCTAAAATTGTTTGGGGAATCTCCTCCATTGAACAGACAAAAAGAAGATCATTTTGCATGGTCTCCCAGACTTCAATCGAAGGGAATACTGAATAGAGCGTGGCGTAGATAATCCTGACTATCCTGGTGTCAACTGCATACCCTTGTACCCACTGTGAGAAAATCCCCCCTTTTTTAAGCCTCTTTTCCACGGCCTGATAGAACTCTCTGCTATAGAGGCTGGCGATACCGGCCCGGTATGGATTTGAAGGCTCAGAGAATATAAGATCGTATTGATTAGAACTGGTCAGGAGAAATTCACGGCCATCACCGATAATGTTGTTGACCTTGGGATGTTCAAGCACGTTATTGTTTACCGGTGCACTGCGCCGGGCCACCTCAAACATGACTTTTTCCAGTTCAATCTGATCCACGCGGCGCATGGTTGGTACCTCGGCCAGCCAGCCGGCGCTGCTGCCGGTTCCCATGCCAATCACCAGGGACGTTTGCGGGTCCGGGTGGAGAACCGCCCCCACAAGCGGCCCCATTACCTGAGTCGGAGCATCGTATTTAGTATTACCGTCAATTTTTCCGTTAATGAAGAAAGCTAACCCATCATAATTTCTCAGTCCCACCATACTTTCGATCCCTTCCGCTTCCCAGACCTGGTCGCTGCGTTTTTCATTAAGCCACGCACGTACCTCGTTTGGTGAATTGCCCATCAAGCCTGCTTGATCTTTAGAAATGGAACTATGACCGTGCCGCCATGCAGTGGTAGGCCCCTGGTGACTGTGCAGCAGAACAATTGATCCGATGATTATGACTGGGGATAGAACATGATAAATTCTGCTGAAAGACTCAACACGTATTGAGTAAAACATGGCAACCAGGGCAAGAAGGAGAAGAAGCCAGATTGCTAGCTGCCAGCAGCCGGTGGCAGTAAGCAAAGGCAGTAAGCCGAACCCACCGGCCAGGGAACCAATAATCGCACCGGTCGTGTTTGAGGCATAAATATAACCGGTGTGCCGGGCCACATTCTGACGACCTCTGCCCATCAGGGCCACCAGCAATGGAAACTGGTAACCCGCCACAATGGCAGCAGGCAAAACAACAATAACGGTGGTCTGCAACCAGGCAACAACATAGTTATAAAAACCCACGATGGCATCAGACGGGATCAACTGGACGTTCCATATGGCTATTCTGTCACCCAGGGCAAATGGTAAGGCGAGACAGAAAGCCTCCAATCCGCAGGTCGTTGCAAAACCGACCAGTGTTACAGGCGCGTTTAATCTCCTCAGACTGTAAAGCCAGCCGCCTATACCCATACCCAGCAGGGCAACTGCCAGGATCAGGCCGAAGGTATACGTCGTGCCGCCAAGAAGGGGACTGAGCATCCTGTACCAGACAATTTCCATAAGCAGGAAAACAAAGCCAACCACAGCAGCCGATGCCAGGATCAGATTACGATTGTATGCATAACCCTCGGAATCTGCAGTATTCGATTCTTCTTTAGTAGCTTCATGTTCCGCACCGGATTCTCCGCTGTAAAAATACCGAGCCAGGATAAGGGCTCCTATCCCCACCATGCCGTTCAGCAGGCTGGCCAGCCAGGTCGTGGTCAGGGTACCCAAATGTTCCAGCATGAAAAAATAGGCAAACAGCACCCCGCAAACCGCACCCAGAGTATTAACACCGTAAATCAGTCCGACATCACTCCGGTCAACGTCGGCATCTGTTTCAACCGCTCTGGCAACGGCCGGTAACGTTCCCCCCATCAGGAAAGTCGGCACCCCGATAACCAACGCCGACAATACCAGCCTGATGATGGTTGCCATAATCAGTCCCATAGATTGGGCACCGCCCAGTGAGATATAGAGCATGCGCACCAGGCTGATAAGAAACGGACTAAGAAATGCCGCAACTGCAATGCCAATCTCCAGGTAGCCGTAAAGCTTTAACGGCTGCCGGTACTGCTCTCCATATCGACCCAGGAAATAGCTGCCAATTCCTATGCCGCCCATGAAAATGGCCAGCACCGCAGATATGGCCATGGTGGACACACCGAACACCAGACGCAGTTCACGCAGCCAGGCAACCTGATAGACCAGGGCACAGAAACCGGAGAGAAATAGCAGTGGAATTAATTTATATCGAGGGAAATTATTCTCGCTAGCCAATGGGATCTCTCAAAGGGATGAAACAATATCTGTAAAATGCATATAATTATCGATGTGTTCTCCGTCAGTTTTTTTAATTGGCAACCATGTCATATACCTATAACAGACTCAGCATCGCCAAAATGTATCAGACGCAACTTTCTATTTTCCTGCCCTCAGCATTTCCAACTGTCTATCGTTGTCCAGCAGGTAATCCTCCGGCTTTCCCATATCATTTTTGTACACATAGGTTGGCCGCAGTCTGCCGTAATAGCTTTTAATGAAACTGCGTGCTTCGATCTGTCCCTCTGGGGTGTCAGGCCACTCCTCATCACCGGCCAGGATAACATTCCCGGCAATAAATCCTCCAGTTGAGC
>JAHEID010000191.1 GCA_024639555.1 Deltaproteobacteria bacterium
GCAGAAATAGTCTTGGCCGCCACGATCAACTCATTCAACAATCCGGACAAATCGCCCGTGGCTTCAGGATGCATACGCTGCAAATCCATGATATGTCTGCTGACGGTGATTCCGAGAGGCCTGTACATGACATTCTCCTTTTGTAAAGATTTTCCTGAATGTATAAGGATACAATACAATATACCCGGAGAACAATAGTAAGGAAAAAATTATCTCCTTGTCAAACAAAAGCGATTTCATTATGAACCGTTGAAAACAATAAACCTGATAAATCCAGATAAATAATAATGAAAACAATCAAGATCCCAACCCCTGACGAAGAGTCCAAACCCTTTCTTGCTGTGGGACGATTCCAGTCATATAAGATCCTTTTTACCACGAATCACAGGTTCAGGAGATTCTGGCTGGCCGGAGTGATAAGCCACCTGGGAAACTGGTTCAACTATATCGCAATTTTTGTCCTGCTCACTAAATTAACAGGCTCCGGCGGGGCGGTCAGCTGGTTCCTGATCGCCAAGTTTATTCCCACAACCTTCCTGGGCCCTGCTGCTGGCGTAATTGCCGACCGTTTTTCACGCAAGGCCATCATGATCACTTCAGACCTGCTCAGGGTCTTTATCGTGCTCGGTTTCCTGCTGGTCCGCAGGCCCGAACATGTCTGGCTGGTCTATGTCCTGGCCCTGGTGCAGGAATCAATCTGGACATTTTACGATCCGGCACGAAAGGCTTCGGTCCCCAACCTCTGCAGCCCGGAGGAACTCATCCTGGCCAATGCCCTGAGCGGAGCAACCTGGTCAATCATGCTGGCCTTCGGAGCCGCACTGGGTGGATTCATAACATATCTTTACGGGTGGGAGACAGCCATTGTTATTGATGCCGCAACCTTCCTGGCATCAGCCGTGATGCTTGCCGGGCTCGATCTGCCCCATAAGGCCCCGGCAAAAAAAGAGAAACCGACATGGCAGGATTTTACCGGCATTACCGACATGCGTGAGGGCTTCAAATATGTCTTCCGCCACAAGGAAGTTGCAACACTCCTGCTGGTGAAAAGCGGCTGGGCCCTTTCCGGGGGCATTCTGGTCCTGCTCACCGTGTTCGGGGAACAGGTCTTCTCAAGCGGTGGGCAGGGAGGAAAAAGCGGCGTGCTTTACTCGGTGAGGGGCCTTGGCGCCGCCATAGGGCCCATATTGGCCTGGCATTACTTCGGAGAAACAAAAAAGGACATGTACCGCTCCATCAGCCTCTCGTTCTTCATCGCCTCCGGCGCCTATATATTATTCTCCCGGGCACCAACCCTGCTCTGGGCGGTTCCCTTTGTCCTTCTCGGCCATATAGGCGGCTCCATCCAGTGGGTCTTCAGCACAACACTTTTGCAGCAGATTGTCCCCAACCGGTACCGCGGCCGCGTCTTTGCTGCTGAAATGGCTCTGCTCACCCTGATCTTAAGCCTTTCAACCTATTTCACCGGCCTGGGTCTCGACCATGGCGTTGACCCCCGCCTCCTGGCGCTGCGGCTTGCCCTGGTATTCCTGGTGCCGGGTACATTCTGGGTGATTTACCTGCGATTGAATAAAAAAAACATGGGCAGGGCCTGAATACTGCGTCGCCCTGCTTATAAAAGGGCCCACATTATCAGGATAAAGAAGATGAGAAGCGGGACATAATAGGTTAAAATCCTGATGTTCAAACGTTTTTTCTCATTGCGGAGCAGGTCCTTCCTGTTGAGGATGAGCCGGACATAATTGCGGACCCAGAAAGGCACTGCATCCTGGCCGAGAAAATCGACAAAATACGGTTCAATCCTTTTCTCCGAAGGTTTATCATTGTACCAGGCCTGCCAGGCATCGCAAAAAACCTGGAACTCACTCACCCCCAGCAAGGCGGATGCCATGTGGACCTGCTGCATGTCTGTCGGCTTGCTTTTTGTAAACAGCATTCTCTTCACTTCCTGGTAAACTTTTTTCCCATAATTATATTATAACAACTCAAAAGAGCGCAGGCCATGTTGTTCCTCTTTTTAAGTTCAGTTGCAATATTGCAGCGGGAAAGGGTAAAGTTGTTTTACTGTTGACAAACCAATTTCAATTATTACATTATTTCATTAATTGATAATGATTCTCAGTAGCAGTTTAATATGTGATTTATAAAACAGTAACAGTAATGGAGGAAATTATGGCAAAATACGAATGTCCCTGTGGCTATGTCTATGATCCGGCTGAAGGCGATTACGAGAATGGAATTGAGCCGGGCACTGCTTTCGAAGACCTGCCCGCAGATTGGGTCTGCCCCACCTGCGGCGCTGAAAAGGAATACTTTGAAAAGATGGATTGATTTTTTTACCAAGCAGATTGAAACACCTACGCAAAGGCAGGGCCCAAAAGGCTCTGCCTTTTTTTTTGTGAACTAGGGGGGGCAAATCTTTATAAGAAAAAAAACCTCCCGTAAAATTGCCTGACTGGTATTTTAAGTCCTCCTGATTTGATCCCTGCTCTGCATTCACCATCCTTACTGCCAGTTTTCCCTGGCAGAATTCTGTCAGTTTTTTTTATTGAAAATAAATAGTTATGTGCATTACAAGACAACATACACGTGTGCATTTACCTGTTCTCTGAGAGAATTAAAACACAACTAGGCTTAGTGGCAACCTGTGGAGGAGAAAGTAATGAAAACGCAAAAAAAGATTATATTTGCAGCAGCATTGTTGCTGCTGGCATCCACCAATGGCTGGGGAGGCGAGAAGGCAAAGCTCGGGCCCTGTGTGCGCCAGTGTGTACAGGCGTTCAACCCGTCCCTTGCAGATTCAGGAGCTGATGAGTTCATGGCTGAGGATTTCCGGGCCAGGGAGTGCGTGCGGCTGTGCAAACAAAATCTCTACCAGGGAGAGTGCAGTGCCGCTGCTGACACCTGCTGCAACCCTGACTATCTTGATACCGACCCTGACTGCCAGGGTGAACCGCCGCCGGATCCGCCGGATCCTCCGGGGAACGGACTGCCTCCTGATCCCGGTGAACCGGGCAAGGCAACCCTTGAAGGCATTGACTCGGACGGGGACGGCATACGCGACGATATCCAGCGCTATATTGCACTGACCTACCCTGATTCACAAAAAACCAGGGCTGCCCTGCGACAGTTTACCCGTGCCCTTGACAAGTCTATCCTGGAAAGTCCTGATGAGGAGAGCGCCCTCAACAATACTGAAGGTATGCACCGAGCGAGTGAATGCAACTGGTATATCCATTCCAAGCTCTCCATTAAAATGACAGATTTATTGATGTCTGAATACTTAAACACTGTGGAACGAAGCCGGGCTTACCTTGCGTATGATGCAAAGCTGGGCGGTCATGTCTTCGGCGGCAAAGATTTCGATGAATACAAAACATCCTGCACCTTTGATCCGGACCTAATGGAGGACTGAGAATGAAAAATCGTATTTACATATTTATTTCGTGCCTGCTTGGAGGCCTGCTGCTGGCTGACACCTGTGCAGCTTCCATCTGCGACACCAAGGAAACCATAGTTTTTTTTGGTAACGGCATAAAAACAGCAGAAAAAAAAGCTTACGACTCAAGGAATGTAATTAAACAACATTTAAAAGTGACACTGCCAGTTGAAGAATATGAACTGTTGGATTTTAAGTTAGCATACAATGGGACACACGGCCTCCCCCTTGACCTGCTTGAATCCACTGTACAGATCCTGACCGGTAATACGAGCAGGTTCTGGCGCTTTTTCTGGGGGCTTGAAATCATACCAGACTGGTTTGGTGACAAATTCA
>JAHEID010000192.1 GCA_024639555.1 Deltaproteobacteria bacterium
GGCAGAATCACTTTCCTGGGATAATTCTTCTGTGGCCAGGCTTAAGGAACTTGGAGAACTTCTCAACTATAATGGGTATGGTCTTTCGGTTTCTGATCTGTTCTACCCACCCGAGGAACTGTACAGGGCGATCATGCCCTATGCTGACCCGCTTGATTTCGCAGAAAACTCTGAGGTTCTTTCTCATTTACGCAAAGGATTCCATGAGGATATGGCGTCCGCTTTAAAACATGAACCAGTTCGAACCACTGGGGCCGGCAGGATTTTTGAGTTCCCTCCTGAGCCCTGGGCCCGGCGTATTTCAGGTGTATTCAGCAACCTCAAAGCCCAGGAGGAACCAAGCCTGGCCCATGGTCTTCTCACGCGCAATCCTGATAAGACATACCGGATAAATATCCGGGCACCGCTTCTTAATAAGCAGGGCGCGGATTCTCTCTGCCGTTCATTTGTAACCGGTGGCGGCAGGGCAGCGGCAGCCGGCATTAACGCTCTACCCCAAAATCAGCTTGAAGATTTTTTCAAAAAGTTTGATGATATTTTTGAAGACAGGGAAAATTAGAAAGACATGGAGAAGCCGGAGTTGTTATGAACTTGAATAAAAAACTCGCTTTCATTTCATCTCTTTATTACAATTATCTCCGAAAATAAACGTTTACCCACTCCTGCTAGAGGTGATGCAATGAAGCGACCGGAAGTAAACTACTGGATTACCAACATGCTAGAATCGTATGAAAAGGTTTCTGACCTCAACTTTACTGTGGCCAAGCCGCTACAGGTTGAAACCTCCGGCCAGTTGGTCCCGATTAGCATAACCCCGGACATAAAGGAATTGACGCCTTTCCAGACCGAGGTTGCGGCTTTAAACCTGATCCAGAGCAATAAACGGCTACTGGATGATCTTGCGGTTCACGGTTCCTGCGACCTTTCCCATGCGCTTGGCAACAAGGCCCGTTTCAGGGTCAATGTTTTCACGCAACAGAGCCATCTCTCCATTGTTATGCGTAAAATGGAAAGCGCCATCCCGACGATCCAATCGTTCAACCTGCCAGAGGTTTTCAACAAGATGACCAATGAAATTAATGGTTTCATCCTGGTCACCGGTGCAACCGGCTCTGGTAAGTCCACCACCCTTGCAGCCCTGTGCGACAAGATCAACAAGGAGAGAATGGTACACGTGGTCACTCTGGAAGATCCCATCGAATTTGTGCATACGCATAAGAAATGCACCTTCAACCAGCGGGAGCTGGGCAACGATTTTGATACCTTTGCAAACGGGTTGCGTGCCGCTTTGCGCCAGGCGCCCAAGGTTATCCTGGTGGGCGAAATGCGCGATCGTGATACAATGGAGATCGGCCTTTCTGCCGCAGAAACCGGGCACCTGGTGATGAGCACCCTGCATACGGTTGATGCCGGTCAGACCGTCAACCGGATCCTCGGCTTTTTCGACCAGGAAGAACAGCCGCAGATCAGAAACCGCCTCACCGACACCATACGTTACGTCATCAGTCAGCGCCTCATGCCCAAGGAGGGCGGCGACCGGGTTGCGGCTTTTGAAATCATGGCCAACAACCTGCGGGTCCGTGACCTTATTCTCAACGGCGAGACTGAAGATCGTACATTCTACGATGTTATTGAGGACGGTTCTGCCCTTGGCATGCAAACCTTTGACCAGCATATCCTTGAACAATACGAACATGGTCTTATCAGTGAGGAAACTGCTCAGATTTATGCTTCACGCAAGAGTGCCATCAACCGCGGACTTGACAAGATCAAGGCGGCCCGCGGAGAAGCCACCTCCGGCATTACCGGTCTGGCCATGAAGAAGAAGGACATACGTTAAATATTGTTTACAAAACAATCGATCCAGGAGACCGCCATGATTGAAACCTGCCCTCACTGCCAAGAGCCTCTCAACCTTACAGACTCCCAAAAGGCAAAGATACAGACCGCCCTGGAAAAACTGCCACCAGGGAACCTGCTGAAGCTCGGTTGTCCACAGTGCCAAAAACCCTTTGAGCTGAGACCCGATGGCATCCTGCAGGGCAGGCAGGCTAAAAAGATTGCCCCCGGCGCTCCCACAGGCACCAGAAAAGTTGCAATTGCGCCACCGCCGCCGCCTGATCTCGGCTGGTTATCAAGCGGTCAGGTGCAGGAAAAAGAAGTCATTGAGGACTCACTCATGGCCCTAATTCTTGTAAACAAGGGTTCTGAGATGACTACGGTCCGTGAGGCTTATGAGGACGAGGGTTTTCTGCCGGTATTTGCTGAAAGTGCAGATGACGCCCTAGACCGTATGCAGTTTACCCCATTTGCAGCCGTGGTTCTGCACAGCCGCTTTGATGGGGATTCACTCAGCGGCAACAAACTGCATAATTTCATGCAAACAATGGCCATGAGCAGGCGACGCAATATGCACTACACCCTTATCGGGCCTGAATTCCAAACCCTGTATGACCTGCAGGCTTTATCCAACAGCGCTAACCTTGTTGTCAACGATGAGGAGCTCAAACATATGAGGCTCATCCTGAAAAAATCCCTGCACGAAAGCCAGAAACTCTTCGGACCCCTGGCTGAAGCCTTAGTGAATCGAGGCCGAATCCCCAGCTCCATCTGGCTGGATATCAAGGCCAAAACAGAGCAAAAGATGAAAAGTGCAGTATTGAAAGATCTGTTGGAAGTGACGTCTTAGGGTTTTACACATGGAATTAATTTACGAAGAACATTCAAGCAAGTATCTATTTGCTTTTCCTGTATTTTAAAATCGCTCTGTTGTGTTCCTCCAAGTTACGTGAAAAATGGTGACTTGTTTTGTCTTTTGCAACAAAATAGAGATAGTCCGTCTTGGCAGGTGAGATTACCGCCTCAATGGAAGCCTTTCCAGGATTAGTGATGGGGCCTGGAGGCAGGCCGAACATGGTATAAGTATTATAGGGTGTAGAATTTTTCAGTTCCTTCCGGGTCAAGGAACCTGCAGCATCTTTCAGGCCGTAACGGACGGTCGGATCAGCCTGGAGGCGCATACCTCTTTCCAGGCGATTCAGAAAAACACTGGCTACCAGTTGCCGCTCTTCAGGATTCCCTGTTTCTTTTTCTACTATGGATGCAAGGGTTATGATTTCATGGTGTGATACTGTTGAAAGGTCATTGCCTGTATTCTGAACAATATCATTAAATACCTGAAAATGTCTGGCCACCATCATCCGTATGATCTCTGCTTCATCCTGCTGCCCCCTTGACAGATAGAATGTGTCAGGGAATAAATAGCCCTCCAGGCTGTCTGCATGAACGCCCAGACTTTCTAACATTTCCGGAGCTCGCGCCAGATCAAGAAAACGCTGCAAATCAACCCAGCCATCTGCTGCCAGTATCTCGGCAACCTTTGTCATGTCAGTGCCTTCGGGAATGGTCATCGACCGGTACAACACCTTGCCATTTTTGAGAAGCTCGATGACCTCAAGCGGCTTATTGCCTGGCTTAAATGCATATTCCCCTGCCCGCAGTTTTGCGGCTGACCCGGTCAGCATAACCAGCATGGAAAAGCGGGGATCATCCTCAATCACTTTATTTTCAGCCAGGATTTTTTTTATTGCAGAAAGGCTCGTGCTGCCGGGAATTACCACTTCGATCTGCTTTGTGGCTGAAGGCGGCCCAGGGCTTATGGCATAAATCCCTATCCACAGAAACCACAGAAAAGGAATAGCAAAAAAGAACAAGAGCAATACCGGAAAACGGAGACCGAGGAACGTCATAATGGCTGGTGGGCTTAATT
>JAHEID010000193.1 GCA_024639555.1 Deltaproteobacteria bacterium
AGAAGGGAGTTCCGGAAGGCCATGTGGGTATTACAAGATTTATGGCGGTGCCTCTCTTTGATAAGGAAAAGATAGTTGCAGTTGCAGCCGTGGGCAATAAGCGCGAGGATTATGGAGAACAGGACGTAAAACAGCTGCAGCTGCTGATCAAAGGCATGTGGCAGATCCTTAAACGGAGGCAGAGCGAGGAAGAGCTCATGAAACAGGCGGTAATGATCAAGCATTTTACCAATACCGTGTCCCATGACCTCAAGAATCCGGCAGTTGCAATCCATGGTATAGCCAAGATTCTCAGGAGAAAATATGGAGATCTGTCTCCGGAAAAGCTGGAAAACTTTATTGAGCAGATAGTCAATGGCGCTGAACAGATTGTTACGCTCTCAGATAATATTAATGTGTTTATTTCAACGAGGGAGACGCCCCTTCAACTCAAGACAGTCAATCTGAAGGAGATCTGGCAGACAATCAGGGAGGAATTTGCCCCCCGACTCAGGAAAGGTCGAATTACATGGAGAGAGGCGGAATTAAGTATACCGAAGATACGAGCTGACCAGAATGGACTGCTCAGGGTGTACAGAAACCTGGTGGATAATGCCTTGAAGTATGGCGGCAGCAAATTGAGTGAAATCGTCCTGGGCTATGAATCATCACGTACCCACCATATTTTGAGTGTGCAAAACGACGGTGATATAATCAAGCCGCAAGAAATTGCTTCAATTTTTGAGGTGTTCAAGCGCAAGGGAGGCGCATCTGCACCTGCAGGAACAGGGCTGGGACTTGCAATTGTCAGGGAGATTGCCGAGCATCACAAGGGAAAATCCTGGGTTGAATCAAGTGCTGAAGGCAAAACCACATTTTATTTTTCAATAGCTCTAAACCTGAAGTGAAGCTTGCAACCACCCGATTCATTTTTTCTCCTGGCCGTCATCGTTTTCATGGGAAAGATTCTGTCTTTCTGCATCACTGCTTAAATCATCCGCTGTTTCATTTACAGCATGAGTATCTTTCTCAACATCTGCTGCCGGCTCAGCGGCATCCTCAACTTGTGGTATAGGAACGTTTGCATTTCCAGTTGCAGGTTCTTTGACCACTTCCTGCAGGTCAACAGGTTCATGCTCCCCGAACTGGTCAACATAGAGGCTCGCCAGGCAGCCTGCCTGAAAGGGTGGTAAAAGAATTTTCAGCACCAGGAGAAAAGGGATCATTGCGCTTAAAAAGTTGAGAAGCATCATGGGAATGACGGATATCAGCAGCAGAAAGACAAAGTGCATGAGAAAACCTGTTTCATTCACCTTGTTCATGCTGAGCCGCATGGCCTCACTGAAAGATATCTTCCTGTCAACCATCAATGGCAGAACATAAAGCCACCAGGTGGCAAAGAGCAGACCCGGCAGGACCAACAGCATAAAACCGATGAAGATAATGAGAAGTACGAGAACGAAGGGGAACAGGTTGCGAAACTGCTGCAGGCCCGAAAATATATCGTTAAACGAAGGTTTTTTGTTGTCTCTCAGCAAATAGATGATCAAGAGAAAATATCCACCCAAAAAAGGTCCGGCCAGTATTCCCATGGAAAGGATGGTCAACAACTGGACAACCAAACCTCCAAGGATAAGGATAACCGGTTCTTCCTTGATAATGCGGTAAGTATCCGCAAGATATGCCTGGAAATTCATGGTTTGAGTATTGGACATTATAGAAATATGGGCTAGCCTTGGAGCAGCCTGGCCATATCCTTGGCAAAGTATGTGAGTATGATCTCTGCACCGGCCCGCCTGATACTGAGCATGGTTTCGGCCATAATCCGTTCCTCGTCAATCCAGCCCTTGGCGCCTGCTGCCTTGATCATGGCATATTCACCGCTTACATGATAGGCGGCAATGGGCAGGTCGAACTCATCCCGCAGCTTGGAGATTATGTCAAGATACGCTACAGCCGGCTTGACCATGAGGATGTCAGCACCTTCTTCGACATCAAGTGTCGCCTCACGTAGAGCTTCCAGGGAGTTTGCCGGATCCATCTGGTAGCTGCGCCTGTCACCTTTCTGAGGGGCACAGTCGGCGGCATCCCGAAAGGGGCCATAAAATGCAGAGGCATATTTGACTGCATAAGACATGATCGGGACAGTATCAAAATTCTCCTCGTCAAGGGCAGCCCGGATCTCGCCCACCCGGCCATCCATCATGTCCGACGGGGCAACCATGTCAGCCCCGGCAGCAGCATGGGAAACAGCTGTTTTGGCCAGGATTTCCAGGGTGGCATCGTTGTCAACCTGGTTTTCAAGAATAATGCCGCAATGACCGTGCGAGGTATATTCACAGAGACAGACATCAGTGAAGACGAGGAGTTCAGGAATTCTGTTCTTTAATTCCCGGATGGCCCGTTGAATGATGCCGTCTTTAAGATGGGCCCCGGATCCCATGGGGTCTTTTTTTTCAGGCAGGCCGAAAAGAATGACAGAGTTAATCCCGAGCTTGAGACACTCCCTGCCCTCCTTGACAAGCTGATCCACGGAAAGCCTGTAGACTCCGGGCATGGAAGAAATCTGCTCCCTTTTGTTTTTCCCGGGCATCACGAAAATCGGGTAGATGAGCTGTTCCGGGAAAAGGTGCGTTTCACGGATCAGGGCCCGAAAGGCTTCGTTTCTTCTGAGTCTCCTTGGGCGATAGTCAGGAAATAACATTTTTTCTCCTCAACAATGTAAGTTAAAATAAAAACAAGAATATCATTTTAGCAATGTTACGTTTGAAAAAAGTCGCGGACCAGGTCGCTTATATACTGCTCAGGCCGATCAATGCCGGCCCCTGGGATAACAACATGGTCAATCCCTTTTTTTTGCTCCAGCAGACCCAGGCCGTATTCAAAGGTTGAGCCCAGGGTTTCACAGAGCGATTTGATAACATCCTGGTTCAGAGGTTGTCGCTTCAGGATCCGGTCTATCGCTTCGTCGCTGAAAGTAACATGGATACCGCATTTTGCTGAAATGTTTTTTTCGCATTCTTTAATATGTTTGACATAATCAATGAAAATATCACAGGCGTCACGGATATCGAGTACTTGATCCTGGCACTGTTTTGCCATAATACTCATGCGCTCCGGAGTAGACGAGACACCATGCTCCTCAAGGAATTCTCCCCTTTTTTGTACTATTAATTCCTTTATGCGAATATGCTCTTCCTGGTAAAGTCTATGATACTGGTCTTCATGCAGGGCAAGATGATCATTATCCGATAGAATGCGCGCCACTTCCTGCGTAGGGTTTGTGACCAGTTCATGTGTGACTGCAAGATACTTTATATTGGTTGAGGGCAGTTTCTTTTCAAATGGCAGCAGAGTTTTTTCCATACAACTGACAAGGCCACGGGCTCCGGTTTGTTCCAGGGCTGCTTTCCTGGCAATTTCCATGAGTGCTTCGTCACTGAACTGGATCCGGATGCCATAGGCGAGAAAATCAAGTTTTTTACCGACAACTACAGAATTGTTGGGATTCAGGAGAATGTTATACAAATCGTTGACAGTAAGTTCTTCAAGGCAGGCTATAACCGGGAGGCGTCCTATGAATTCACTTTCAAAGCCATAGGAGATAAGATCTTCAGCCTTGACATGTTTCAGGTAGCGGCCTGACGTTTTTTTAGAGGATATATCACCTTCAAAACCAATGGCCTGTTTCTGGATGCGTTTCTTGATGATATCCTCAAGCTCGGTAAAGGCGCCGCTCATGATAAAAAGAATATCTTTCGTGTTTATCATCCTGCGCTGGC
>JAHEID010000194.1 GCA_024639555.1 Deltaproteobacteria bacterium
ACATATGAGAAAATAAAAAAAATCCAGCGCTAGGAGTATTTTGGGGGGTATGTTTTTGTTAGGATGAAGGAAAATCTAATCCAGTAGTTGTATTTAATTGTTAGTTAACCACAATTTATAAAGTGATAGGAATTTGATCCCAAGACCTAGAGGCATAAAGCATATTTTTTCTTTCTTGTTTTTTCAAAAAAGTCCACATTGTGGCAAGTAACTTTGGTTTTCAGGAAATGTAATAATCCCTAACAATTTATTTAGTCGATAGTCTACCTGCGAGATTCATTATAGGAAAATTGTCTACAATAAATCTAGGCAGTTCAGCATGGCCGTTCTGTCTTTCGATGTAAACCGAAAAAGGATAAGTTATTGACCTACCCCAATGTTACCCCCGGTTGTCAATAGACTTTATTGGACACAAATGGATAAGAAGTCAAAAGAAAAAGCCCTCACATGGAGGGCTTAGAGGATGTTGCTGGATGCTGCTCTGGATTTAAAAGTGGCGGAGAGAGAGGGATTCGAACCCTCGGTG
The DNA here is from genome assembly GCA_024639555.1 of Deltaproteobacteria bacterium. Classification (GTDB taxonomy): domain Bacteria; phylum Desulfobacterota; class Desulfobulbia; order Desulfobulbales; family BM004; genus BM004. Next base: position 527 of record JAHEID010000194.1, read on the forward strand.
GGGTATAACCCCCACACTCGCTTAGCAGGCGAGCACCTTCAGCCAACTCGGTCATCTCTCCGGCCAAAGTAATATAAATTATGTGGCGGAGGAAGTAGGATTCGAACCCACGGAACTTTCGTTCAACGGTTTTCAAGACCGCCGCCTTCAACCACTCGGCCATTCCTCCGCGCTCAAGAAAAATGGTTTGTACCATTTCGACAATCTGCTGTCAACATTGCAGGACAGGTAATAAGTTTAAAAAAGTAACAGCGCCTCAGTGCTATTAATATATAAATTAAGTTATACGTGTCGTAAGCGTGATTTTTAAAGTCTCACTTTGATCCCTATCTACGATTCTAACAATATTATGAATGAGTGTTGGTTGAGCTGGTGCACTAAAACAAGGTCTACTCTTCCGAAAGTTTTTTCAGTTCATATAACAGGTTCAAGGCCTCAAGGGGTGCTAACGTGTCAGGTTTTATGGTTTCCAGTTTTTCACGAACCGGGTCGTTGCCGGGAGTAAAAAGACTCAACTGGTTTGGATGATTTTCAGCTGGGCCGCTCCGTTTTCTATTTTGCTGCCGCGCGCTTGCCGCAATGCGTGGTTTGCCGAAGTGGTCGAACTCTCCTTTTTCAATGTTTTTCAGAATCTCATGGGCCCTTTCCACCACTTTTGGGGGAACTCCTGCAAGGGCCGCCACCTGGATGCCGTAACTTCTATTTGTGGAGCCGGGCATAATCTTATGCAGAAAAATAATGGAATCGTTCCATTCCCGCACCCCGATATTGAAATTCTTGACCCTGGGCCTGGTCAGGGCAAGCTCCGTAAGTTCATGATAGTGGGTGGCAAAAAGGGTTTTGACGCCCTTGTTGTTTTTGTTCACCAGGTTTTCGGCAACAGCCCAGGCAATGGCAAGACCGTCAAAGGTACTGGTGCCCCTGCCGATCTCATCCAGAATGACCAGGCTGTTTTCCGTGGCATTATTGAGAATATTGGCTGTTTCATTCATCTCAACCATGAAGGTTGACTGGCCGCGGCGCAGGTCATCCATTGCACCGACCCGGGTGAAAATCCGATCAACTACTCCTATATCCGCCTTTTCAGCCGGCACGAAACTTCCCATCTGGGCCATGAGAACAATCAAGGCTGTCTGGCGCAGGACGGTTGATTTACCGGCCATGTTAGGGCCGGTGATGATCAGGACCTCTTCGTTCTCCTGGTCCAGGTGAATGTCGTTGGGCACAAAACGACCGGCAGGAAGGGTCTGCTCAATAACCGGATGCCTGCCTTCTATAATGGCAATCTCATCACTGTTCTCCACATGGGGTTTAACATAACGGTGGCGGCGTGCTGTTTCCGCCAGGCAGGCAAAATAATCAAGGCGGGCGAGGTGCGCGGCTGTTTCCAGTAAAATCGGGCTCAGGGCCGCAACCTGGTTTCTGATGTCTGTGAATATCTGGTATTCCAGTGCAAGCCTTTTTTCTTCAGCTCCCAGAACCTTGCTTTCAAACTCCTTCAGGTCAGGGGTTATGTAGCGTTCTCCATTTACCAGGGTCTGCTTGCGGATGAAATAGTCGGGAACATTTGCCAACTGACCCCGGCTCACCTCAAGGTAATAGCCAAACACCTTGTTGAAGCCGATCTTAAGATTGGTTATGCCGGTGCGCTCACGCTCCTTTGCTTCAAGGGCCAGTATCATGCCCCTGCCGTCCCGCTGGATTGCCATGAGTTCATCCAGTTCAGGATGAAAACCCTCACTGATAATTTTGCCTTCGCGCAGGGTTACCGGGGCATCATCACGGATACATTTTTCCAGCAGGGTCCTTGTTTCGGGTAGTACGTTAAGGTCAGAAGCTACCTGGTGTAAAACCCCCTCTTTTATTTGTGCAACAAGACTCTTGATTGCCGGCAATTGGGCCAGTGTATTGCGTATGGCCAGGAGATCCCTGGGATTGGCGCTGCCAAGAACGACCCTGCTGTTCAGCCGTTCAAGATCATAGACATCGGCTAAAAAACCACGCAGACTTTCTCGCAGGCTGCTGTTAATAAAAAGCTGTTCCACCGCTTGAAGACGGGCCCGGATCCGGTCCACATCACGCAGGGGGAAAAGCAGCCGGCGCTTGAGAAGGCGGGCACCCATGGGGGTGGATGTATAGTCAAGCGTGTCAAGCAAAGACCCCTTCCTGCTGCTGCCAACGATTGTCTGGGCCAGTTCAAGATTTCGCCGTGACGGCTCATCCACGATCAAAACATCCTCAAGGTTAACGGGAATGAGTTTTTCTATATGCGAACAGGCGGTTTTCTGGGTTTCAGACACATACTGCAGCAGCGCGCCGGCAGCTGAAATGCCCGGCTGCATTTGATCGCAGCCAAACCCGGCCAGGTTCAGGGTCTGAAAATGCTCAAGCAGGGCTTCTCTGGCTGTATCAGAATGAAATGTATGTTCAGCCCGCCTGGTCAGGCAGATATTAGAAAGAAGTCCTGCAATGCTTTGCATAACCTCCCGGCTGCTTTCGTCTTCTGATTCATTAACAAGAAGCTCTGCAGGTGCCATGCGGGAGAGCTCGTCAAGCAGATCATCAAGACCGGCATGTTCACTGACCAGGAATTCCCCGGTTGATATGTCAAGGTAGCTGGCGCCATAAGGGTTATGAGACTTATCTGCAGAGTGAGAGACTGCGGAAAGATAGCGGTTGCTTTTATCGTCAAGGAGCTGTTCTTCGGTCGTTACACCTGGAGTTACCACCCGCACAACTTCCCGCTTAACTATCTTGCCCCCTTTCACCAGGCGGGGGTCCTCAACCTGCTCGCAGACCGCTACCCGGTGTCCTGCCTTGACCAGTTTAGCCAGATATGACGAAACTGCGTGGTGCGGAACGCCGCACATGGGTATTTTGTTTTTGTCATTTTTGCTGCTGCGGGAGGTAAGTGTTATGCCAAGGATTTTTGCAGCAACCACTGCATCATCAAAGAACATCTCGTAGAAATCTCCCATGCGGTAAAAAAGGATGGCATCCTCATGTGCGGCCTTGATCTCCATATACTGCTGGAGCATGGGAGTTATTTTGGGTGTTTTAGGCATGGTTCTTTATAAATTTTTCGGCTAGTTATTGGATTAGAATAGAATTAAATATCCGTCTTAATCCACCAGCTTAGCTGGTGGGTCCCAGCTATGCTATGCGGGTAAGTTGTTGATAAATAAGGTGAAGTCCAAATATTAAAGTAATATATTGTTTTAAATCTTTAT
>JAHEID010000072.1 GCA_024639555.1 Deltaproteobacteria bacterium
AAATTCGAGGAAGACCTTTTCAAGATCAGCGGCTGGGATCTTTACCTGATCCCGACGGCCGAGGTTCCTGTTACCAATATCCACCGGGATGAGACCCTGGCGGAAAAAGAGCTGCCCATAAAGTATTGTTCCTATACGCCATGTTTCCGTTCCGAGGCCGGTTCATACGGCAAGGATACAAGAGGGCTTATCCGGCAGCACCAGTTTGACAAAGTTGAACTGGTAAAGTTCACCCGGCCTGAAGATTCTTTTGATGAACTTGAATCTTTGCTGGCCGATGCCGAGGAAGTGCTGCAGCTCCTGAAACTACCTTACCGGGTGGTGACATTGTGCACCGGCGACCTCGGATTCTCCGCTACCAAGACCTATGACATTGAGGTCTGGATGCCGGCCCAGCATAAATATCGGGAGATTTCGTCGTGCAGCAACTTTGGGGATTTTCAGGCCAGAAGAGGAGGAGTTCGTTACAGGCCGCGCGACAGCAAGAAAAGTGTTCTGGTGCATACCCTAAACGGCAGCGGCCTTGCTGTTGGCCGGACCCTGGCGGCCATTCTGGAAAATTTTCAGCGTGCTGACGGCTCCATACTTCTGCCGGAGATCCTGGAGCCCTATTTTGAAAAGAGATTCTAACCCGGATAATTCAAGTGTTTGTATGAAGTATTCCGGTTAACTGATTTCTATTCGGTTGCGGCCTTTTTTCTTGGCCAGGTATAGAGCAGAGCCGGCCCTGCTGAGGACTGCAGCGCTATTGGAGTCGCTATCCAGGACTGAACTGATGCCGATGCTTATGGTGAACTGAATAGTGTACTTCCCATAAGTAACAGACATCTGCTCTATATCGGCCCTGATGCGTTCAGCGATTATGGCAGCTCCAAGGCTCGGCGTATTCTGCAGCATGACAATAAATTCCTCACCGCCGTACCGGGCAAACAGGTCAGATTGCCGTAAATTATCCTCACAGAATATCACAAGCCTTTTCAGGACAGCATCGCCGCCATCTCGGCGGTATGCCTCATTGATCTCTTTGAAGTTGTCGATATCAATGTGAAGGACAGATAGTTTAGTCTTGTACCTTTTGGCTATGGAAAACGCCTGGTCAAATATCTGCATGAAGTGTCTTCTGTTATAGGCTCCGGTAAGGATGTCCTTTTCAGATAGTTCTTTCAAGCGATCTTCCAGTTTTTTCGTTTCGGTGATATTGATGGACAGCCAGATGACGGAATGTACTTCATCGGCTCTGTCTTTAATGGGGTAGATCCGACCTTCAAACCATTGATTCTTTTTGAAATTGTCCGGAGGTGAACCTGTAATATCATCCGGGTTAAGCTGGTATTCGATAGTTTTCAGAGAGTTGTCTGCTATCGCAGCAGATATTGTCTGCATAAAGGTATCAGCAAGGTTTTCGGGCAGAACATCGTGAAGGTGTTTGCCTTTGAGAAACTTGCCGCTGTGATAGAGTGACCGTTCCTTGCCGCCTATGACGTCCAGGTATTTGCCGAACTCGTCTATAACAAAAATCGGGTCTGGCAGGGCCCTGGCAGTGGATTGGAGCTGTTGCTCGATGGCAAAAAAGTTTTGCTCAACCGCGTGAAGTTTTTTCCAGATATCCATATCGGTAACCTAGATGCAATTTATGACATCTACTGACTACGACAAATTCAATTTTAGGTACAACTGCCTGCAAAACTTTATGCTTCTGTGTAAGTGGAAGACCGTTGGTAAGACTGATAAATATCGGCAAAACGCCGAGGGTGTCAAGGGCTATGAAAAGAGGCGCAAAACAGAGGAGGGAAATATTCATTGTCCCGGTGCACCCTTTTCTATCGCAAGCAGGATTGCTTAACGCAACGGTTCAACCAAGTCACCAGGGTGTATAACATACAATTTTAATTGAAAAAAACAACTGTCAATAAAGTGACACAAGTTACTCAAGGGCCAGTTCGATAAGACGGTCAAGAAGCGCCGGGAAATCAAACCCAGCAGCAGCAGCGCCCTGGGGCAGTAAACTTGTCGGGGTCATGCCGGGAATGGTGTTTGTTTCAAGCAGGTATATGTCATCACCGCTGACGATCATATCGGTTCGGCTGTAGCCCCAAAGCTGCAGGGCACGGTGTGCTGCAAGGGCATAATTCTGGGCCCTGATCGTAATTGCCGCCTCCAGGTCTGCCGGGCAGATCTCTTTCGAAGCACCCGGCTGGTACTTGGCTTCATAATCAAAAAATTCGTATGCATCACCCGGGATAATTTCAACCAGGGGGAGGGCGGTCAACTCTTCGTTGCCGATAACGCCTCCTGTTATTTCCCGGCCTGCTATAAACTCCTCGACCATAACCTGTCGGTCAATACCAAATGCCTTTTTCAAGCCTTCTGCAATATCATCTTCTGAGCGGGCAATGGTCATGCCGAGACTTGATCCCTGTCTGGCCGGTTTTATGACAAGGGGCAGCCCCAACTGGCCAAGAATATTCCCCGTGTTGTCGATATCTTCTTTTGATGCCATATACCATTGAGGAACTTTCAGACCCGCGTTGCGATAAAGGATCTTGGACAGGTTTTTGTCCATGGCAATGGCGCTGCCCAGCACCCCGGAACCCTGGTAGGGAATGGAGAGAAGATCAAGAAAGCCCTGTACGGTACCATCCTCGCCAAAAGGGCCATGCAGGAGGATAAAGGCAGCATCCAGGCTGTCGGCTTCAGTTGCCAGTTTTGCAAGATCTGTTGCCGGGTCGTAACGTTTGACTACATACTTGCGGGGATCCAGGGCTTTGGCAACTTCTTCCGCCCCTTTTAAAGAGACCTCTCTTTCTCCTGATTTCCCTCCGGCCAGCAAGGCAAGTTGTATTTTTTTCATGGTAAACACCTGTTGAAATGAATGATTTATATATGCAGGATACTAGCTTCAACCATACTTTTCAATTGACAATTGGCCGTTGACATTTGGGCCATATTTTTTCATAACAATTATGTGTATGAATAAATATACAGTAAAAAAAATACAGGCGATTGTTGGTAAGGCGCACCTCGCTACTGCCCGGGAAGATCTCATGTGCTATTCATATGATGGCACTGGTATGGAGTATATGCCGACCGCTGTGGCCTTTCCCGGTTCTGCTGAGGAGATATGTTCCATCATGGAACTCGCCAGCCAGGAGCTTTTTCCGGTAATTCCCCGCGGCGCCGGTACAGGAATGACGGGTGGATCCCTGCCGGTTCAGGGTGGCCTGGTACTGGTCATGAGCCGCCTGAACAGAATCCTTGAGGTAGATGCGGAGAACCAGGTGGCAGTTGTTGAACCGGGTGTGATCACCGGACAATTCCAGACTGCAGTGAGAAAAGAGGGCCTTTTTTATCCACCTGACCCTGCCAGCCGGGATTTCTGCACCATGGGAGGCAATGTCGCCGAATGTTCCGGGGGGCCAAGCGCCGTTAAATACGGGGTAACCAGGGATTATGTGCTTGGCCTGGAGGTGGTGTTGCCGGACGGTCGCCTCATGCATACCGGGGTCCGCACCGCAAAGGGGGTTGTGGGTTATGATCTTACGCGGCTTTTTATCGGGTCTGAAGGGACTCTGGGCATTATCACAAAAATTGTCGTCAGGCTTCTGGCACTGCCAACTCACAAGAAGACCTACCTTGTATTGACCGACAGCCTTCGGCAGGCAACAGTGCTTGTGTCAGAGATACTTAAAAGAGGAATTGTGCCCAATACCCTGGAATATATGGATCAGACCGCCCTGCATGTAGTCAAAGAGCACCTTTCCCTTGAACTGCCGCAAAGCGCCAGGGCCTTGCTCCTGGTCGAAGTGGACGGTGATGAAAAGTCCACCGAGGAACAGGGGAAAAAGTTCCTGGGATTGCTGGCAGATCGGCAAACATACCCTGGTATTCTCGAGGTCAGGCAGGCTCATAATGAAAAGGAAGTCGATGACCTTTGGAAGGCTAGGCGCTCCATTTCTCCGGCTACGTATAAACTGCGGCCTCACAAGATATCCGAGGATGTGGTGGTGCCGAAAACAAAAATTCCACAGCTCGTTGATTTTACCGAAAAGCTCTCCCGGGAGTTGGACATTGTCGTCCTCACATTCGGGCATGCGGGAGACGGTAACATTCATGTCAACATCATGGTGGACAAGGATAACCAGGAAGAATACCAAAAGGGTCAAACTGCAAAAAGACGGCTGTTTGAACATGTCATGTCTCTCTCCGGAACTTTGTCGGGAGAACATGGTATCGGTATCACCAAGGCGCCTTATCTGTCCCTTGAACTTGATGAAACATCCCTGGTGCTTATGCAGAACATCAAAAACGTGTTTGACCCCAACAATATTTTAAATCCCGGAAAGATTTTTAGCACAACTACTGATACGTCCTTTAAAAAGCCCAACAGGAATAGCGCCATCTAGTAAGATATAATGGTACAAACGGAATACGTGTGCACATCCTGTTTTTTGGATGCAAACAAAAAGCCATTGACAGAAATTGCTTTTGCCTTTAATATCTCCGACTTTCGTCTTGGAAATTTATTGTAATTTCAGAATAATTTTGTTATATTAATTAGTTGGTAACCGTTATTAATAACATGTGGAGACAAAATGATAGAAGTTGAAGTAAGAGGTGATATTGAATACGCCATTCGTCAGTTGAAGAAAAAGCTGCAGATGGATGGCATCAAGCGTGAATTGAAACGCCGTGAGTACTACGAAAAGCCGAGTGAGAAAAAGCGTCGGAAGCAGGCTGAAGCCAAGCGGAAAATGCGCAAGTTCAGGCATCGTAAGGCGTAAAATATATTCGTCAGAATCATGCCCGCCTCCATTGCTTATGAATAAAATGGCCAATGGCTGACAGGGCGAAAAAAAAACCTGATAAGCGCTCCCTTGCAAAGGGGGGCGCAGCTAGACCCTCCTCAAAGCAGAGTTCGTTATATTCCTACCAGGACCTTTTCCTTAAGTATTTATCCGCCGCACGCCGTCTGGCGCCCAACACCTATAACAAGGCCTATCGTTACGACCTCAATACCTTTGCGGACTTTCTTCAGAAGCAGTCCATTGAAGACCTTAAGCAAATAGACAAGTCAACGATGAGGGATTATATCTCCTGGTGCAGAAAAAAAAGTCTTTCATCCCGTTCCATTTCCAGGAGAATATCAACCCTGAGGGGGTTTTTCAGATTCCTGCTGGCTGAAAACCATATCGACGCCGATCCAACCTCCATGATAGACCACCCCAAGCTGGGGAGGGTTCTGCCAAAAACTCTCACCACCGGCGAGGTTGATGCTCTCCTTACAGTTTCAGAAATACTGGACCGGGGCAATCCTATTGCTGCCAGAAATCATGTAATGCTTCACCTTCTCTATGCCACCGGACTCAGGGTTTCAGAACTTGTCAAGCTGCCGCTTATAAGTTTCAACCGCCACAGCGGCAACCTGCGGGTACTTGGCAAAGGGAGCAAGGAAAGGCTTGTACCCATAGGAGAACAGGCCAGCCAGCTGCTCGAGGAATACCTGGATCATATACGGCCGCGGCTGCTGCAAGGTAAAACAAGCCCGTCACTTTTCGTCACAATGCGGGGAAAGGCCATGAGCAGAACCCGTTACTGGCAGATATTAAAGGAAATTGCCCTGCAGGCAGGAATTAAGAAGGAGATAAGTCCGCACGCGCTCAGACATTCCTTCGCCACCCATCTCCTGGAAAACGGTGCCGACCTGCGTTCGGTGCAACTCATGCTGGGACACTCCGATATATCTACAACCCAGCTTTATACCCATGTTGAGCACAGTCGGCTCAAATCCATTCATAAAAAATTCCATCCACGGGGCTGATTGTCCCGGGCGAAAGTCCTCAATTTGGCTGTTGGCAATTGTGCAGCTATTAGATAAGATTTTTATAAATATTGAAAATTGAAGAGTGAAGAGTGAAGATTATCGGTATATTAGATTACAGATAATTGGCAGAAGATTCTTACCCTATTAATTTTCAATCTTCAATTTCTCAAATCTTCAATTTGTTTTATCGTTAAAACAATGGAAGTCATAACCACCCACATGAATGCTGATTTTGACAGCCTTGCCTCCATGGTGGCTGCCAAGAAGTTCTATCCTGATGCGGTCATGGCATTTGCAGGTTCCCAGGAAAAGAATATTCGGGATTTTTTTGCCCGGTTCAGCCATTATTTCCTCGATTTCAAGCGCCAGAAAAAGATCCCCCTCAGCAAGGTCACGAAACTCATCATTGTTGATGCCCGCCAGGCCAGCCGTATCGGGAATTTTGCCAAGTGTTTGAAAAACCCTGGCATTGAACTCCATATATATGATCATCACCCCGATACACCGGATGATCTGAAGGGGGATGTTGAAGTCATCAGGCCGGTTGGTTCCACGTCGACTATTTTTGCCCAGTTGTTCCGCGAAAAGGGAATATCCATCACCAATGATGAGGCAACACTACTTTCCATGGGTATTTACGAGGACACCGGATCATTTAACTATGCAACCACAACGCCTGATGATCTTGAAGCAGCATCCTGGCTTCTGGAACAGGGAGCCGATTTGCACACTGTATCCCAGTCTATTGCCAGGGAACTTACAGTTTATCAACTGGGGCTTTTAAATGATCTTATAAAGTCGGCAGTAAATTATACCATACAGGGAATTGAAATCGTCGTGGCCAAGATGGACCTTACCGAGTACGTGGATGAATTTGCTCTGCTGGTCAGGCGCTTCATGGTCATGGAGAACTTAAATGTTCTCTTTGCCCTTGCAGGTATGGAGGACAGGATCTATCTCATTGCCCGCAGCCGGATGCCGGAGGTCAACGTAGGAGAGATCGCCAGGGATTTTGGCGGAGGCGGCCATGCTTCTGCAGCCTCTGCCACGGTCAAGGACATGACCATGGTAGAGGCTGAGGAAAAGCTTATACGTCTCCTCAACAAGTATGTCCGTCCCCAGAGCCTGGCCGGAGAATTGATGTCACATCCGGTTATTACCGTGCCGCCTGATATATCCATAAAAAATGCCAATCAGGTACTGACCCGTTACAGTATTACCGTGCTGCCTGTGGTTCAGGACAAGTCCAAGCTGCTTGGTATAATTTCCAGGCGGGTTGCAGAAAAGGCCATTTTTCACAACCTGGGAAATCTGCCTGTCAGCGACTATATGACAACGGATGTTGCCACCCTGCCGAGTGCAGCATCCCTGGCCGATATCCAGGAATTGATCATTGAACACCGTCAGCGCCTGATCCCCGTTGTGGATAAGGACGAATTACAGGGTGTTATTACCCGCACGGACCTGCTTAACCTGCTTATAAACGACCCGGCGCATCAGCCTAAGAACCTGAGCGTTGCCGATGACCGTTCCTATGTCGAGCGGCACAGAAATGTCAACAGTCAGATTGTCGAGTTTCTGAACAAGGAGGTTATTATCCTGCTGCGGACCATTGGTGAGGTGGCGAAAAAAAATGGATTTACGGCCTATGCTGTGGGCGGGTTTGTCCGTGACCTTCTCCTGCGCATAAAAAACCTGGATCTGGATATTGTGGTGGAGGGAGACGGCATCAAGTTCGCCAAGCAGCTTGCCGATTTCTTCGGTGGCGCCGTGCGCACCCATGAAAAATTCAGCACAGCGCTGGTCATTATGCCGGATGGTTTCAACATTGATGTGGCAACTGCCAGGCTTGAATATTATGAGTATCCGGCAGCCATGCCGACTGTCGAACTTTCCTCCCTGAAACTTGATCTGTACCGCCGCGATTTTACCATCAATGCAATGGCCATTAATCTGAACCCGGATACATTCGGCACCCTGGTCGATTATTTCAACTGCCAGACAGATATAAAGGAGCGCCGCATCCGCATCCTGCACAACCTGAGCTTTGTGGAAGACCCTACCCGCATTTTCAGGGCAATTCGTTTTGAACAGCGTATGGGTTTCACCATTGGCAAGCACACGGAAAAACTCCTGAAAAACGCTGTCAAAATGAACCTGTTCAACCGTTTTTTCGGGAGCCGCTGTTTTACTGAACTGAAGCTTATCTTTTCAGAAGAAAATCCGATTCCGGCCATACGCAGAATGGCTGAATTCGACCTGCTGAAATTCATCCTGCCCGGACTTAAATTTGATAAACGTATGGAGAAGAACCTGAGAGAAATCCAGCGAGCCATGGCCTGGTATAAACTGCTTTACCTGGATGAGCCCTTCCAGCAGTGGCAGGTGTACCTTTTTGCCATACTGGCGGACTCGCCATACAGTGATCTGAAGATCTTCTGTATGAAGTTTGAATTTTCGGAGCGGCACAAAAAAGAGCTTTTGAAAGAAAAGGAAGCCACAGACAAGATTCTCAGGGAATTGGGAAGGAGCAGGAGATTGAGTAACAGCGAGATCTACTGGCTTCTGCAGGAACGCAGTCATGAAAGCCTGCTCTATCTCATTGCCATGGCCAGGAAGAAAACAGCGAAGAAGGCTGTTTCACATTTTGTTACTCACCTGCGGCATTATAAAACCCTTATTCACGGATCCGACCTGAAGAAAATGGGTTACAAGAGCGGCCCAATCTATAAGACGATCCTGAACCATTTGCTGGAGGCAAAACTTGACGGTGTTGTTGAAACCAAGGCTGATGAACTCGCATTTATCAAGAGCAATTATCCCCTGAAAAAACAGAAGGGAGGATCCTAGTACTTGTTGTTGGCCAAGATGCTGCGGCCCTATTCGTTGCGATTTTTCTTTTCCCGCTCTTCTTTGGATAAGAAGGGTCTGTGCTTCGGACCGACATAAACCTGGCGCGGCCTGCCGATACGCCAGTTCGGGTCATCCCACATCTCTTTCCAGTGCGCAATCCAGCCCGGCAGCCGGCCAAGGGCAAACATTACCGTGAACATATTGCTCGGGATTCCTATGGCCCGGTAGATAATGCCGCTGTAAAAGTCGACATTGGGATAGAGGTTGCGCTCAATGAAAAACTCGTCATTCAATGCCACCTCTTCCAGTTCCTTGGCTATGTCAAGCAGCGGGTCGGAAACATTTAAGGCTTCCAGCACATCATCGCAGGCCTTTTTGATAATTATGCTCCTGGGATCATAACTCTTATAAACCCTGTGGCCAAATCCTACGAGCCGGAAGGGGTCATCGGGGTTCTTGGCGCGCTCGATATGAGCCTGGTAATCGCCGTCTGACGCATAGATTTCTTCAAGCATCTCAACAACTGCCTGGTTGGCACCGCCGTGCAGGGGTCCCCAGAGGGCGCTGATGCCTGCAGAAATTGAAGCGTAGAGGTTGACCCTGGCGCTGCCTACAAGGCGCACTGTCGAAGTGGAGCAGTTCTGTTCATGGTCGGCGTGCAGGATAAGGATCTTGTTTAAGGCAGTGACAACCTCATCATTTATCACATAAGGCTTGACTGGCGAATCAAACATCATGTTGAGGAAGTTAGCGCAGTACGAGAGATCATGGCGCGGATACACCAGGGGCCAGCCCTGGGATTTCTTGTAGGTAAAGGCGGCAATGGTGCGCACCTTGGAGATGAGACGCGTGGCCATGATGTCAATGTCTTCCAGCGGGTTTTCAGCCATTTCAGGGTAGAAGTTGGATAACGAGTTGACCATGGAAGACAGGATGGCCATGGGAGCCGTATTGGGCGGGAAATGATCGAAAAAGTGGATCATATCCTCATGGATCAGGGCAAAGCGGCCAAGGAGATTACTGAAGTGCTGGTATTCTTTGGCAGTGGGAAGGTGGCCGTGAAGCAGCAGGTAAGCGACTTCCACAAAGGAACAGTTCGCAGCCAGGTCTTCAATTCCATAACCCCTGTAATTCAGAATGCCTTTTGAGCCCTCTAAATAGGTGATCTCGCTGGCACAGGAACCGGTGTTCATGTAGCCGCTGTCCAGGGTGATATGACCGGTTTTCTGGCGCAGATTACGGATATCAATGGCCTTTTCTCCCTCCGAGCCTTCAATGATAGGCAGGGAGTATTTCTCGCCTTCAATGGTCAGTTCCGCAATTTTATTCGTAACGAATTTGTCAATCATAACTGTAAACCTTTTCTGTCTTTTCAAGTGGGGAATAGAACAATAACGGTGTAGCTCATCGTGTTATTTTGACGTAAAGCTTCACCTGTACCGGAGAACACATGGAAGAAATTATTTATGCGGCCCGGGATGACTTTTAGATGCAAACTATTTACTATAGAAGAAAATAAATATTCGAGCAACTATTTAGACTTGGAAGAGAAAATTGATGTTCCCTGAAGGTGCAAGTTATTTTGAAAAGGAGGTTTTTTTCCGCGAAAAGGTCACCATTTACCCTGTGTCCTGCGAGGTTAAGGCCAATGGGCGTTCGGATATCCAGTGGCTTGAGGCGGTGCTGGCAGGTGGAGCCAGGATTGTGCAGCTTCGGGACAAACATTCTGACGACCTGACATTGTATCGGAAGGCTTTGGTTTTCAGGGAAAAGAGCAGGGAAGCCGGAGCCCTGTTTATTGTGAACAACCGTGTTGACATTGCCCTGCTGGCAAATGCTGATGGTGTTCATCTGGGGAATACCGATCTGCCGGCTCAGGAAGTTAGAAAACTGGCACCTGAACTTATAATCGGCGTTTCGTGCAACACGCCGGAACAGGCCGCTACCGCAAAGGAACGTGGGGCTTCTTACTTTAATATCGGGCCGCTTTACACTACTGAAACAAAAAAAAATCTGACGCCTTTCCTGGGCCCGGATGTCATAAAGACATTTACCTCACTGTGCGACCTGCCGTTTACCGTGATGGGCGGCGTGAAACTGAATCATATCCAGGAGCTGATTGCACGAGGAGCACGCCGCATTGCCGTTGTTACAGCTTTGACCCGGGCAAAGGATATTGCTGTGGAAACAAGGCGCTGGATCGAAGCAATTGACAAGGCATCAGTTCAATAACCGGAAGTACGGATGTGATTAATGGAGAGTTTATTGATGGACACCCCGAAATCATTAGCTGACCGCAAGAAAGATATACAATTTCTCATGAAGTATGCGGTTCCGGAAGCGCAGGTGAAAACCGCCCTGGCGCTGCTGGATAAATATGATGCTGATATAATTGCCTTGAACCTGCTGCACAGTTTCTATATCAACCTGCCCGAAGGCATGGATGACTCGGTTACTGGCATACGGCTGCTTACCCGCCGTCAGGGGGTATTCCTGCTCTGTGTATCCACCGGTAACTCCATGCAGTATCTCTACCTGGCGAACAGGGAAGCAGCCCATATTGTAGGCACCCTGGCTGAGGGAATTATCGACCGGAAGCTTCTTGATTTTTTTGGTTATGCTGATAACAAGGAAGTTCTGGCCCTTACAGAAAAACCTGAAATGCTGCAGGAATACAAGCCGCACACACTTGACCGGAGCCTGTGCCCGTCATGCCATGTTAATGTGGGAGAATTTCATACCCTTGGCTGCCCGGTTGAGATCTGTCCCTGGTGCAACGGCCAGTTGACGTATTGCAACTGCAGGTTCACTCGGCTGGATGTCGATACCATGGACAAGGTGGCGCAGATTGAAAAGCTGCTGGAACTTCTCGAGGAGGTTGGCAGGATAACCTTTAAAAAGGAGCATGCTCCCGGCTATCCTACCATGGATGGGGAGTAACGGACTGAAATTGAAAAATTGAAAAAGTAAAATTGCCGGGTGTAATGAAGGGATAGTGTTATATCTTTTCCCTAAACATTTAGTTGTATCATTATAATTTGTTAGTTTTCATTTTTTAAAAATCTTCAATTTTCAATTTGTCAAATTTTCAATTTTACTCCAGCTTCTGCAAAAATTTGTAAAATTCTGAATCAGATGAAATGATCAGGTTCGTATTCTGGCCGACCGCTGTCTTGTAGCTTTCCAGGCTTTTGGTGAACGAGTAGAATTCAGGGTCCTGATTGTAGGCATCGGCATAAATTTTTGCTGCCTCTGCATCTGCCTTGCCCTTGATTTCTTCAGCCTCACGATTGGCAGTGGAGAGAATTTCTTTCAGTTCCCTTTCCACCTTACCCATGATCTCGGCCTTCTGGCCTTCACCAAGCGACCTTTTTTCCGCAGCGATACGTTTACGTT
>JAHEID010000195.1 GCA_024639555.1 Deltaproteobacteria bacterium
GAAAGCGACCTGCGTATGATTTCCCAACCATTTGAGCTGTCCGGAGAAATAGGGCAATGAGTATAAAAACAAAGAGTATGAGTAGAAAGCCTGCAATATGCGGGCTTCGCTGCTTGGGTTTCATCACCCCTCTTTTTCAGTCCCGGGTTTCAAGTTGCTGAATGCATCCGGATCTTATTTTACGGTGTCAATCTGTAGATATTATCCAACAACCCGCATTTCATATTTCAAGCTGATCAGATAGTTGTGTCATCTACAATAAAAAGGGAAGCCCGGGCACCGATACTTTTTTTCTTGACCCAGACCCTGGCCATGGGAACAGTCTCACCATCCATATCTACCAGGTTGACCATCTCTTCCACATACGAAATGTCAGCGGTCTTGAATTCATAATAGGATGTTATCCTGCTGTAGGGGTCGGTGATCAGGATCACCCTATCCGGGTCATAGGGATGTTTTCTTGGTGATCCGGTAAAAGCGATATGAGTCTCTTTGAGGAGCTTAAGGCTTTTCGGTTTTTTGTATACCTGAATCTCAAATTCTTCATGCTCTTCTGGAAATATTCTTATAGGCATTTTCGACTCCTGGTCTCAATGAAAGATAAAATCTGCCCTATGACAAAATTACATCCAAAAAGTCGGAACCTGAAATAAAACAATGTATGATTGTGTCCATACTCTATACCAATTGAAATGGAAAATGAAGATTTTTCTTGTAAATTCCAGGCCGAATATATGGTTATAAATTCAGGATCATGAAATAAATCAAATTGTTATGAAGGCCACCAGTCTACGCTTATTCTGCGGATGGCATTAAATCCTCCGCCAAGGACAAAATTGTCTTCCCGACCCACGGAATCCAGAAAAACCTGCACTTCTGATGAACGGGTACCGGCATCACAAATGATGATCAGCGTTTTATCCTCCGGCAATTCCTTGTGCCTGGCACGGACATTGACATAGGGTATGTCTTTCCAGAGATCGGAGCCGAATTTTTCGACGAATCCTGCAGCTTCCTTCGGGTGTCGAATATCAAGAGCAACCCACCCAGGTTTCGCCTGGGGCTTGGCCATCCATTCCAGAAAATCTTCAATGGAAAGGGTGCGCAGGCGGCCGGCGGCCAGGTTGTCAGCTACATTTGCTGTGGCATTCAGGGCATCGACTGCTGTGGAGAACGGAGGTGCATATGCCAGTTCGAGGTTGCTGAAATCCTCAATATAAGCCCCCTTGGCAATAAGTCCTGCCGCGGCATTTATGCGGGCCAGAACAGAGTCATTCATGGGGCCGAACCCCTGGAGACCCAGAACCTTGCGACTGGTTTTGTCAAAGACCATCTGCAGCATGATCACAGCCTGGGTAGGAAAGAAAT
This sequence comes from Deltaproteobacteria bacterium, assembly GCA_024639555.1. Taxonomy (GTDB): domain Bacteria; phylum Desulfobacterota; class Desulfobulbia; order Desulfobulbales; family BM004; genus BM004. The sequence goes on from JAHEID010000195.1 coordinate 1,369, forward strand.
GAGCCCTGTCAGACTGGGCGGTAATGGCCACCTCAACATCATATCCCAGCCCTTTTGCCGTTGTGCGGCTCAGGCCGGTGCCACCAATACAGCATTCAAATGCCTTCATGATGAAACTGCCCACCCAGCCTTCAAACTGTGACGGAATGCCGGCAATGTTATCAGCTGCAACCCTGCCCTGGCGGTTGGCAAGGGAGCCCATGGGCGCGTTGTTTTTCATGCCGCTTACCTGGTTGCTTATTTCAACACAATCTCCCGCAGCATAAATGGCAGGATCGGAGGTCTGCATGCGGTTATTCACCACAATGCCGCCCTGGGGAGAAACAAGAAGTCCTGCCTCCCTGGCCAGGTCAGTGCGCGGCCTCACACCGACGGACATAATGACAAGGTCAGCATCAATCGAACGTTTCGGGGTTGTCACCCGGCAGACCCTGCCCGCGTCATCACTCTCAAGGCCGGTGGCCGATTCACCGGTATAAACCGCAACGTTATTGTCCCTGAGGTGCTTTTCCAACATGGCTGCAAAGGCAGGGTCAACAATGCGGGGCAGCAGCTGGTCCATGTACTCCAGGACTGTTGTTTCAATGCCCCACAAGTCTGCAAGGGATTCAGCCATTTCCAGGCCAATGGCGCCACCGCCGATTACCACAGCTTTATTCACCTTGCCCTGGGCCAGGTCATTTTTTATGGCAATGGCGCGGTGCATGTCATTGACCACATACACCCCTTCAAGGTCTGCGCCGGGAATCTGCAGACGGTTGGGCACACTGCCGGTGGCAAGCACGAGCTTGTCGTAGGGCAGTTCATTTGTTTCACCGGTGTCAAGCTGTTCCACACTAACGGTTTTGGCCTGCCTGTCTATGACAAGCGCCCTGGTTCGGGTCAGCATGGTGACACCCTTGGCCTGGCTGAAAAATCCTTCATCCCTTACAACATGAAAGCTTGTTGAGCGTAACTCCTTTTCATCAGAAACATCCCCGGAGACAAAATATGGAATGCCGCAGCCGCCGTAAGATATAAGGTTGTCCTGGTCAACGACCACGACCTCGGCATCAGGCAGAAGCCGCTTGACACGGCAGGCTGTTTTGGGTCCTGCGGCCACGCCGCCTATAACTAAAATTTTTTCAGACATGGGCAATACGTCCTTGTTATTATTGAGTAAGTATATTCATTTAAAATGACAGACAAATATGAGCAGAAGAAATGTATCTCCGAACAATTGTGCCGAGCGAGAAAAATATAAAGAAAGTCCGCTGATGTCAAACAATTCAGAACAGGAATGTATTGAACACCTGGGATGTTAACTACGCTGTGGCAGTGTATGATGCAGGCAAATGGATTTTGTTGTACCCCAACGTCAGTATTTATCGGACCTGTCGATCAGCGGGAGTTTTCTGGAAGTCAAGATTGTGGCAGTATTGTTTGAATAATAGTAGCATCACTTGCAGAGGCTGGTTTTTTGTTGATGGCCTGTTTGCAGTTACACTGTTTTATTGGTAAACCATGGTTCAAGTCGATCTGGTATGGTTTTTAATTTTCAGTACAGCCCGAAAAAGCAATTACTTGTCACTATCACCTACTTTAAAGATGGAGGGACAGAATGTTTACTAAAAAAAGTTTATACGAAGAACAAATTAAAACAACGGGCAGCGGGACGAAACAACATGAAATAAACGAAGCGGCGAAAGATGTGCCGCAAGAGGTTCCTGTGAAGTCGCCGGGAGTAGGTCCCAGAAGCGCAAATGTCAACAAGATCCTGAAAGGCAGCAAGCTGATAGGGGATATTAATATTACCTGTGATCTGGAATTGAGTGGAGATGTTGAAGGTAATATAACTTCAATGCAGGATTCAAATATCCTCATAAAAGGAATCTGCAAGGGAAATATAGAAACAAAAGAAGGCAGTGTTGATATCGAGGGTGAGCTGCGTAGCGGAAACATCACCGCAGGCAAGGATGTGAAGATAACCGGCAAGTTCAATGGGGGAGAAGTAACGGCCGCGGGTAAAATATTTGTAAACGGTGAATTTAAAGGAAAACTTGAGGGCAATGATATCGAGATAGGGGCAAATTCCAAAGGTAAAGGCGAGATATTGTATAAAGAATATATTTCTATTTCCAGAGGGGCCAAGGTTGACGTACAGATTTCCCAAAGCAAGGAAGCTCTCAAGGAAGTTAAGATCCCGCCGAAGAAGAAGGCAGCAGATAAAGGGCCTGTTAAACAAAGTGCCGAAGGAAAGTAACGCGACCAAGCTGAAATCTGCAGACGAAGATATGAACCACTTGTAGAAGGCAGGCCTCTCTCGGAAGAGCCCTGTAATTGTGGATCATGAAGTCTTTTTTATCAAATAAGACAAAGGTGAATTGGTGCGCA
>JAHEID010000196.1 GCA_024639555.1 Deltaproteobacteria bacterium
TTCGCAACCCATTTCAGCAGGGCGGGAAGGGAGTCCGCATAGATGAAGAACATGGCAACAGGCTGAAATTACTGCTCCAGTTTGTCTATTTCCTTCCAAACCGGGCCCTTGGGGGTGTCAACTATATCAAACCCCTTCTGGGCTAATTCGGTACGCACCGTGTCGGCGCGTTCCCAGTCCTTGTTTTTGCGGGCTTCTTCCCGATCCTTGATAAGCCTGTCTATCTCCGGTGCCAGGGGGCATTCCTTCAGCTTCAGGAAATTCAGGATCCCGTTGATCTTTTCAAAGGTCTCCAGGATATATTTTTTCTGCTCCAGGTCCAGCTGGCCCTGGGACAGGATCGGGTTGATCTTTTTCATGAAATCAAAGATGGCACCCAGGGCCCGTGACATGTTGATATCGTTGGCCAGCGCCCCGCAGAACTTCTCTTCCATGTTGGAGAGATAGGCAGCCACCTTGGGATGGGGCAGGCCGGGGGGCAGGCAGAGCAGTTTCTGGGTGAATTCATCCAGCTTTCTTAAGTTCTTCCTGGCTTCATCCAGTTTCTTGAAGGAGAAATGGAGGGGTTTCCTGTAATGTGTCGCCATGAGCAGGAACCTGATTTCCCTGCCGTTGTACCCCTTATTAAGCATGTCTTTGAGGGTGAGAAGGTTTCCGCCCTCGGAAGACATTTTTTTGCCTTCAACCAGGAGCTGTTCCGAGTGGAGCCAATAGTTGGCAAGCGGTTTACCGGTGAGGGCCTCGGCAATGGCAATCTCATTTTCATGGTGCGGGAAGATGAGGTCCCGGCCGCTGGTGTGAATATCAATGGTTTCGCCAAGGTAGTGGGTTGACATGGCCGCGCATTCAATATGCCAGCCGGGCCGGACGTTGCCCCATTCGGTTTTATAGAAAATACCCTGCTTCAACTCGGACAGGGTTGAGCGTTTGAGCAGAGTGAAGTCCACCGGGCTTTCTTTTTCATAGTCGTCCAGATCAACGGTCTTGCCTACCTGGATCTTGCTGAGGTCGATCCGGGAAAGCTTGCCGTAGCGCTTGAACTTTGAGATATCGAAATAAATGGAACCGTGCTTTTCGTAGGCATAGCCTTTTTCAATAAGCCGGGCCGCAATATCGATCATGGCCTCCACATGCTGGGAGGCCCTGGGAAAGCCGGTTGCGTTCTTGACCCCGAGGGCATCCATGTCAGCCTTGAATTCCCGGATATAAGACTCGGTGAATTCGGGCAGGGGCTGCCTGGATTCTTCTGCACCGTGGATCGTGTTGTCGTCCAGGTCGGTAAAATTCATATAAAACTGCACGTTGAAACCCTTGCTCTCCAGGACGCGGTTAATAAGGTCTGCTACAATAAAGCGGCGGCAGTGGGAAAGATTTGCATGCTCATGGGCCGTGGGACCGCAGGCATAAAAGGTCACCTTTTTCCTGGAGATGGAGCGGAATACCTCCTTTTTCTTGGTGAGGCTGTTGTGGAAACGTAGTTGTTCTTCAGGGGCAACGTCCTTCTTTTCCTCCTCTTTGGCAGAAAAGAGGGTGGTGCTCAGATATTTCTCACCGCCGTCCGGCAGGATCACTACAATGACCCCCTCCTTGATCTGCTCGGCCCTGGTCAGGGCTGCACACATGGCGGCCCCGGAGCTCATGCCGACAAAGATGCCTTCCCGGTACGCCAGTTCCCTGGACATTTTAAATGATTCGTCATCCGGGATGTTGATGATCTGGAATGGAAGATTTTTATCAAATATTCCAGGTTTGTAGGACTCTTTCATGTTTTTGAGTCCCTGCAACTTATGGCCGAGGAAGGGCTCAACCGCCGTCACCCTTACCTTGGGATGCTGTTCTGAAAAATACCTGCAGAGCCCCATGGCCGTACCGGTTGTGCCAAGGGTTGCGATTACGTCGGTTAACTTGCCCCTGGTCTGTTCCCAGATCTCCGGCCCCGTTGTGCGGTAATGGACCTGCCAGTTTGCTTCGTTGTTGAACTGGTCGGTCAGGAAGTAGCGATCCGGATGCTCCCGGGCCATTATATAAGCCTGCTCGATGGCTCCGTCCGTGCTTTTTTTGGCAGGGGTAAGAAGGATTTCCGCACCGTAGGCCTCCATGATCTTGCGGCGTTCGATACTGGCAGATTCGGGCATGACCAGCTGGCAGCGGTACCCCTTGACGGCACAGACCATGGCCAACCCTATACCGGTATTGCCGCTGGTTGCCTCCAGGACAATCTTGTCCGGTGTCAATTCGCCGATTTTTTCCGCGCTTTCTATCATAGAAAGAGCGATACGGTCTTTCACCGAGCCGCCCGGATTGAATGATTCAAGCTTGGCGTAGATTTTTATTTTTCTTGCCGGGTTGAGCCGGTTGATCAGGATAATCGGCGTGTTGCCAATTTTTTCAAGGATGTTGTGATAGGCCATAATTCTAATATTTTGTTAAAAAATAAGCAAAACCAAGAGATTGCTTTAAATAGAGCGTTTATAATGGTATTGGTTCCCGGAAAGATCAGAAGCCTTGGCGGTAGAGATCTTCTGAGGAACCGGAAAATTTTGTGCCCAAAGCCATTAACCAATACAGCTAAATACGTTGGTTGGCAAGATAATGTGTAATTTTCGATGATTCAAGGGTAATTTGAACCTGAATCCGTGAGACGTCGGATGTAAGCCGGTTTTAAGCAATTTTGCCTAATGGATTCAGGGCAAAGGAAACGAAAAAGATATGGCAGAAAAGATAACATTAGCGCATGGCAGCGGTGGCAAGGCTTCCCATGAACTGATAGAAAAACTCTTTGTCGCAAACTTTGGGGGTACGTCCCTTATTGCCATGGAAGACAGCGCTGTCCTGCAGGCAGGCAAGGAGAGAATCGCCTTCAGCACGGATTCCTTTGTCATTGATCCCATTTTTTTCCCGGGGGGCGATATCGGCTCCCTGGCCATCCACGGTACGGTTAATGACCTTGCTATGCGGGGCGCAAAAGCATTGTATCTTTCTGTCGCTATGATCATTGAAGAGGGATTTGCCTACAAGGATCTGGAGACAATTGTCCACTCGCTGAAGGCGGGCGCGGATAATGCCGGCGTAGAGATAGTGGCGGGTGATACCAAGGTTGTCCAGTCCGGCAAGGCCGACAAGATATTTATCAATACAACCGGTATCGGCCTGCTTGATAGGGAGATTGATATCTCCGCCGGGAATGGACGCCCGGGCGACAGGATTATCCTGAGCGGTACCATGGCGGACCATGGCACCACAATTCTCTGTCAGCGGGAGGGGTTGCAAATCCAGGGAGGGTTCATGAGCGACTCGGCCCCGTTGAACCACATGGTTGCAGCCATGATCGAGGAAGGTGGGAAATCCATTCATATTCTGCGTGATCCTACCCGGGGCGGGGTGGGCACAACGCTAAACGAACTGGCCCAATCATCGGGTGTCGGGATTCGCATCCGGGAAACAGACCTGCCGGTGCGTGATGATGTCAGGGGTGCCTGTGAACTGCTGGGACTGGACCCGCTGTACCTGGCCAATGAAGGGAAATTGCTGGCATTTGTCGAGCCGGAGGCTGTCGAGAGCCTGCTTGCTGTTATGCAGAAAATGGAATACGGGGAAAATGCCTGTGTCATCGGACAGGTGGTTGCCGACCATCCGGGGCAGGTGGTAATGCAGACCACTATCGGCTCAAGCCGTATTGTAGATATGCTCCACGGTGAGCCGCTGCCGAGGAT
>JAHEID010000073.1 GCA_024639555.1 Deltaproteobacteria bacterium
TTAAATTAGTTGTCAGCTTTGTCGGCTGTTAGCAATCGGTTGTTTAATAAATTTCCAATAGTCATTCTTCTGCCAATCATCAGCAGTTTTGTATGCTGATAATCTTCAATGTCAAAGTCCTGCCGGTAACGAATGCTGGATAATATTTGTAACAATATCGCCTGAATAGAGGCCGACGACAATAAGGCTCAAGGCCACAATGATGAGAGGCATGAGCATGGAAAAAGGCGCCTCGTCTATGGTGATTTTTTCGGCTTCATAGCCGTGGTGGACGACTTTGGGTTCAAAATAGGCGATTTCTATGACCCGGAAAAAAAGTATGGCATTGACCAGGCTGGAAAACAGCAAAGCTGCCATGAAATGATATCTGCCGGCATCAATGGCACCAAGAATGAGATACCATTTACTAAAGAAGCCCGCTGTGGGCGGTACACCGATCATTGACATGGCGCCTACTGTAAAGGCAGTCATGGTAACCGGCATTTTTTTATAAAGCCCTGCAAGGTCCTGAAGCTGCTGCCCGCCTTTTTTGTAAATAACAATGCCTGCAAAAACAAAGAGACAGAGTGTCATCAGGGCATCGTTGACAATATGCAGGATGGCACCGGTAAGGCCGCTGCTGCTGGCCAGCCAGGCACCGCCGACCATGTAGCCCACTTCCGCCACGATAAGATAGGTCAGCATCTTCTTGAAGTCTGTTTGGGCAAGGGCCAGGATAGAACCGCTGATTATAGCAATTACGGCCATCCAGACTATGGTTGCTGAGAGACCGGCAGCCCCATATACATATTCAACTGAAAAAATCGACAGCATGAGCCTGATCATTATATACACTGACACCTTGGTAACCAAAGGTGCGACCAGGCAGCCGGCTGCTGATGGTGCATAGGTGTAAGCATTGGGCAGCCAGCCATGCATTGGAAAGAAAGCCATTTTGATCCAGGCACCTACCAGAATGAGCAGCATGGCGATAAAAATTGCATTGAATGAGTACAAGCCGGGAAGAATGGTAAGCAGGTCGGCCATATTGAGAGAACCGGTCATGATGTAGAGATGACCGACGCCCAAAAGATAGAAGCTGGCACCGATTGTACCCATAATAACATAATTAAAGCTTGCAACCAGGGCCCGGTTGTCACCCATAGCTATGAGCGCATAGCCGGTGAGAGCGGAAACTTCAAGAAGAACATAGAGGTTGAAGGCATCACCGGTAACCGTCATACCTAAAAGGCCGGTAACCAACAGGACGAATAGGGTGTAAAACTGAGGTATCTTTTCAGGCAGTTCCTTTTTGATACTTTCTTTGGAAAAGATAACTGCCAGTAGACTAACAAATGAAACCGTTACCAGCACCAAGCCATTGAAGTGGTCAATCACATACTCAATGCCAAAAGGAGGAGGCCAGCCGCCGAGACGATAGCTGATAGATCCGGTTTTCATGACCTGGATAAGTGTTATGAGAGAGGCGGCAAAGGAACCAAGAATAGCCAATACGGCAACAGGAAAACAATAGCGGCGGTTGAGCAAGCCGACCATGTTGACCAGGAAAGCGCTTAATAGCGGGATTATGACCAGCAGGACCGGCGCCTGTTCAACGATACTCATTGAAGCTGCTCCTGAATTTCATCCTCTTCCAGGCTGTTGTATCGCCTGTAAATACCCAGGCAGATTGCCAGGGCAACCCCGAGTGTTCCAACTGATACCACGATGGCTGTAAGCATCAGAACATGGGGCAGCGGGTTAGCATAGTGGGCAACATCTATGGCCGCCTCAACTGCACCGTGGCCATGGCCATGGGCAATGATAGGGATGCTGGCATGCTCTTTGGCACTGATGGAGACATAGAAAACAATGATGGCTGTCTGGAAGATCGACATGCCGATGACCTTTTTGATCAGGTTGTTCTTGGCCAGCATGGCATAAAGGCCGATCATCATGAGCAGGATGTATATCCAGTAATTGTAATGAGAAATGATCGCTTGCATTACAGCCCCTTGTCATATTTGCCCCGGGAGACAACATTCAGGTAAATGGAAATAACAATGGCCATGACAGCAATGGCCACACCTATCTCAATACCAAGCATACCGTGGGAGCGGGCCATAACCCGATCCGTTGCCGGCAGCACTTTGCTGAGTATCGAATAATCTAGGAAGTTTGCTCCCAGGCCTAAGCAGAGAAAGCCGATTCCTGCATAGATAAGTACGCCGAGATTGCCCAGCAGGACATTCCATTTTTCGTTCATGATCCCCAGAACAGTCTTGAAATCATAGCTGATGGCAAGAAGGATGAAGCTGGCGCCAAGAATTACACCACCCTGGAAGCCGCCACCAGGACTGTGATGTCCGTGTGCTACAACATAGAGGGCAAAGAGCTGGATAAAGGGCACAAGCTGCCTGGCAACAAACCGGATGATAGTATCCGGGTACCCTTTGGAAAGTATATAGGGCTCAGGCGGTGTAAAAGGCTGGTCTTTTTTATAGCGCCGCAAGATGGCTATTACGGCCAGACCTGCTGTAAAAATAACAACTGTCTCGAGCATTGTGTCATAGCCCCTGTAGTCTGCCAGGACAGAAGTAACCATGTTCGGTACATTTGTATCGTGAAGCGTTTGAGTGATGTAATACGGTGAAACATGGAGGCTGGCCGGTGAAGATAAATCGGCAAAACCGGGAAAATCCGCCTCGGCAATTAGGAGAACCAGTCCGGTTAGCAAGGTCGCCAGCAGAGCGAAAATCTTTGCAAGCCCGCGCCCGGACTTACGGGGTTTCACTGTTCTGGAGGTTTGGTATACCGCGGCAATGAATAAAACAGTGCTGACCCCTGCTCCGACTGAAGCCTCGGTAAAGGCAACATCCACAGCTCCCATCTCAGTCCAGAGCAGACACATCAGGAAGCTGTAAGCCCCGAAAATAATAGCAGCGCTGAGCAGGTCCTTGACCATTATGGTTGCAAAGGCGCAGATTACGATGAGTGTCAGAACGCTGAGATCAAGCTGCCAGATCATGGGCTTTCTTCCTCCGGTTTTTTTGTCCAGGGTTTAACACCAGACTCATAGCCGGCATCTGTTATGGCGTGGGTTGCAGTGGGGCTTGCCATAAAGATGAATACAACAATCAGAAGAATTTTCATGGCAACCAGCAAGTTCCCCAGGTTTATTTCGTGGAAGTTATAAAGCACCAGTGCCAGGAGCATAAAAAGCGAGGACAGGGTGTCTCCTTTACCGGCAGCATGCATCCTGGAATAAAAATCCGGGAAACGCAGTATGCCTATAGTTGTGGCAGAAAAGAAAATAAGACCTGCAAGCGTGAGTAGGATCACCACTGCTGTCATTTTTCCCCCTCCGATCTGTATCGGAAACCATAACCTTTAGGGTTGAGGTTCTTACGATGCTGAAAGTAGCGCGAAGCTGCGATGGCAACTATAAAATTAAGCAGTGCATAAGCCAGGGCAATGTCCACAAACATATCCACCCGGTGGTAAATAGTGCCGATTATCACCAGCAGAATTGTTGTCTTGGTGCCGATCACATTGAGGCCCATGATCCGGTCAATGGCTGTCGGGCCACGGATGGCCCGGTGCAAAGTCAGAAGCATGAGCAGACAAAGTGCGACCCCTGTGCCGATAAAAAAAGAATCCATATCAGTCCCTTTCAAAAACCTTTGCCAAGCGTTCTTCCATTTCTCCCGGCAGGCCGGCGGCTGCCTTGCGGCTGATGGCATGCACATAAAAAACCTGGTCTTCAATCCTGATAGTGATTGTGCCAGGCGTCAGGGTTATTGAGTTGGCCAGGGCAACTTTGCCAATGTTGGTTTTCAGTTTGGTTTTGAAAGTGACTATTGTGGGGTCAATCTGGTCTTTCATCTTAGGATGAAGCGCCAAAAAGGTTACATGCAGGGTTGACAACAGAATCTGGTAAAGCAGCCAGGGCAGATACAGCAAAAAACGCACACCGGTAGCCAGCCCGTTTTTACCATGTTCATACATGAACAGGTCGGCGGAAAGAAAAGAGACCAGCGCACTGGAAATTATACCGAGAGTTAAATGGAACAGGTCGAATTTGCCCGAGAGCAGAATCCAGAACACGAACATGATCAGAAAAGTATAGAGATATCGCATATAAAGTCTGGCAGGTTAATTCGCGACAATCCGCTTCGCAAGTATGATTTTGCTTTAAGCAAAAAGTAAAATGATCTATGCTAGCGCAAATGTAATTAAAACCCCTGAAAAAACAACAGTTTTCTGTTGGTATTTCTGAGGCTACAGAAATTTTTAAAAAAAAGATGGATTTGTTCCGTATTCTCTTTCCGGTTTCAGGCGTTGAAACCTCTATTTTTATCCCACCGCTTGTTGCTTTTGTCATTTCGTTTTTTTCCTCCATGGCGGGCATAACCGGTGCTTTTCTGATTCTTCCCTTCCAGATGAGTGTCCTGGGATTTACCACACCTTCTGTGAGCGCAACCAATTTTCTCTACAATGTGGTGGGCACCCCGGGCGGCATCCTGCGTTACATGCGGGAAAGCAGGATGGTCTGGCCCCTGGCGCTGGCTATCACTATCGGGACCCTGCCCGGAGTTCTTGCCGGCTATTATATACGGGTGCGTTATCTCCCTGATCCGAGGGCATTCAAGCTTTTTGTGGGAATAATTCTGCTTTATATCGGTGTGCGGGTGGTAAAAAAAATCATTCCGACCGACGAGGCAGCTGCAGCAGGGGTAAAAGGAAATTTTACTATCAGTAATGTCACGTACAGCCTGTCCAGAATGGGATTTGATTTTCAGGCACGGCGGGTGGAGTTCAGTGTTGCAGCAATTGTAATGCTTGCCCTGCTTGTCGGGATCATAGGCGGGATATATGGCATAGGCGGAGGAGCCATCATCGCACCATTTTGTGTTGCATTTTTAAACATTCCTGTCCACACGGTTGCCGGCGCCGCCATGTTCGGCACATTTGCCACTTCCATAGCCGGCGTTGCCATATACAGCTCGGTACCATTTTATAATGGGCAGCCTGCCCCGCCCGACTGGCTGCTTGGTTTTCTGTTCGGCCTCGGTGGTCTGCTCGGCATGTATCTCGGTGCCACCTGCCAGAAATATGTGCCGGAAAGAATAATTCAGGCAATCCTGGCGCTCATTATTTTTGCTGTTTCAGCTAATTATATCCTGCAGTTTTTTGTATGAGCAAGCAGTCCCAGATTTCCCGCCTGCTGTGTCATCGTCCGCCCAGCATAGATTTTCTATAGCTGAACGGACTCTTCCGTGCATGCAGAATATCAGGCACTGCTTCAAAAAATTGTAACTGTTATATTAATGCCCGACTGCAAGGAGGCCGCTTGCTGCCAGAGACAGGATGAAGACCTCGGCCAGGGCCATTATGGCGTAGGCCTTGTCGCCCCGCTTGAAGAGGCCGGGAACTATGGCAAGATAGCAGAGAATGGTCACACCGGAGAGAATGGCCACCGGAATGAAATTAAGGAAATCGCCCTTGCCGATGAGCTTGACCCAGGACCAGCCGGTGGGCAGTTTGTCCCAGTGCAGGTAATTGTGGTTGATTGCCTCAAGGTACTCATGGACAGGCTGATTCCATAATCCGGAAATTTCAGTTAACGGAATTACGGCCGGCATGATGCCAAAGACGTACAAGGCAAAGGTAATGAACAATAAAACCAGACCGACGAGCATTCCTTTACCCAGTATATTGGCATACAGGAGCTGTTCATCTGTGGCCTGTGCAGAAATTTGGTGTTCAGTCATAATTATATCCTCCTTCAAACTCTAGAAAAGATCTATGCCGAGACCTTTGGTCAGGGCCTTGATGCCGGCAAAGGCAAGTATCGTAATAACCATCCAGCGAATAAAGGTGGGTTTTGCCACCTTCAAAATCCGTACACCGACAAAGGAACCGAGCATGATGCCGATCAGGGATGGGATAACCATCATTGGGATGACGCAGCCTTTATTCATGTAAATCCAGGCGGCCGAAGTATCGGTGATGGACAGGAGGAACTTGCTGGTAGCAACCGAGATTTTCAGGGGTGCACCCATCATCAGGTTCAGAACGGGGACGTTGGCCCAACCGGCGCCAAGACCGAACATGCCGGCCATAAATCCGATTATGATAAAGGTTGCCAACCCTAAGGGGGTACGATGTACCTTCCAGTTGATATCCTGGCCGCTGCTGGCTTCATGGTAAATACCGGTAATACGCAGGGCCGAGGAAAGGGTGTCAGCTTCCTTAACCTCCGGATATTCTGATTTTTTAGCAGTGAACATTATGACAACGATGCCTAGAATGGTTGCGCCGAGCAGGGTCTGGACAATGTTAGTTGGCAGGGCCAGGCCGACCATGGCGCCAACAATGGCCATGGTGGAGGCGATGAGGGCCACCGGAATAGCAAGGCGCAGACTGGCCATGTTCATTTTCAGAAGTCCGGGGCCTGCTGCCAGTGCTCCTGACAGGGCAACGAGAAGCCCGGTGCCACGCACAAAGTCAAGATGAAACGGGAAAAATCCGCTGATGATAGGGACATAGAGAACGCCACCACCGACACCGCCAAGCACGGCTACGATTCCCATTACAAAGGTTACAACCAGCAAAATCAAGGGCCACATCCACCAGGCCATATCACTGTCCACGGGTACAGGAGCAGATGCGCCGGCCTCACTTGCAAGCGCCCAGACAGGACTTAAAGTCAGGGCGCAAATGAGGAAGGCATAGATTCCCCCAAATTTTTGCACTATACTTTTTGACATTACTTCCTCCTCACCATTGTTCATTTTGTATCAATTTTTATGAATAAAAAGGATATCCTACTTAAAAAAATGAGTGAGTATTCATAATGCTCTGCCTTGTAAATGTCAAGTGAAATGGGAAAAATTTAAGCCCCACATTTTATTTTGAGTATTTCTGCCTATGCAATAAAAAATGCCATAAAAACCTGCAGCAACAGTTACGTTTTTTGATTGATTTATATCCTGAACGTGGGTTTCTTTGTGCAACAAACCTATGCTTGTTCTTAGAAGAAAAAACTGCTCAAATTGCGGTAAAATTTTACTTTTGTTATCTTCTGGACGGGAAATATTTGAAATTCATTAAAACTTGGCAGAAATATTCATGAATTAATCACTTAAAGAGAATACAATCATTCGCCATGTTTAGAAAAAAAGCAACAGCACAACAGGAAAACATACTTATCCTTGGCCTTGGCGGTATGGGTTTTTATCTCGCCAAGCGGCTGCAGCATGAGGGATACTCCGTCACCGCCATAGAGCCGGACTCCAAACTCGTCAGTTATGCTGACTCCAATCTTGATGCCCGGTTCATTACCGGCTCAGCCCTAAGCATCGAGCGCTGGAGGGAGGCCAATGCTGAAGAGATGGATTATCTCATCGCCGTGACCAACAAAGACGCGTTGAACATGATGGGTGCCAGGATTGCCGACCGTTTCGGCATACCGCAGAAAATCTGCCGGGTGCGTTCCAAGGAGTTTGGCAATGAAGACTCTTTTTTAAGCGCCGAGGATCTGAAGATCGACCTGTTCATTCATCCGGAAGAGCTGGTTGCCAAGGAGATTGTCCGGCTGATAAAACGGACGGCCGGGAACGAGATAATCGATGTAGCCATGGGCCAGGTGCAGGTAATGGCCACCCGCATCAACCAGGTATCGCCCCTGGCTAATAAAAACCTCATAGAAATCGCCCAGACGCACAATGAATTCCCATTCCGGGTAGTGGCCATCGCACGCGGGATTTCCACCATCATTCCCGGCGGCAAGGACAGGATCCTGCCCCAAGACCAGGTGCTTATCATGGCGGGCCGTGACGACCTGCAGCGGCTGATGATACTGACCGGGGTCAAACTGCAGCGCCGCTACCGGGTGATGATCCTGGGGGGCGGCATGGTGGGCAGCCGGGTCGCTGAACTGCTTGGTAAAACAATGCAGGTCAAGCTGATCGAAAGGGATGAAGAACGGGCCGAAGAGTTATCCGCCAAACTGGAGGATACCGAGGTGCTCCTTGGCGACGGCTCTGACAAGGAGGTGCTGTTGGCAGCCGGGTTGCTGGATATGGATACCTTTATTGCCGCCACCGGTGAAAATGAGACAAATATAATGAGCTGCCTGCTGGCCAAACACCTGATGAGTGAACAGGAGGATAAAGAACAGGAAAAAACCTACCGGAAAACAATCTCCCTGGTCACCAAGGAGGATTACCAGGTCCTTGCCACTACCAGTGGATCGGATATCGCCCTGAACAAGAAAATACTTGCCGGCAACGAAATCCTCACCTTTATCCGGCGCAGCGAACTCCTTTCCGTCTCGCATCTGCACGGCTTTGACGCCGAGGTGGTGGACTTGGTCGCGCCTCCCGGTGCTCCCATTACCCGCAAGCCCCTGGCCCAGCACCATGCTGTCATTGCCGGAAAAATTATAATCGGCAGTGTGTTTCGGGACGATAAATGGGTGGCAGCAGTGGGCGACACCCATATCGAGGAAGGAGATAGGGTTATCGTGATCTGCGGTTCTCAATATTTTAAAGATTTACGAGAGTTATTTCTGTTCTAAATGGAAGATAAGGGTTGTAATATCATTCGTTTCGTCCATAGTCACTTTCTCTTACTTCTTCCAGAACGAGGGGTAGAATACCACCAGCGCCGAGAACATCTCCAGACGACCCACCAGCATATTCCATGCTAGAAACCATTTCCCCGTATCAGAGATAAAGGCGTAGTTCTCTGACGGTCCAACGTCCCCGAAGCCGGGGCCGATGTTCATCAGCGCGGCAATCACCGAACTCATTGCAGTGACATAGTCCATGGAGTCGACCAGCACCATGAAGCAGCCGCCCAGGAGCACCATGAAGATGTTGACAATGAAATAGCAGATGGCCAGATCGATAATTGACGATTCCACCGGCCGCTGGTTGAGCCGCACCGATATGACTGCCATGGGCTGGAAAAAGATCTTGCGGATCGAACCGTACATGTACTTGCAGATGATCACGTAATGGACCACCTTGATGCCCGAGGTGGTCGAGCCGGCGCAGGCGCCGATAAAACAGACCGCGTAGAGAAACATCTGGGCGGACTGAGGCCACAGTTCATAGTCGGCGGTGGTGAAGCCGGTGGTGGTCAGTAAAGACATGACCTGGAAGAAGCCGTAGCGCAGGGAATCCATGGCGCCGTAAGTGCTGTTCTGCCAAAGAATGAGCGAAACGGCTCCGCAGAAAAACAGGACAAAGCCCACATACCAGCGGAACTCGGTGTTTATCTTCAGCGACTTCCAGTCGCCCCGCATCATTTGGTAAAAGAGAATAAAGGTCATGCCGCCGAGGAACATAAACACAGTGACGACCCAGTCGATATAAGCGCTGTCATAATGGCCGATACTGGTGTTCTTGGGTGAGTAGCCCGAGGTGGATACCGTGCCGAAGGCAGTGCACATGGCGTCGAACATGGGCATATTTCCCAGCCACAGCAGGATGACCTCCAAGCCATTGAGACCGGTGTAGATGAGCCACAGCATGATCATGGTGTCCTTGTTGCGGGCTTTGAACTTCTCCTTGGTGATCACCTGGCCGGGGCTCGACTCGGCCCGGAAGATACGCAGGCCACCCATGCCCTTGGGCAGGAAGATAATGGTCAGGGTCAAAAAGCCCATGCCGCCCAGAAAATGGGTCTCACTGCGCCAGAACAGCAGCCCGTGCGGTACAGATTCGATGTCGGTGAGGATGGTGGCGCCGGTGGTGGTATAGCCGGACATCATCTCGAAAAATGCGTCGGTAAAGGAGGGGATCGCCCCGTGGATCATAAAAGGCAGCCCGGACAGGGCCGAGACCAGGAACCAGCCGAAGACAGCAATAAAAATACCGTCCTTTATGTTCAGTTCTTCCTCGCCGCGGAAATAAAACCGCAGGGGTAAACCGATTCCGGTGGTGATCAGCGCCGAGTAGATGATGGGCCACAGGTCATTCTCGCCGTAATAAATGGAACTGATCGCCGGCAGGAACATGGAACTACCTGTAACTATTAATAAAAGCCCCAGTACATGTGCGATTGAGGTGTAATGCATAGGCAATCAGAGTGAGGGTGCAGCCGGACCGGAGTTTGTTCAGTAATCCTATTATGTTATAAGTAAAGCTTAAATAGTATCCGCTGAGTTTTGATCTTCCTCCTGTTCAGGGTTACCTTAAATATCCCTTAAATTGCAGGAAGTCAAGGCAAACCATACAATGCTCCCCGAGTTCCTGCCTTGAATTCAACAGGTTAGGCTCAAAAAACAAAGTAATAAAATAAAAAGGTTCGATTAAAAAAATGCCAAAGAATCACTAATTCTTGATAAAAAAAAATTTACAAATTAGAAAAAAGGTTTCCAGGTGCTTTTGCTACGAGCTGTCTTAATTTTTTTATTAGTTAATGAATAACACCAAGTCTTTTTATGCGAAGGGATTTATTATTTTTTCACTAAACTTATGGAAAGGTTGATTACCATACTGTACTGGTTGAGCAATGGCTTTTGATATCAATCATGTTCTAAATATTCTCATAGAGGAAGTTCGTGGCTACCAGGTGCCGGTGGTTGACCTGATCGCGGTGCAGACTAAAGATCCTTTCCGGATACTGGTGGCTACCATTCTTTCAGCCCGCACAAAGGACGAAACAACGGCAAAGGCCGCTTCCAGGTTGTTTAAAAAGGCAACCGACCTGGACAGCCTGGCAAGCCTTGATGAGGAAACTATTGCCAAGCTCATTTACCCGGTTGGTTTTTATAAGAATAAGGCAAAATATCTCAAGGAACTGCCTGCTGCACTTGATCAGTTCGGCTCCAGGATTCCGGAGACAGTTGAGGAACTTGTCACGCTCCCCGGTGTCGGCAGAAAAACAGCGAACCTGGTGGTGGCAGTTGCCTTTAACAGACCTGCCATCTGCGTCGACACCCATGTCCACCGGATAATGAATATCTGGGGCTATGTGGAGACCAGGACCCCGCTAGAAACCGAGATGGCCCTGCGCCGGAAACTGCCGGAAAAATACTGGATCAAGATCAATTCCATACTGGTTGCCTTTGGCCAGGCAACCTGCAAGCCGGTGCGCCCCCACTGCGACCGCTGTATTATTGAAGAATCTTGCCCACAAATAGGGGTTATTCCGAGAAAATTGCCTTCTGCAAAGAAAAAAATGAAAAAAAATGGCATAAAAAAGCTTATCTCATGGAATGTGAACGGCTTACGTGCCATTGAAAAAAAGGGGTTTGTGGATATCATGCATGAGCTTGATGCTGATGTTGTCTGTCTGCAGGAAATAAAAGCAATGCCTGAGCAGCTGCCCAAAAGCCTTACACGTATTGAAGGGTTTGAAGCGTACTGGTTTCCGGCCTCTCGCAAAGGCTATGCAGGAGTGTGCACATATACAAAAAAAGAGCCGGTGAAGGTGATTTACGGTATGGATATTGTTGTACATGACCAGGAAGGCAGGGTGCTGACCCTGGAGTTTGACAGTTATTTCCTGGTGAATGCCTATTTTCCCAATGCCCAACCGGGACTGGTAAGGCTTGATTACAAGCTTGCCTTCAACCGCGATATCCATAATTTCGTCGACAGGCTGGCTGAAAAGAAAACCGTAGTCATCTGCGGCGATTTCAATGTTGCCCATAAACCCATAGACCTGGCAAATCCTAAACAGAATGAAAAGAACCCAGGCTATTCACTACCCGAGAGAGAGTGGATGGATACCTTTATCAACGCAGGCTATATTGACACCTTCCGGAAGTTCAACCAGGAACCGGAACAGTACACCTGGTGGAGCTACCGCTTCAATGCCAGGGGAAAAAACATCGGCTGGAGGATTGATTATTTCTGCGTAGACCCTGCCAGTG
>JAHEID010000074.1 GCA_024639555.1 Deltaproteobacteria bacterium
CACGGTCAACAATACGGTTAAAGCCCATGGCACAGGTCCTGGCACCCACCATGGCGAGGATTATCCAACCGCAGGTCACCATATGCGGTACACCGCGTGCAGACAGAAAAGCACCCATAAAGGCAAACGGCAGAGCAAATATCGTGTGCTCAAACTTTATCATTTCAAGCATTATGGAGATTTTTTTCAGCATTTTCTCGTTACAACACCAGGTTTCTAGATGCCCTGCCAGCGTTTCAGGCCGGCAACTTCAATTCCAATGAGATCTGCCACTCGGCCTGCAAAAAAGGTGGCCATTTCTTCCAGATTTCCTGGATGATGATAAAAGGAAGGCATGGGAGGACAGAGAGTAGCCCCGGCATCATGCACCTTTAACATATTTTCAAGGTGAATGCGGTTCAATGGAGTTTCACGGACCGCCAGCAATAAGGGCTTTTTTTCCTTCAGTATCACATCTGCCGCCCGATGGATAAGATTCTTTGCAATACCGTTGGCAATCGCCCCAAGTGATCCCATAGTACAGGGCAGGACAACCATTGCGTCGAACTTGCTTGACCCACTCGACATCGGGGCTGCAAAGTCATTTGCTGCATGCCACTGTGCATCATATTTTTGCAGGTCATCAGGCGTCAATCCAAGTTCATGCTGCAGCACCAGACGGCCTGCATTGGATATGATAGCGTGAACATCAACACCAGCCTCCTGCATCAACTTTAAAAATTGGACAGCATAGAGACTGCCGCTCGCACCGGTTATGGCCAGGATAATCTTTTTCTTCATTTGATTCCTATATAGATGGTTACAATACCCATGGTCAAGGGTCTGCAGTAGTGTTTTGGAAATCCTGCTTCTTTGATCATTGCCAACAAATCCTCAGGTTCGTAGAAATTGGCGATGGAACTGGCAAGATACTCATATGCCTCCTTGTCCCCGGATACGAGACCCGCTACTTTCGGCAAGACCCTGTTCAAATAAAAGTTATACACCGGTTTAAAGAAAACATTACGGGGTCTGGAAAATTCCAGAATAAGCAGCTTGCCGCCCGGCTTTAATACCCGGTACATTTCAGCAAGCCCCTGTTCCGTGCGGGCCAGGTTTCTTACCCCGAATGCGACTGTTACGCCCCAGAACTTCTCACTGGCAGCCGGTATCTCCTCACCGTCTCCACAGACCGCGCCGATCCTGTTTCTGCGCTCATCGGACGGCAGGCTCTTCAGGCCGCTGCGCAGCATATCTTCACAGAAATCCACAGCCACAACTGTACGCTTTGGGGCCTGGCGAGTCAACTCGAGCGCCAGGGGAAGCGTCCCGGCACAAAGGTCCAGGACCGCACCCTCCGGGAACCCCTTCAATTCACGGGTTGTGACCCAGCGCCAGTACCTGTCCACTCTCAGGCTCAGCAGAGAATTTAAAAAATCGTATTTATTGCTGATTGAAGCAAATTTGTCCCGAACAAATTTCTTTTTTTCTTCTGCAGACTGTACTGTTTCAACTGCCACAACAATTCCTTTGCACTATGAAAATATCTTTAATGGAAGGGCTTCCGGCACGCCCTCCCCTCTTTCAATCAGATATTCAATAAAACGAATAAGCCCTTTCTTTTTTTCAGGACCGAGATCATGTTCAATACCACGCAGATAATCATAACAGGCATCAGCATCCATTGAAATCCTTGGACACAGTCTTTTGCTGATATTTTGCAGATCCGTCCTACCCTCTTGCCTGCAGCGCAGCAGTTCGTGGTGAATGTCCCGGACAATCTCTGGATTGCTGCGGCAAAATTCCGCCCGCATGGCCCATACGGCAAAAACAAACGGCAATGATGTCTTGTCATGCCAGATCTTACCAAGATCAATTTTATGAGGGTAAATTTTATTCTGCGCCAGAATAAGAGCCTCATCGCCTATGGCTAAAACTGCCGAGATATCGCTCTTGTCCTGTGCTTCCATTACCGATCCCACCTCGTACCATGGAACAACACCATAAAAATCCTCCAGGATGATCTTTACAAGACTGACCGACGTCTGGGATTGTCTGCTTAGAAGCACTAACCTGCCTGCAAGGTGGTCCGGCTCACACCTTGAAAAAAGAAAAACAGAACCAACAGGCCCGGAAGCGCTGATCGATATATCATCGAGAAGCAGATACTTTTCAGGATGGGCGGCATACTCCTGTGAAGAAACAAGTCCCATATCCAGCTGCTCAGCATAGAGCATCCGGTTCAGGACAGACGGAGCCGCCTCGACAACAATCCAATCCTCTCGGTTGATCGTCCGAAGCCAGACATCATACAGTGGCGCTGTATTAATAAAATTAACCATACCTATGCGCACTTTTGGGACGGTCAGCATGCTCGTATCTACTCCAGAAAATCTGCCTCCACAGACTCGCCTGCAGTTGTCAGATATTCAAAAATTTCCTGTGTTGAATGCATGTTCTCGTTGCACCTGATTTTCAGAACCAGTGCCCGTTTTCCAGGCTCCAGAGAGCCCATTTCAGAAGCAACACCCCAGGCCTCCGCCCCACCACGGGTAGCCATGGCAAAGATTGATTCAGGAGGCAGATTTGGGTGGTCCTCACGCAGCAGGCGCATCTCGCGCCACATGCTCAAAACTTCGTTGCTCGCTTTACTGTCAGTTCCCAAGGCAGGCAGGATACCATGGGCAAGAAATTCTGTCACCGGTGCTTTACCAACCCCCAAAAAGCGGTTGCTTCCAGGGCATAAACACACCTTCGCCTTTTTCTTTGCCAGTATGTGGATCTCAGCATGATCCACATGCACGGCATGGACGCAAAGGGTTTTATTATTTATTACACCAAGGCTTTCCAGGTATTGCACAGAACCCTTGCCAGGAATAGTAAAACTCCCATCCAACGCACCTCTCGCAAGCAGAAACTCTTTGAAGACCCCGGACCCTGTTTGCAAGAATTCTACTTCCTGCTTTGATTCAGCCACGTGGATGGAAAATATGTGGCTTTGCCGGTCAGCCTGCTTTTTAATTGCCTGGATTAAACCTGGTGATGTTGAATAGGGGGCATGCGGTGTACAGCCTATATTGAGAGAGTCGTTCGCTGTTACATTCTCAAGTCGTGCAATAGTTTTTGTTTCAGCTTCGTTTGTCAGGCCCAAAAGCTCCAGCAGGAAACAGACCCTGGTATTTTGCCCATGTCCAATCACCCTGCTTGTCAAAAAGTTGCCGATATCCCCGATAAAAACAACCCCTTCAGCGGTCATGTCGTGCAGAGTTTGCCTGGCATGACTCATAATTAATTTTTCAGCGTCAGCGTTATATCGTGAAAACCTCTCTTTCTCTGCCAGAAGGTCTCTGATCCATACTGCGGGATCTCCATTATAACTTCTTTTCTTCTGTGTGCGACCGGCAAGATCCAAATGCGATAATTCAAGATGGCAATGGCCGTTTATCAACGCAGGTGTTAGCAGACTGCCCTCATGCTCCTGGGTATGATATTGACCAAATTCTCTGGCAATATTTTTGTATGTTCCTAGTGCCTGTATCAATCCGTCAGCAATAACCAGAGCACCATCTTCAATTACCCCATGCGGAACTGCCAGGGCATCAGATGTCAAACCTGTAATAAGCCAAGGTCCCCTGTGGATGACTGGCTGAGATGATTTTAGCAGATTAGATTCTTCTTGATTTATCATTGGAAATGACCACCGATAGCCCTTTTGAACTCCTGATCTTAGTTAGTCGTCACAAAAGAATAATCCATGGTTCGTTGTTGAGGCACAAAGCCTGCCCCCTTGACCAGGCTCCGTATTTCAGCTTCAGAAAGTCTGAATGTAATTCCTGCAGCAGCAACAACGTTTTCTTCTATCATGGTGCTGCCAAAATCATTGGCACCGAAAAAAAGAGAGACCTGGGCGATCTTTGGTCCCTGAGTGACCCAAGAGGCCTGGATATTGGGAACATTGTCAAGTACAATGCGTGACCAGGCAAGCATCTTCAGGTAGACATGAGCTGTTGTTTTGGGTATATCAGAAAAGGCTGTGTTGTCAGGTTGAAAAGGCCATGGGATAAAGGCTGTAAAACCGCCTGTTTCTTCCTGCAGATTCCTGATTCGCAGTAAATGTTCCAGGCGCTCTTCCAGGGTTTCGATGTGGCCGAACATCATCGTTGCTGTTGTTTTCATGCCCTGAAGGTGGGCCTGTTTCATGACATCAATCCACTCATCAGCACTGCATTTTCTTGGTGCTGCCAGATGCCTGACCCGGTCGGATAGTATCTCAGCACCGCCACCAGGCATGGAATCAAGGCCTGCCTGCCGGAGACGTTCAATAACACCTGCCACGGACAAACCCGAAATTTTAGCGAAATGACATATTTCCGGAGGTGAAAACCCATGGATATGAATACCGGTCTTTTTAATAAACCGTAGCATATCCTCATAAAATTCCAGTTGTTTGTCAGGATGAAGTCCTCCCTGCAGCAGGATTTGCGTGCCTCCTAATTCCTGCGTTTCATCTATCTTCTTCTTAAGTTCCTCAGAGGAAATTACCAAGCCTTCACCATCCTCCGGTCCTTTATAAAAAGCGCAAAACTTACAGGCGGAGACACATATGTCGGTATAATTTATATTCCTGTCAATCACATAGGTGACAACAGGCTCCGGGTGTTTTATCCTGCGGACAGCATCAGCAAGAAACCCCAGGTCATACAGGTTGCCATCACGGAACAGGATCAATGATTCCTGCTCCGTGAGCCTTTCGCTGTTGAGAACTTTTTGTCGGATAGAGTCGATATTGCTCATTACATCTATTGCACTGTAAAATAAATGACTTGACAGCGAGACAAAACATCTGCCGCTGCACTACAAAAATATTTAATAGGAATTAATAACGTTATAAAGAGTGTCCCGCTCAATAGGTATACGCCCTGCCTCCCTGATCAACCTGAGGAGCTGGTCGCGTGACATGGCCTGCTCAGTTTCCGCACCGGCCATATGGGTAATGATTTCTTCTTTAACAGTGCCGTCAACATCATCAGCGCCGAATGAAAGGGCAATCTGACTCAGCTTCTGGCCAATCATTATCCAGTATGCCTTTATATGGGGAAAATTATCAAGAAAGCAGCGGGCCACGGCAATATTTTTTAAATCATCGACTCCCGAAGTCCTGGACAATCTGGATAATTCCGTATTTTTAGGATGGAAGGCCAGAGGAATAAACGCCAGAAAACCACCTGTTTCATCTTGGGCCCGGCGCAGCATGTCAAGATGTTCCACGCGCTCCTCAAGGGACTCAATGTGGCCATAGAGCATGGTGGCATTGGTATGCAGATCAAGTTCGTGTGCGGTTTTTGCCACCTCGAGCCAACCGCTGCCCGAAAGTTTTTTCTCACATGTCAACTCCCGGATTCGTGAACTGAACACTTCAGCTCCACCGCCGGGAATGGAACCAAGCCCCGCTTTTTTCAAGTCCTCCAACACTCCGGCTGATCCCAGTCCTGAAATTTCTGCCAAATGGGCAATCTCAACACAGGTAAAGGCCTGTATATGCACATCAGGCCTCTCTTCCTTTATAACTTTAAGCACGTCGGTATAATAGGAATAGGGCAGATCAGGATGGATGCCACCTACCATATGAATTTCAGTGATAGGCTCGGAAAGTCTTTCCCTGACCTTTACCCTGACATCTTCCACGCTCATTTCATAGGCAAGGTCAGAATCACTGTCTTTACCAAAAGCGCAGAATTTGCAGAGGTTGGTGCAGATATTTGAGTAGTTGATGTGCTGGTTGTAGATAAAGTAGGCGTTGTTGCCGTTTTTCCGTTCGCGAACCATGTTGGCAAGGTAACCTATGGCCAGAAGATCCGGGCTTTCAAAAAGCCTGATGCCGTCTGCAAAACTTAACCGTTCACCATCCTGTACTTTTTCTAGAATATCACCTAATCCAGCGTTTTTGATCAAGTAATCCATTATGTATTAAAATATGTGCATGCATATAAAATGAAATGCAGCGTGGTTCTCAATCAAGAAAGTTTTTCAGTTTGTCTCTGCGGCTTGAATGGCGCAGTCGGTTAAGCGCCTTTTTCTCAATCTGCCTGATCCGTTCACGGGATACATTGAAACGCTTGCCAATCTCTTCCAGCGTATATTCAGCCTTCTCGCCAATACCAAAACGGAGACGGATAATTTTTTCCTCCCGTTCACTCAGGGTGCAAAGAATTTTCTTTACCCTGCTGGATAGCTCACGGTTCTGGACAGCTTCGTAGGGAGATACAGATTCCTGGTTCTCCAAAAAATCCCCCAGGGTGCTGTCATCGTCTCCAATGGGTGTCTCCAGAGAGATCGGTTCCCTGGATGCTTCAAGGATGGCAAGGATCTTGTCCATTGGCAGTTCAGTCTGCTTGGCTATTTCAACCGGTGTCGGTTCCCTTCCCAACTCTTTGAGAAGGGAGTAAAATGCCTTGAAAAACTGGCTGCGCAGTTCAAGAAAGTGGACAGGCAGCCGGATGGTCCTTGTTTTATCAAGGATGGCGCGCGTAATTGCCTGTCTGATCCACCAGCTGGCATAGGTGCTGAACTTGTTACCCTTGGTGTAGTCAAAACGGAAAACAGCCCGCATAAGCCCGAGGTTGCCCTCCTGGATGAGGTCGGCCAGGGTCAATCCCTGATGCATGTAGCGTTTTGCTATACTCACAACCAGGCGCAGGTTGGCCCGGATCATTTCATCTTTGGCGGCCTCGATGGAACGCACATATGCCTCGATCTTGGTATGTAATTCGAATAGCTCCCTGATGTCCGGATAATTTGCGGCACAGCGGGCAACCGATTCCTTCATGTAATTGAGCTGCTGTTTTTTGGGCTTCAGGGATGGATCTCTTTTTTCCCAAAGGTCAATGCGGTCCTTGAGGATTTTCATTTCTGAAACACAGGAGTCATCCTGACGAATGGCGCGGATAATGGCATCAAAACCTTCACGGATGGTGCGGCTGTAGGTTCCCTCCTCCTCCGGGGTCAGCAGTTCAAAGCGTCCCATTTCCCTGAGATAGGTTGTGGTCGTTTCTTCAGGATCATGGGGTTCGTCGTCAGCATCCGTGGATGAAATGGCATCTGCTATGTCATCCCTCCCCCTTGCCAGGGTCCCTGCACTGCTTTTTTTAAAGTCATCCCATATCTCACCGGAAAGGGTCTTCTTCTGGCCTGATTTTTCCTCGGAAACTATTTCAATGTTATTTTCTGCGAGGAAATCAAAAAGTTCTTCAATAATGCTTGTATCTTTTATATCATCAGGAATTAGTTCATTTAAGATCGTAAATGAGACACAACCTTCATTTTTACCTGCATCCAGCAGCTTTGCTTTAATGGTTACGAGCATTGACACAGTACCCCTTTAATCTTTTCAATCATAAATGGTGAAATTAAGGACCCCATGAAAAATCGTAAAGAATTTCCCTTGAGATAGAATTGATAATCCAGCAAGAAAAATGCGTCTCTGGCATTATTCATTTACTTCATAAAATGTCCGGGCAAAATTCGTACAAAACTCCCAGGGTCTCTATTTCACCCAGAAAATGCAAAAGTTTTTATATTACCTCAAGTAAACAAAAAATGAAATGAAAAAATTGTATTTACTGGATTAAGCCAGGCTGCCCAATAAGTGTCCCAGTTGCTGCCATAGAGCCTGATTGCTGATTTTAAAATCCATTTTCTTGACACATCTGAGAACCTTTCACTATACTCAGTCTTTTAATATGGAAATTAGTTATAAATATATAAGACAGAAAGGGCTGTGAAACAAGGCACCTATATTTTTTTATTGCAGAAACATAAGCCTTTATCCTGTTGGGTTAATCTCTATATTTTATGAGAATCCCTTTTCTTCAACCCTCACTGAATTGTCCAAATCTCTATGCTTAAAAAACGAACAAGTGGTATTTTACTCCACCTGACTTCTTTGCCTGGCAACCACGGCATAGGAGACCTGGGGCCTGGTGCTTACAGGTTCCTTGATTTTCTTTCTGCCTCCGGGCAAAGCTGCTGGCAGTTTCTCCCAACCGGACCAACCAGCACAGCGTTTGACAATTCTCCCTACATGTGCCGCTCTGTATTTGCCGGCAACCCTCTTCTCATCAACCTGGATATGCTCGTCAATGACAAATATCTTTCGGATAAAGACCTAAAAGACGGCTTAGCCTTTTCTGAATATGCAGTAGAATATGAGAAAGTAACAACCTTCAAAAAAGCAGCGCTGAATAAAGCGTTTAGCAGTTTTATAAAAACAGGCCCTTCTTCGGATTTTGAAATGTTTTGCCGGAAACATAAAAACTGGCTGGATGATTATGCCCTATTCATGAGTTTCAGGAAAATGTTTGATTCCAAACCCTGGTATGAATGGCCTGATTATGCTGCCCGTAGAAATTCGAAGGCTCTCAGCCGGTTCAGTGTTCAGCATGCTGACAAGATCCTTTATTATAAATTTGTCCAGTTTGTTTTCTTTTCCCAATGGCAAAAGGTATATGACTACGCCCATGCAAAAAATATTTACCTGATAGGTGATATTCCCATTTATGTTGCATTGGACAGCGCAGATGTATGGACCAACCAGGAGCTCTTTAAAATTGATCCACAAACACTGGAACCATTACAGGTTGCAGGGGTTCCTCCAGATTACTTCAGTGAGACGGGCCAGCGTTGGGGCAATCCTGTGTATAAATGGAAAACCGACAATGGTAAAATAAACCAAAGACTCTATGACTGGTGGCTGGCCCGTTTCAGGCTTATCTTTTCAATGATGGACATGGTCAAAATTGATCATTTCAGAGGATTTGAAGCCTTCTGGGAAATACCGGCTCAAGAAAAGACCGCGATCAAAGGCAAATGGGTGAAAGGGCCGGGAAAATCATTTTTTACCAGTATAAAAGCAAAGCTGAAAGAACTGCCCATTATTGCCGAGGATCTTGGTGTTATAACTCCTCCGGTAGAAAAAATACGAGACCAACTGGGATTCCCTGGCATGCGAGTTTTGCAGTTTGCTTTTGAATCTGATGAAAAAAACCCCTACCTGCCTCATAACTTTGAACAGAGAAACACGCTAGTCTATACTGGTACGCATGATAATAACACGACCCTGGGCTGGTTTATGGGAGACAAACTTTCAGAGAGCACCAGGGATCGCATCCGCAAATATTTAAACAGTTATGATGACAGCCGTATCTCCTGGGAATTTACCAGGCTGGCAATGTCTTCGATAGCTGCATTGGCAATAATCCCCCTGCAGGACATTCTGGGTTTTGGTGAGGATTGTCAGATGAATAGACCCGGCACCCAGTCTGGTAATTGGCGCTGGCGGTGTGCGCCCCGTTTTTTAAATGAGGACGTGGAGCAGCGTTTGCTCGATATGACCGTTATTTACAACCGTTTGCCTTAACATCACTTAATTATGGAGAGAAATGTCATGGACGTATTAGTTTTCCTGGGAAGTCCGCGCAAAAAAGGAAACTCAGAAGTACTGACCCAGGAACTGCTTGAAGGTGTCAGGCAGGCAGGAGGATCACCGGAGATAATCAGGCTCTGTGAAATGAAAATATCACCATGCATCAGCTGCGGTGGTTGTGATAAAACCGGCAGATGTGTGGTGGAGGATGACATGATTCCATTGTATAAAAAGATCATAAGCATCGATAAGATCATTGTCTCTTCCCCCATTTTTTTCTATGGTGTTACTGCCCAGACCAAAGCATTCATTGACAGGACCCAGGCTCTCTGGAACCGCAAAAGACTGCTGCAGAAAAAAGGTGAATGGGTGGATAACCCGGAACGCAAGGGATTTTTTATTTCTGTAGCAGCAACCCGGGGGGCCAAAATTTTTGAGGGTGCAATTCTCACCATGAAATATGGCTACGATGCCATGGGAATGCAGTATGGAGGTGACTTCCTTGTAACCGGCCCTGATAAGCGTGGGGATATGGCTAAATATGAAAAAAAACTTGCTGAAGCTCGTGAGGCCGGGAAAAATTTTATCCTCGGACTTGATGCGCACGTTGATTAAGACTGAGTCCATCAACAAATCCTTGACAAACAGGGCTGCATCATATACTTAAGAGTGCCCAGAAAAAGGCCCCATCGTCTAGTGGTCTAGGACTCCGGCCTCTCACGCCGGCAACACGGGTTCGAACCCCGTTGGGGTCACCAAGAATAGCAAGGGTTTCAGCAGATTTGGCTGGAACCTTTTTTGTTTTCCGCGCTCAAATTCTATGACGACACTCCAGAGGGCTTTTTGTTTTTGATCGTCTTCCATAAATTTCATTTTGCAAATCATTCCCATAGTGCCAAGATGTACGGTGGACATGTTGAGTTATATTTTGTATGACAAAACTGTAGATGTTGGCAAGTTATCTGCAATTTTGATCTACTCTGCAATTTCGGCATTCTTCCTCTCATTTTCAAAAACCCGAATGATTTTGATGCTATCCAGCAAGGCAGTAAACTGAAACTAAGGGGAATTAAAAGCTTCTTGAAAAGCGAACAATAGAAATACCAGTTGAAGTTGAAGGCAAGACAATCATTACCATTCTGGACATATCTGACCGGCAATACAACTACTTAATTGCAGGTGGAGCATTAAATTTCGTTAAAGAGGAACTACAAGGCTAATTTTTAATTAAGGAGGCTGAAATGGCGGAAACAGTCAATGTAAAAAACATTGGTTTGCGGGGAGTAACTGTCGCAGACTCCAAAGTGAGCTTTATTGATGGAGAAAAAGGAATCCTGATATACCGGGGATATCGAATTGAGGAACTAGGCAACAGTTCAACTTTTCCAGAAACTGCTTTTCTCTTGTTAAATGGTGTCCTACCGGACAAGGAAGAGATGAATGAGTTTAATGGAAAGCTTTTGGAGGCAAGGAATATTCCTGATTTTTTATTGGAGGCAATGAAACAATTCCCTCATGATGCCCACCCAATGGATGTTCTGCAGGCATCAATTCCCATGCTTGCAACCATTGATCCTGATTTAAATGAAGAAACTCGCGAGGGAAATATCAGAAAAGCGATCAGGCTGATTGCCCGTCTTCCTATCGTGGTGGCGGCGTGGCATCGGATTCGTAATGACAAATCCCCCTTGCCCCCCGACTTATCTTTGTCCCACGCCGGCAATTTTCTCTGGCTCCTCAACGGTGAAAAGCCAAGCGAAGAAATGGCAGGTGATCTCGATACTTGCCTGCTTCTTCATGCTGATCATACCTTTAATGCCTCTACATTTACATGTCGACAAGTCGTCTCAACCAAGGCCCACATGTATTCCGGCGTAGCAGCCGGTGTTGGCGCATTATCCGGCAGCCTGCACGGCGGCGCCAACGAAAGGGTCATGCAGATGCTTCTGGCAATCAAAAACGAAGATAATATCGAGCAATGGGTACAGGATAAGATTGCCAGCGGTGAAAAAATAATGGGCATGGGTCATGCAGTATACACAACAACCGATCCACGAGCCAGCTTCTTAAAAGAAACAGCCCTCCGCTTGAGCACTGAACACGATAAAGATAATTTTGTAAAACTCGCCATTCAAATAGAAGAAGCAGCTATTAATGAGTTTTCCAAAAGGGGCAAATCTAAAATTAAGGCCAACGTCGATTTTTACAGTGCCACAGTATACAACATGATGGGCATTCCCCTTGATATGATGACACCGATCTTTGCCATCTCCCGCGTCGCCGGCTGGGCGGCCCATATAATTGAAGAAAAAACAGGCGAAGCCCAGGAAAAACCGGCCCTTTATCGCCCCAAAGCAGAATACATTGGTCGATACTGTGGCCTGATGGGCTGTTCTTATGAA
>JAHEID010000197.1 GCA_024639555.1 Deltaproteobacteria bacterium
ATCCCCGAACACGAAAGTCGCTATTATGACGGCAACCCTTTTGAATGAAGCCATGAAGGAACAGGTTGATGACTACGCTTACACATTCATCGAAAAACCTTTTGCTCTTTCAGATATTGAAAGTGTGGTCGAAAGGGCGACAGTTGCCTTGAACCAGTAAGCCCCGCTTTTTGATGATATAACCACATTGCTTCACACTAATAGGCAGGACCGACTTACGATGCCTGCTGATATGTCTGACAGTGTCAAGTAGGAAAGACCTATCCATTGCCCCCTGTTTTATCGGGGTTTTTTCATTTCATATGCAGGGCATTAGCAACTGTAAAGAACTGCTATCTCTTTACACTCGTGAATAATTCCTAAAATACCCAGGTATCCAATGGATATATTAAGCCTCTCCAACCGGAGAGGCTTTTTTTTTGCCCTGCCTGTTCCGGCGGGTTCCTTATTTTGCTTACGTGGTGCTTACGTGGAAAAAAGACAAGAAAAAAGGGCTCCAAGCCGAAACCTGAAACCCTTACTATTGGAGCCACCTGTCAGAATCGAACTGACGACCTACGGTTTACGAAACCGTTGCTCTACCGACTGAGCTAAGGTGGCTACATTCTGGCTACATGAACACAAATACTGCTTTACATTGTTTTATAAATATATAATTTTATACAATATTTTAAAAATTACAAACTGATTACGAATCAGTTGCTCTACCCCTGAGCTACGCCGGCAATATTTGTAGAATTCGCTTATATAATCCCTGTTTCCGGTTAATTCAAGAAATTTGTCAAAGTGGAGCGAGGTGAATATGTTTCCCTGAAATTACTGCCAGGGGATTATCTTCCACGAGCATCCGGGCTTTCTCTTTTCCAACTATTTTTGTTGCTATCTTTGCTGCTTCAGAGAGAACAGGCCCGCGTACTATTGCAGAGTGGGCATCACTGGCTATGAAATGAACCGCTCCCTTTTGCAAAAGGTAAAAAGCACACTCCTGTATCTGCTCCCCAAAATTGCCCGTAAGACTATCGGCTGTTATCTGGACATAAACATCCCCGCTTAAAAGGGGAAAAAGTGTTTCTGGATCGCGGATTACTGAGGGGATTCGCTCAGGATGGGTAATAATAGGGACCAGGTCATGCATTTTGAAATTGAAAAGAATGTCGGATGCGTTGGCAGATATATGAGTATAAGGAAATTCAATGAGGATATATTGGGTATTATTTATTGCATACCGCCGTACTTCTTTGGGGGGCAGCATCGCGTAGACATCAGCGCCATAAAGAATCTCGACAGGTATCTGCCACTTCTGCAGCGCTTCATTAAACTTTGTCACGTATTGCTTTAAAAAATTTACAGGATGAAGTGTATCTCGTATATGGGGAGTGGCCACAATATGTGTGATCCCATCTTTGGCCGCCACTCTGGCCATTCTGACTGATTCTTTTGCGCTTTTGGCACCGTCGTCAATGCCCGGAAGGATATGACAGTGGAGATCAATCATGGTCTGCAGCCGCAATTATGACTTGCTTGTATCTCCATAGGCCCCATATGACTGGCTGTATTCTTTCCCGTAGTAATAGCGATTTTTTTTCATGTCAAAGCCGTTGATAACCATGCCGAGAATTCTGGCGTCTATATCAAGTAATGATTTAACACCCTTGCGAATAATTTCGTAGGTGGTTTTTTCCGCCCTGGCAACAATGACAACACCATCGACCTTATTTAACTCAAATTATAGTATCACTGCATTGAATTTTTAAAAATTATTGTTTAATGCTAAGATTTTCTGAAATATTAGCTCCGAAGGAACTTCTTTTCCCCTTTTGATGATCCTTTACAACCTTGTCAAAGATTTTACAGACTGGGTAATTTTTACCCATCTTGCCTTTAAGAATAAAATGTTTAACTTTAATGCATTAGGCTTGATTGCAGACCTATCGTTATTTTTATAGTTATACTTTATTACTTTTAAATATTTTCAAGCACTAACAAGGAGACCAACAATGGTTCACGCACTTCATATCAGAAAGCATTTAATGATCGCGGCAACATTTGCTGTAATTAGTGTAGCCCTTACACTTTTTTCAACGCGCATCTCCAGCGGTGCGGCTCCGCCGGATTTCGCCGACCTGGCTGAAAAACTCAGCCCCACGGTAGTCAATATATACACGACGCAGACCGTTGAGGTTTCATCCTCACCGCACCAGTTCTTTTTCCCGGACCAGGGGGATATCCCCGAACCTTTCCGGCGCTTTTTTGGCTTACCGGATATGCCGAAGCAGCAGACACCCAAACGGGAAATGGAAAGGACGAGCCTGGGCTCAGGCGTAATTTTTACCGCTGACGGCTATATTATTACCAATAACCATGTAGTCGAGGACGCGGATGAAATAAATGTATCGCTGTACACCTTTGAAGAATACAAAGCAACCATTGTCGGCCGTGACCCCAAAAGTGACCTGGCATTGATAAAAATTGAGCCCAAGACAGACCTGCCATACGTCACATTGGGCGACTCTGAGAAGTTGCGCGTAGGCGAATGGGTGCTTGCCATCGGCAATCCATTCGGGCTGCAGAAAACGGTTACCGCCGGCATTGTCAGCGCCAAGGGAAGATCTATCAACAACGAGTCCTACGGCAACTTTATCCAGACAGATGCCTCCATCAATCCCGGCAACTCAGGCGGCCCGCTTTTCAATCTCAAGGGTGAGATGGTCGGGGTAAACACGGCCATTTTCAGCCGTACAGGCGGCAACATCGGTATTGGTTTTGCCATCCCTGTCAATATGGCCAAAAACGTGTTAGCCCAGCTCAAGGAGCATGGCAAGGTAACGCGGGGCTGGCTCGGGGTCATGATCCAGCAGGTCACCTCAGAACTTGCAGATAACTTTGGCCTGGACAGGCCGATCGGCGCCCTGGTCGGTCAGGTCATGCCTGGCAGCCCGGCAGAGAAAGCCGGCCTGAAAGCAGGAGATGTCATTATTGAATACAACGGCAAAGAAGTCTCGCAGATGAGCATGCTGCCGGCCATGGTTGCCAGCACCAGTGTAGGGGAAAAGGCAAAGCTTGTGATGATCCGTGACGGCAAAAAGCAGAACATCACTGTTGAAATCGGCAAGATGGAAGATGAAGAGACTGTTGTTGCTGACGCGGAAACCGGCACCAGCAAAAAACTCGGCATGAGTGTCCAGGAACTGACGCCAAAAATAGCTGAATCACTGGGAATAGAAGAGACGCAGGGATTGATTGTCAGTGATATAACTCCCGGCTCCTCTGCTGCTGAAGTCGGAATTCTCCGGGGGGATATCATTCTGGAGATAAACAGGGAGAAGGTTGAAAACGTTGCCCAGTATAAGAAAGCCCTGCAGGCAGCCAAGGAAAAGAAAAGTATACTGCTGCTCATCAAACGGGGTCAGAATACCCGCTTTGTAGTTATAGATTTTAAAGAGTAGGAAAAGAAGGCACAAGGGTATAAGGCACTGAGGCACACAGGCACAAAGTTTTTAAAGCTTATTTAATAATTTTTCATAAGAACACAAAGACCTCTATCTTCATTTATTTACATCGGTCTTAAGACTCTGTAACCTGAAGGGGCCCTGTACCCTAGTGCCTCTGTGCCTCTGTGCCTCTGTGCCTTTGTCCCTCTGTGCCTCTGTGCC
>JAHEID010000075.1 GCA_024639555.1 Deltaproteobacteria bacterium
CTTTCCGAATCGTCTGGGCCCTGCTGACTTTGAACTTGGAATAATAACAGGAAACCGGACCATTGATCCGATCTCATCGTGGCTCATCCCAGGAAGAGATGATGGCAAGGTAGCAGTGGAAAGGGCAAAACTGGAAGGTATGGCAGATTTTCTGGTTGTGAATGTTTCCCATACGTTTATTATGAAAAACCCCGAGGTGGTGCTTGAAGTCATTTCCTTCCTCAAAAATGGCAGATTCAGCACTCCAGAGGTTGTCATCCCTGAGGGGAAAAATGAAACACATTCTGCAGGCAGTCAATGAAATAAAATATCAAATGGAGGCAGCTCATGGATTTAGCAGGCAAAAAAGTATTTATTCTGGTGGAAACCACCTATAATGATCTGGAATTCTGGTACCCATACTACCGCCTTAAAGAAGCCGGCGCCGAGGTGATTGTCGTAGGCCCAATGGGCGGCATGGTTTATAACGGCAAGGCTGGATTGCCTGTCAAGGCTGATACCGGCATGGCTGATGTTTCAGCCGCTGACTGCGACGGTCTGATCATCCCCGGTGGCTATGCCCCTGACCACATGCGCAGGCATCCGCAAATGGTGAAACTGGTCAGAGACTGCGTGGAGTCGGGCAAGATCGTGGCTGCCATCTGCCACGCCGGCTGGATGCTGGCCTCGGCCGATGTCCTGCAAGGCCGCACCGTCACATCTTTTTTCGCCATCAAGGATGACCTGGTGCATGCCGGAGCAGACTTTGTGGACCAGGAAGTTGTAGTTGACGACAATATTATCACCAGCAGGACACCTGATGATCTGCCCGCCTTTATGAGAAGTATAATTGAGAAACTGGCATAAAATGGAGCCGGCCCCTGCCCTCATCTTTTATCCGGCGTATTATCAGATGATACTGCTGACACGGTCTGCCATCTCCTGGTAATGGAAGAGCTTCTCATATTCAACCATGCCGGCCAGGGCTCTTGATTTTATTTTTATGCCTGTTTCTTCAAGAATGGCCGCCGGGTTGAGACCGCCAATGACAATAGCCCCGACCCTCCCTTCGATCACCGGGATCTCCAGCAGGGGCTGCCCTGGCCAGCCGACCATGAGAAAACCTCCCAGGCCCACTTCCTCGAGTTTCTGGATCAGGGCCAGAACACTCTCGCGGCTATCAGCCGGTACCTCCCTGAATCCGACACCGATGCGGCCGTTGCCGGTTTCAGTTGCTCCGGCATAGTCGGTCATTCCGCTGCGGATAAAAACCTCAAGGGGGTCCAGGCTGCTGCCGTCGTACTTGATTATCTCCACAAACCGGGTGGGTTTACGTTCCCGCAGCTCCAGCAGACCGCCGAAACTGGAGTGTGTTGGAATGCCGTGGGCCAGGAGTACACCGTTCAGTGTTATTGAGCAGACCGTTCCAAACCCAACCATGCCTTCCGGAATAATGATACCGCCCACCCTTTCACCTGGTTCAAAAATTGCCATCATCGTTCCCATGGAATAACCGGCGTCGTACACCCGGCAAACAAGCGGTACAATTTCAGGAAGCAGTTCCATGTTTGCAAGGCTGACGTTGATTATGACTGTTCCGCTCTTTTTGTAGAGGTCAAAATTCATCCGGTAGGTCAGTTGGTCAATCTTAGCAGCGAGCAGGCCGACCTTGTCATAGACCCGGGCGCTGCCTAATTCCTTAAGACCCAATTCAGTAATTAACCGGCCCCTTTTGCCCTGATTTTTTGTCAGGCCCCTGCGGTCCATGTCGAGGAAATAATGGCGGATCGTCCGTTCGCTGACCTCATGGCCCATGGCATGTAGATTCTCTTTCAGACGCAAACTGGAGACCGGCCCTCCTGCCTTTTGCAAAAGCCGCAGGATCGCAAGTTCTTTCTTTTCAGTTTTCTCGCTCATAAAAAAAAAATACATGATCCTTTATAACTTTACAAATCAAAAAAACGGCAATTTTGCCATTTTTTTATCCGGGGCAAGATCGCAACGTTTACCCACAAAGCCATGCTGAAACGAGTAATATCGTCATGCCAGGCTGTCTGTATGGCGCCCGAATAAAATCCAGTACCGCTCCGCAGTATTCGATTTTGGCAAAATTGCCGGAAAAAATCTGATTCGGGGTATTTTACCCATTAGGTACCAGGCCTTTTGCGCCTAAAAACAAGGAATTTAATAATTGAAAAACATTTTTCACATGTTACTATGGCAACTACTTGCCACAAGGTGTTCTTTGAGGATATTTGGGAAGTTTTCCTTTCCTTATGCCTATTTATGTAAGACCGGCAAGGTTATTTTCTTGGTTGCTCGAATACGAATCCGGCAAGGCATGACCGGAGCTGATGCTTTTGATTATCAGGCCGGTTTCACAAAAATACAACGTTTCATAGCAAACACCTTTCCAGTCTTTCTATCAGTCAGGAAAGGCCAGAACTTTTAATGAGAGAGGAGGAAAGAGATCATGACATTGAGTAAACCGAATCGAAGTGCTGCAACCCTTACTACAACCCGTGTAGATGCAGCTCCTGTTTCCGGGATATGTGTTACCTGCGCCGATGGCTGCGAGGGCCCCTGCGAGATCGGGAGATCCGCCCTAAAGGGCCGGGAAGTCATCTACCCCACTCCTTTTGGCACCACCACCTCGGGCTCTGAAAAAGATTATCCCTGCGATTTTTCCCATTTCAACATCCAGGGCACGGCAGTCGGGGCAGTCGGCATTGAGGCTGATTCTGATATTGCCACCTTCCCCGCTGTTGATACTGCCACCTATCTCGGCGCTGACGGTAGTATCAAGCTGAACTTTCCGGTTTTTACCGGTGCAGTCGGGTCCACCGATATCGCCCGCATCAACTGGGATGATATGGCGGTGGGCGCCGCGATCTCCGGCGTCATTGTGGTGGCCGGCGAAAACATCTGCGGCATGGATTCCAAAGCGGAATTCAGCAACGGCAAAATATCCAAGTCACCGGAAATGGAACGGCGGATCAATGCTTTCAATCAATGGTATGACGGTGAAGCCGGCGGCATTATTATCCAGGCCAATGTAGAGGACACCAAGCTGGGCGTACCGGAATATGTCATTGAAAAACTGGGAATTGAAATATTTGAACTGAAATGGGGGCAGGGTGCAAAGGATATCGGCGGCGAGGTTAAACTGCACTCCATTGAGCGGGCGCAGGAGCTCAAGGACCGCGGTTATATCGTGCTGCCCGATCCGTCAAATCCGGCAGTACAGGAGGCCTTCAAGGCCGGCGGTATTACCGAATTCGAGCGTCATTCCCGGCTCGGCATGGTGGTGGAAGAGAATTTTCATAAATCCGTGGAGCATCTCCGTAGTGTGGGCGCCAAGTATGTCACCCTGAAAACCGGCGCCTATCGACCCGCCGACCTGGCCCGCGCCATTAAATATTCATCTGACGCCAAGCTCGACCTGCTGACCATTGACGGGGCCGGCGGGGGAACCGGCATGAGCCCCTGGCGGATGATGAACGAATGGGGCATCCCTACGGTCCAACTTGAATGCCTGGCCTACCATATGTGCGAAAAACTGGCGGCCCGGGGCGCCTATATCCCGCCCATTGCCATTGCCGGAGGTCTCTCCCTGGAAGACCATATCCACAAGGCCATTGCCCTCGGCGCGCCCTATGTAAAGGCCATCTGTCTCGGCCGGGCAATCATGACCGCTGCCATGGTCGGCAAGACCCACGGCAAGCTCATGGCTGAAAAGATGGAACTGGAAGGTGAAGATGTTTCTGATGGTTATGTGCGGCTGTTTGCGGTCGGCGCCCAGCTTAAGGAAAAATACGGCAAGGATTTTGATAAAATTCCGGCCGGCGCCATTGGCATGTACTCTTATATCGACCGGATGAAGCAGGGCTTGCAGCAGCTCATGGCCGGCTCCAGGAAATTCGCTCTTAAATACATCGACCGCGGCGATCTGGTCGCCCTGACCCGGGATGCTGCTGATATTTCCGGAATTCCCTATGTCATGGATTCAGACAGGGAAGAAATAGATAAAATTTTAGGGTTCAAATAAACCCAAAAGGAGGTACTCATTATGATTAATTCCATCTGCAAGCATAATTGCCCATCATGTTATGCAAAGCCGGTCTGTGCGGTCAGCGCAATCCTGGACCAGCAGGGTTCCATCTATGTGGACACGGAGAAGTGCATTGGCTGCGGCTGCTGCCGCACAGCCTGCATTACCTTCAGTAATGACGAGGCCCTGAAGGAAAAAACCGTAGAATGGCTCAAGGGCGAAGGCTGAAGCCTGTTTACTCCAGCACTTTCAAGAGAAAGTTACTGATTATCTGCCTGCCTGCCTGCCTGCCTGCCTGCCTGATGGTGCTCGGGAAATAGCCTGCACTAGATCCCGGGCACGCTATTGTCCCCCCTTAATATTTCGGGGCCGCAATAGCTGTTAGTGCCGTATCGGGACTCCAGGCAATCTTTAAGGTCTTTCAAATTTCTATGGAGAACTAATATGAATGGCTGGATCGGTCGTTGTCTAAGAGTGAACCTGACCGAGGGAAAACACAGTATTGAAAAGATTGAGCCGGATCTTGTTGAGCGGTTTTTAGGTGGGCGGGGACTGGGCGTAAAAATCTTTATGGATGAAGTTGCTCCGCAAACCGATCCCCTGGCACCGGACAACAAGCTGATTTTTATCTCCGGCCCTCTGGTGGGTACCGGCGCGATTACCGGTGCTTCTTGTAATGTCATTACCAAGTCATCGCTGACCGGCGCCCTGGCCTGTGCCAAGATGCGGGGGCATTTTGGGGCCGAACTCAAATTCGCCGGGTTCGATATGGTTATTATAGAGGGCAAAGCCGAGGGACCGGTTATCCTCTCTATAATGGATGACAGGGTCAAACTTGTGCCGGCCCTGGAATACTGGGGCCGCTCCACGGTCGACACCGAACAGTTATTCAAAGATAACCTTAATGACCAATGGATAAGCCGCGAGACATTTATGGCTACCATCGGACCGGCCGGAGAACGCCTTCTGCCCCTGGCCAATGTGGTCAATGACCGGTTCCTGTCGGTAGGCGGCGCCGGTGTCGGCGCCGTTATGGGGTCAAAAAACCTCAAGGCCATAGCAGTCAAAGGCCAGCATTCCCTGCAGGTGGCTGACGGCAATCGTTTTGTGCAGGTAATCAATACCCTGATCAACAAACTCAACAGCGCCCCCCTGACCTCCCAATCAATGTCCCAATGGGGAACCGCCTTTCTGGTTGGACTCTGCAACCAGAAAGGGATCCTACCCCAAGATAATTTCAGCAAGGGAACTCTTTCCCTGAAAAATATAGGCACTGAGGCATTGAACAGCGCCTTTGTCCTGAGGAGTCGCTCCTGTTTCGCCTGCCCGGTTGGCTGTATCAAGAAAACAGATTTTAAGCATTCAGCCTATGAAGGCCGCGGAATGGTACCAACCTACCTGGCCATCGGTTCACTGGGCGTCAATTGCGGCGTCAATGATCTGGAGGTTATCGGCATGGCCAATATGCTCTGTGCTGAAATGGGGCTTGATCCGGTGGCAACCGGCGGCACCCTTGCAACAGCCATGGAATTGGTTGCGCAAAAAGCCCTTACTCCTGAAGAGTTGAAGATCGATCTGCGTTTCGGCAACGGCGAGGCAATGCTTGAAGCTATCCGCCTCATGTCTACCAAGGGTGGACACGCTAAGCGCCTGGGCCAGGGCGGCAAGGCGCTGGCCGAGTCATTTGAAAGACCTGAAGTGTTCATGGGTGTGAAAGGTATGCCTCTTGCGCCTTTTGATCCCCGCGCCATTCAGGGCCTGGGGCTCCATTTTGCTACCTGCAATTATGGACCGCACCACCTCTACGGCAATACCTTTATCGATGAACTGCTCAATGTCCATGAAAAGATCGATCCCTGGGACATCGAGGCTAAGCCGCAGTTGGTCAAGGAATACCAGGACACCACGGCGGTGATGGACTCCCTCGGCCTGTGCAGCTGGCCGCTGATGGGGTTGAAATTCAAGAATTATGTGCCCATGGTCAACAGTTGTCTCGGCACTTCGTACAAGGCGGAGGATCTTCTTGAGCTGGGTGAGCGGATCTGGAACATGGAGCGACTGTTCAATATGGAAGCAGGTTTTGATGAAACCCACGACGTGCTGCCGGATCGTTTTATGAAAGAACCCGTTACCGAAGGACCGGCAGAGGGACAGGTCAGTCGCCTGCAGGAAATGCGGCCTGAATATTACCGTTTAAGAGGCTGGAGTGATAAGGGTGAACCCTTGCCAGCCACCTTAAGCGCATTGGGATTGGAGAAATAAACAATGGCCAGAATAAAAATTAATCACGACAAATGCACCGGCTGCAGGCATTGCGAAATTGCCTGTTCCTTGAACCATGTGCAGGATACCGCTAACCCCAGGCGGGCTCGAATACGGATCATGCGGGACGGCAACCGCTATTATCCGGTGATCGCCGGTCCATTTGTTGATGCTGCCTGCACCTCAAAGCTGTTCGTTGAGGTTGACGGACACCAATATGACATGTGCGGGTTCTGCAGGGCATCCTGTCCGGAAAAACCTTATTTCATCGAAGCTGAAACCGGCATTCCGCTGAAATGCGATTTCTGCGGCATACCGCCGAGCCCCTCCTGTGTGCGCTGGTGCAACAGCGGTGCCCTGGAACTGGTAGAAGACTAGCAATACTGCAAAGAAACGAAAAACAAAGGAAATTTCTTGCATTGATGAGTGATACCATCCAAGAAAAAACCGTGGGTGCGGTAATGGTTGTCGGCGGAGGGATAGCAGGTATCCAGACGGCCATGGATCTTGCTGATACAGGTTATTATGTCTATCTGGTCGAGAGATCCACTGCCATCGGCGGCATCATGGCCGGCCTGGACAAGACCTTTCCCACCAATGACTGCGCTATCTGAATCCTGGCGCCGAAGCTGGTAGAGGCCGGTCGGTCTCCAAACATCAGGATCATCACCAGGGCGGAGATCCAGGAGGTCTCAGGCCGGGCTGGGGACTTCCGCGTCAAAGTGAAGCAGCAACCACGCTTCGTGGATGAAGAAAAATGCACCGGCTGTGGGGTCTGTGCTCAATACTGTCCCGTAACCTTGCCGGACCCGCATAACCAGAACCTGACCACCTATAAGGCCATCGACATTCTTTATACCCAGGCCATCCCTTCGACCTTTGTAGTGCAGCCTGATTACTGCCTGTTCCTGAACAAAAAAGAATGCAAGCAGTGCACCAGGGCCTGCCAGACCGGGGCAATAAATTTCGACCAGAAACCTGAGATCTCTGAATATGAGGTCGGGGCCGTCATTCTGACCACCGGTTTCAAGGATGTGAACCCTGCCAAAATCGTTTCCTATGGCTATCAGGAGTCCGCCAATATCGTCACCGGCCGGGAATTTGAGCGGATATCCAGCGCCTCCGGACCTTACGGCGGTAAGATATCAAGGCCGTCTGATCTGAAAAAGCCCCAAAAGATAGCCTTTGTCCAATGCGCCGGCTCACGGACCAGGGGGACGGGCAAAGAGTACTGTTCGTCGGTCTGTTGCAAATACGCGGTTAAGGATGCAATAGTTGCCTTGGAACATGAACCGGATCTGGATATAACCATTTTTTTCATGGACATG
This sequence comes from Deltaproteobacteria bacterium, assembly GCA_024639555.1. GTDB lineage: Bacteria > Desulfobacterota > Desulfobulbia > Desulfobulbales > BM004 > BM004. The sequence goes on from JAHEID010000075.1 coordinate 7,621, forward strand.
CGGATGCACGGCAAGGGACTGGAAGACTTTTATGAACGCGCCAAAAAAAGTGGCATTAAATTTGTGCGGTCCCGGGTGGCTGAAATCAAACGGGTGGTGGACGACGAAGACCTGCGCATCCAGTACATCACTGAACTGGGTGCCTTGCATGAAGAGACTTTTAATTTAGTTGTATTGCCCATGGGCCTTGAACCGTCGGCCGGCAATTTTTCACTGGCCAGGGCGGCAGGCATTGACCTTACAAATTACGGTTTCTGCCGGGCCGATCTTTTTGCCCCACTAAACACAAGCAGGGCCGGAATCTTTGCGGCCGGAGGCTTCCTGGGGCCCATGGCCCTTCCCGATTCAGTAACGCAGGCCAGCGGTGCTGCCGCCTGTGCCGCGGAACTGCTGACCCCGACCCGTGGAACCATAATTGTGGAAAAACAATTTCCAGAGGAACGTTCCGTTGGGGAGGAAGAACTGCGGGTTGGTGTCTTTGTCTGTAACTGCGGCAAGAATATAGCCGGCGTTGTCGACGTGACAGACGTTACCAGGTATGCTGCCGATCTTGGTAATGTAGTGGTTAATGTGGATAATCTATACTCCTGCTCCCAGGACACCCAGGACCTGATTAAAGAAACTGTGATCAGGGAAAAACTCAATCGAGTGGTGGTAGCAGCCTGCACCCCCAGGACCCATGAGCCTTTATTTCAGGAGACTGTCAGGGAGGCTGGCCTGAACCGGTGTCTCCTTGAAATGGTTAATATCCGTGACCAGTGTTCATGGGTGCATGCCAATGAAAAGGAAGAAGCCACCCTAAAGGCAAAGGATCTGGTCAGGATGGCAGTTGCCAAGGCCAGATCTATTGAAGCTCTCAGCGAACCGATAATCGATGTTATCCCGAAAGCACTGGTTATCGGCGGCGGTCTGGCCGGCATGACCGCTGCCCTGTCCCTTGCTGAACAAGGCTTTGCCTGTGTTCTCCTGGAAAAATCCGATGAGTTGGGCGGCAATCTCCGCAACCTCCATTACACCCTTAGTGGCGCTGACCCCAGGAGTTACCTGCACGAATTAATTGATAAGGTCAAGTCGCACCGCCTTATCACCGTCCATACCCAGGCCGCAGTTGAAAGAGTCAATGGTTTTGTGGGCAATTTCCAGACAGAGATTACCAGGGGGCCTGAAGGAGGAAAGGAGCAGGAGGAACTGGAACACGGCATCATCATCCTGGCCACAGGTGCAACCCCTTTCCGCCCGGATGAATACCTCCTGGGGCAGAACGACAGGGTGCTGCTGCTGCATGAAATGGAAAAAAAACTGGCCACAGGAGAATTCATACCCGGTGATAGAGACAATGTCGTCCTGATCCAGTGCGTCGGCTCCCGCGATGACACCCACTCCTATTGCAGCAGCATCTGCTGCAGCATGGCGATTAAGAACGCGCTTACAATCAAGGAACTCAATCCCCGCACCCAGGTGTATATTCTCTACCGGGATATGCGGACCTATGGGTTCCATGAAGATTACTACACCAGAGCCAGGGAGCAGGGCATTATCTTTATCCGCTACGAACTGGAGAACAAACCTCTGGTGACTGCGGCGGAAAGCAACGTCCGGGTGACGGTCAGGGACCCGGTACTTGGCGAGGATATAACCCTGGATGCTGTAATGCTGGGCCTGAGCACCGCTATTATCCCCGATCGGCAGGACAATCTTGAAGCGGCCCTGCCCGTTCCCCGTTCCGCCGAGGGCTTTTATCTGGAATCCCATGTCCAACTCAAACCTGTGGACTCTTATGTTGATGGTATTTACATCTGCGGCATGGCCCATTTCCCGAAAAGCATTGATGAATCAATTGCCCAGGCTAAGGCAGCGGCGGCCAAGGCCTCTATCCTGCTGGCCCGCGGCTATGTCAAGGCTGAGCCAATTGTGGCTTCCTGCGCTGAGGAACAATGTATAGGCTGCAGCCTCTGTGCGGCCTTCTGCCCTTACTCCGCTATTACGATTAGCAAAAAGGGCAAGGGCAAAAAGGCTGAAATTATTGCCGCCGCCTGCAAGGGATGCGGAGTCTGCGCTTCATACTGTCCTTCCAAGGCAATAAGCGTCGGCAGGTTTACCGATGAACAGATTTATGCCCAGATTGAAGCGTTCGGACTAAAAAAATAAAGCAGAAAAATACTATGACAAATGAACCAAAAATTTTAGGCTTCCTGTGTCACTGGTGCTGTTATGCTGCTGCTGACGCGGCCGGTGTCGGCCGGCTTCAGTACCCACCCCATATCAGGACAATCAGGGTGATGTGCACCGGCCGGATCGAGCCGGCCTTTCTACTGGCAGGCTTTGCCAACGGTGCTGACGGTATATTTACCGGCGGCTGACATCTTGGTGAATGCCATTACCGGTCCGGTAATTACGAAGCCATAAGCAAGTTCACCCTGATGAAAATATTGCTGGAGCAGCTCGATATCAACCAGGAGCGGGTTGCCCTGGAATGGGTCTCAGCAGCAGAGGCACCCCTCTTTGTCAAGAAGATCACCTCCTTTACCGACCGTATTCGCAGCCTTGGTCGCCTGGGGGAAGAAGAAGGAATTGACCACGAGCGGTTACTGCGTAAAATTGCGGCGGCCAAGGTCACTCTTGAGGGTATAAAGATGAGATCAGCCTTTGCCAGGCAAGCCAAACAGGTAAAGGAAACAAATTCCTACGGAGAATTTCCTAACCCGGAAAAATTACGCACCAGCCTGGCAGGAGAAATAACTCTGCAGGAAGTATTTCTCAGTCTCAGGGAGGAGAAAGGTACGGCGGTAGAGCTTGCTGCAAGGCTGAATATCCCTGAAGAACAGGTCTGTAAGGCAATAGAGACCCTGCAGAAAAAAAAGAAGGTGGATGCTGATGGGAGCATTATCTGAACCAGAAAACATTAACTGAACGGAGTCTGCATTGGATACGGTTGCTCTCAAGAAAATAGACCCGGATTTCAAGAATGAAATCGCAGAGAAGATCGGTTTACAGGAGATCAAACCCTGTTATGCCTGCGGTTCATGCACCGGTGTCTGCCCGGTTCGTGAGATTGTTGAGGATTTTGATCCGCGCCGACTCATTCACATGATCATCCTTGGCATGCGGGAGCAGGTGCTGTCTTCAGACCTGATCTGGTTCTGCTGTCAATGCAATTCCTGCTATTTTGTCTGCCCGCAGGGTATCCGCTTCAGCAGGATAGCTGCTGAACTGCAGAGGATTGCCATGACCGAGGGCTTTGTCGACAATGATTTTCTAAAACGTTTCTCGCCGGTAAACGACCACCTTTTAGATCTCTGCCGGCGCACCATGTTCGAAAAGGTAAAACAGGGGTTACGAGGACCGCAGACCATTCCCTGCTGGCGAAAAAATACCTGTAAGGAATAAAATATGAATTTTGAACAGATTGATCAGGTCCTGCAAAAATATAACTACCGGCATTCAAATATCATCAGCATTATGCAGGATGTCCAGGGGCTCGAAAATTATATTCCTGAAGAGGCTATCCGTTACATATCCGAAAAGATGGAACTCAACCTGGCGAGGATCTATGATATAGCCACCTTTTACAAGACCTTCAGCCTGATACCGAGGGGACGCCATACCATCAAGGTCTGTTGCGGCACCGCCTGCCACCTCGGCGGTTCCGACCGGAATCTTGACCAGATAAAACGGAGTTTACAGATTGAAGAGGGAGAAACCACGGCCGACCGACAATTCTCGTTGGAAACGGTCAACTGTCTCGGTACCTGTGCCCTGGCTCCGGTGGTAATGGTGGAAGAAGATTATTACGACGAGGTAAAACCCGGTCGGGTTGAAAAAATATTATTAAATTATCGCTCGAAAGCAGAGGGGTAAGGGGTTGAAACGGATTAAAAGCCAAACGGATTTAGAAAATATCCGGAATACGATTCTCCGGCAGCTGGATATTTTTACAAAAAGTATCCGGATCTGCAACACAGGTTGCCGGGCGCGAAAATCCCTCAAGGTCTCTGTTGCCCTGAGCCAGGAAATTAAGGCCCGGGAACTGGCAGACACAGTGGCAATAAAAGAGACCGGCTGCCACGGCTTTTGTGAACTGGGCCCGATCCTGGTTATTGAGCCCGAAAATATCTTTTACTGCCGTGTCAAG
>JAHEID010000076.1 GCA_024639555.1 Deltaproteobacteria bacterium
TTCAAATACTGGAGAGTATCAAACAGATCTCCAAAACCTGTTGGGATGCTGCCCTCTAAATTGTTGAAGGATAAGTCCAAATAAGTAAGCGCTAAATTTCCAATCGCTGATGGGATGGTGCTTGTAAGTGAATTGTTCCTTAAATCCAAATGAGAAAGGCCTAGATTTCCAATCGCATCTGGTATGGGACCGTCCAGATTATTACTAACTAATTCTATTTTAATTACACTCCCTGCTTCACAGGTTACTCCATACCATGAACATTCATCTGGACCTTCCACGTCCCAACCAGTGTTTATTGTCCAATTGTCACCAGCAGTAATGTTGTAAAGAGCCATCAGTGCTGCTCTTTGTGTACCTGCGCAATCAGTATCAGCAGTATCCGTGTTACCGTCGCAGTCGTTGTCTATGCCGTCGTCACAGATCTCGGTTGCAGGCTCTACTGCATCACAACCCACCCAACTGCCTGTATCATCACAGGTCTCGGTGCCTAAACTACAGGCACCAACATCGGTGAAACCGCAGGATTGAGTAATATTCTCGGAGCCGTCTGCTATACCGTCACAGTCGTTATCTAATCCATCGCAGATCTCAGATGTGCTCCCATCAGCACTCCCTCCGGTATCCGTGGAGCAGCGCGTTGAATTTGCGTCTGCACATTCTAAAACTCCAGCACCACATTCACCAACACCATCGCATACTTCTCCAAGACTGAAACCCTCATCAATTCCTGTATCGCAGTTATTGTCCTGACCGTCGCAAACCTCAGTGTTAGTAGGGTAATTGTTCGGATCTCCGTCATCACAGTCACCAGGTGTAGCAACCCAATCCCCTTTACAATCTTTCTTAAATACTTTGACCTCTTCACCTCCCCAACCATCGCTATCCCCATCCTGATAACAGGTGTCTGCTTGCGAGAGCGCAGGTAGCCCCAAAACAAGAAGTAAAAAGGTCGTACAAATAATCCCAATGAACTTCGACTGATGTGTTAATTTTCTTTTCATTGAACCCTCTTTTATTGAGTATTAAATGTATCATGCATTTTAATATAGACACTCATCCAAACATTAAAAAATTATTATATAAATAAGTCAATCGATTGTCAGGAGTATTTTATAGAGTACTTCGATTGTTAGATTTGATAGAAATCTAGTCCTTTAGTTGTATTTATTCTAAAAAAACAGAAATTATAAAGTGACATGAAATTGATCCCACGACATAAGGCATAAAGTACATTATTAAACTAATAAGATTGCATTTGGGGGCTTTCAATATGAAGGCACAAATATATTGTTAGGGATATCTTTAAAGTCTACATCCTTGTCATAATTTTAATTTTTTGGGCCCAACTCTTAGTTTTTTTGTGGATTGGACAGCAAAATCATATGAACAAAATTTACCAAATGAAAAAAGCCGGAGAGGGGATTTCTGATCCCAGTACCGACTTTTCTTGCTTATCTGTTCAATGATAATGTTGTTTATGCATTCACTGCTGAAACCTGGTACCCCACACCATAAATAACGATTTTCAAGTCGCCTCAAATAAAAAAAGCCCCCGCTGATTCAAATCAGCGGGGGCTTTTTTATTAACTGAAAAGCTGCCTGTTACTCCGGCTCATCGTGGCACAGATCACAATCCATTGTAATATAGTTGCCGGCCTCGGATGTATGCTCTTCATCATGGCAGCGAAAGCAGCCAAAGCCGCTATCATCATAGTACTGGTGGCCTAAATGCCCCTGATAGGTCCCCCAGGTAACATTCATGTTCGGCCAGACATTATTGAGGTAGGACTCTACCAGGTATTCCCCAGCCACCCTGATGGCCTCAACATTTTCTTCGGCCTGCTTTTCGCCGCGCAGCTTCTGCAGAGCCAGCAGATGCTCACCTATCTTGGCTTCAGCCTCCTCCCTGGACGGGTAGTCCCGCTGCAGGGCGATCAGGCTGTCCTCCCGGATTCCTGCAACTTCAGGGTTGATCCTCTTGCTGAGCAGGCCGAAGTCCACGACCTCATCAGGCATATCGTAAACATGTGTAGGACGATTATGGCAATCGATACAGTCCATGGTACGCCATTCCAGTTCTTCTCCTTCTGGAACCTCGATGTCCTCCTTGATAAACTCCTCTTCAGAGCCGTCAGGACGTTTGACCCTGACCCTGGCCACCTGGGTCCGCTTGGCATCAACCGATAAATAGCTGACCTCCACATCCTTACTCACATGCCAGTGGATGCCCTCGAACTCTCCGGTCTGGGGATTATGACCGCCGATATGCAGGGCCATTTCATTGACTTCAGGGTTGACCTGGTCATCGTTTGTAAAATGGGAGAATATCTTGATCTTCTTGCCGTGAAACTTTTCAGGCCAGTGGCAGGTTTCGCAGGTATCCCGGGCAGGACGCAAATGTTCCACAGGCGCCGGGATCGGCCGGCTGTAGCTGTCAGCTACAACTGCCAGTACCTGGCGCAGACCGGAGATCTTAGCCTGCACAAACCAGTCAGCACCCGGGCCGATATGACATTCAACACAGGCAACCTTGACATGGGGAGAGCGCTGGTATGCCGTATATTCCGGTGCCATGACATCATGACACACCATGCCGCAGAAATAGGGCGAGTCGGTAAAATGATACCCTTCGTACCCGACGAGGACAAGAACTGTAATATTGACGATCGTCAAGATGATAAAGCCGATGATAAAACTGCGGTGCTTGTGATCGCTGAGGTTAATCTGCAGGTGTTCCTTGACAATGCCGTACTTATGGTATTGTTTCCTTCTTAAATAAGCAGCAAGAGGGATAGTCATAAGCCCCATGATCATGCCGGCCGGCAGAACCATAAAGGTTATGATGCCGACATAGGGATTATGGATGATTCCCAGTATTTCAACAACTATACCGAGTATCATCAGGGTGATACTGACAGTTGTCAGGACTACCCCGAACATGCCAAGGGGTGTACGCCACATACCCCGGATAATATGGCCCCAGGGCCCCCGGTATTTCTTGGGGTCGCCGCCTGCTGGTGTTTGTCCTTCCTGATTTGTTTCGTTCTCAGCCATTGCTCTCAACGCTCCTTTGCTATCTTCTTAATACATTGAAATCTGTAGCTTCCCCGTTCATTGAAAACACAACCGGGAAATAACCTGATAAGGTTTTGGTAAATCATTGCTATATTCGGGTGATCTGTATACCACGATGTGGTAAACACGGTCAACACATGAAAGAAAAATCCTTATATAACAAAGGGGGGTTTAAACCTCAACTATTTTTATGTGCGCAAAATTAACTATTTTACATACAGAAAGATCATGGAGTAAATAATGGACACAACAAGAGCCAGGCCGATGGCTAAAGCGGTAAAACCGAAAACATGCGACACAACAAAAAACCAGCGCGGCGTCGGTGGCACTTTGATATCTTCAAGCTTGCCGGCAGCAACCAGTTCGGCATATTCCCGCGGGCGCTCATGCATCAATTCATCCAGGGGCATGGTGCCGGTAAATATAACCGGGTCCATGGGGAATTTCTCGGGCCGCAGATGGGTATTGAAAAAATGGATGGTAAAAATAAAGCCGGATGCAAGCAGGGCCTCATCACTGTGGATTATGGTGGCAATGTTAATCCAGTACCCGGGAATAACAAGGGTGAACTGCTCAGGAAACCAGAGGGCTAACCCCGTGGAACCGATGACTGCAACACCCCAGAAGACGGCCATGAAGTCAAACTTTTCCCAGTAGGTCCAGCGTCCGTATTCCGGCTGCGGCCCCATACCGAAAAACCACTTGAAGGTCTGCATCAGTTCCTTGGCATCATTCAGGTTGGGGATCATGCTGTCCTTGTGCAGCACAAACTGCAGCATTGACTTGCCTGACTTTCTCCAGTTCTGGTACATGAGCACGAAATTTAAAGCAAAATAGGTAAAGGTAACAACGGCCATAAACCTGTGCAGTGCCCCCAGCACCTCAAAACTGCCAAAAAAAGATGCAACGATCTCCGCCCATCTCTCGGCGGCAAATTTAAGTGCCATACCTGTAACTGCCAGGGTAAGAAAGCTGATGATTACCAGAAAGTGCAGGAATCTGGGAAAAATTGTAAAACGCTGTACATATTCTACTTGTGACTTCTCCATAATGAATCTTCCTTCTCAAGAATTCTCGGCTCTGCCGACATTTCTGTTTCTTATATTCAAATTAGCTTTAACTGTTCTAATTTTATGACCAATCATCCTTCTTCAGAATATTCTCCCGGCTGTGCTCACGGCGCCTCTTGAAACGTTCCCTGAATGAGCGCGGCAACCAGAAAAGGGTATGGATTCCAAAGAAGGCAAACGTGCCGACCAGCAGTCCGGTCATACCCCAGAAAGTGTAATAGAGGTATGGATACTTGTCCCTGTCATGATGGGTGGCATGGGTAAGATAGCCGGTGAATTTTCTGTTGGAGCCCGGATGACATTTTTTGCAGGTTTCAACGACATGGCGCCGGTTCAGATTAGACTCGGAGTAATATGCCGGCAGGATGTCATGCGATCCGTGACAATCGGAGCACTTGGCTGTCTTTTCACCACCTGAAAGCATGGAGACCTTGCCGTGATACGTTTCAAAATAGGTGTCTGTTTCATGTTCATGGCAGGTGCCGCATTCGTCAAGGATCAAACCACGAAAACCAGCAGTATCATGGCGGCTGATAGTATGCGAGGTATGACAGTCATTGCAGACCGGCAGCTTTTTATCCGTCTTTGATACTGCGGGGCTATGGATCGAGGAACTGAATTTTTCAGCAATACCCAAATGGCACTGGGCGCATGCCTTCATAATATTATTCCGGTGTACACTAGATTCCGGATTGGATGCCGGCAGCATGCTGTGCGCCGTATGACAGTTGGTACAGGAAGCTGAAACCATCAGTCCTGACTGCGACAATCCGCGGCCATGTATACTCATCTGGTAGTGCTTGATGATATCATGCTGTGATCCTGTATAACGCAGGGCTGCCTTTTGCCCTTCCCTGTGGCAGCTTGCACAGAGTTCCGGGATGTTGCGCGCAAATATGGGGGATTCGGAGTTGGACTTGGACATTATGCCATGGGTACCATGGCAATCTGAACAGACCGGCGCATTATTGTCTCCTTTCGCGGTCAGTATGCCATGGGTGCTTTTATTGTAAAGATCAACAACCTGGGCATGGCAGATGGAACAGTCCACCTTGCCTGAATCCCTGCAGACCGGTTTTTTCTGGTGATCCACATTGACATGGCACTTGGCACAGGCAATACGCTTATCCTTATGAATCGAATGCTCGAAAGCCTCGACATTAACAAACAGGCTCTTCTCCTCTCCGTTGGCCATGATCAATTTCAGGTCAGGATTTCCGTGACATTTGAGGCAGAACTGGTCGTTGAGGCTGTCTTCATAAAGAACACGCCGGGCCTGATGCGGTCCGTGGCATTCTACACAGGCCGGGACTTTATGCGGTTCTGTTTCCCACAATTCGCCACGGACAATTTTGGTATGGGCTTCTTCAATATTTGCATGGCATTTCATGCAGGTCTTCACGACATTCAAACGGCTGATTGTAGATTTCGGGTCAATATGCGGCAGAACATTATGGGCCGTATGGCAGCTGGTACATACCGCTGTCACGGTCAAACCCTTACGGTAAAGACCCTCACCGTGAATGGACATGGAAAAATTCTTCAGGATGTTCTTCTTGGGGATATCATGGGTCAGGGTCATGGGGCTGCCTTCCTGGTGGCAGCGCCCGCAGGTAAAGGGAACATTCAATATGTATGTGGGAGAATTCTTATCCTGCATTGAGAGAACATCGTGCTTGCCATGGCAGTCTGTACATTTAGGGGCATAAGGATCATTTTTTTCAATTGCCTGGCCGTGCAGGCTGCTGGCAAAAATTTCGGCAATATCATCATGGCAATTGGCGCAGTCAACCCGTGCCATGGGATATGGATGCGGAGCCTCGTCCACATCAGCCTCTTCATGACAGGAGACACAGCTGTTATCTGCATGAACAGACCCCATGTATTTCTCGCCGTCAACGATCAACTGCACGGTCTTGCCATCAATTTCAACGGTAAGGTCCGGGTCGGTATGACAGTCAAGGCAGTCCTCATCTGTCATGGCAGCTGCATTCTGTGCAAGACCTGCGAACAAAACTACTAAAATAATAAGCAGGAATTTTAACCAGTCTTGTTTTTCTGTAACTTTTAACATGATCCTTCTAACCTTGGTTTTAATGATCTTTAGGTATTAAATTTTTTAATAAATCCATGGGCACGGGAAGCAACGTTGTGTTTTTGCCGGAAACACCAATTTCTCTTATCGTCTGCAGATAACGGAGCTGCAGAGAGGCGGGCTCCTTGGCTATGAGACTGGCAGCTTCACACAATTTTACTGCTGCCTGCAATTCCCCGTCAGCGTTGATAATTGCCGCCCTCCTCTCTCTTTCCGCTTCAGCCTGACGCGCCATGGCTCTTTGCATGCTTTCCGGCAGGTCAATCTCCTTCAATTCCACCTTGCTGATCTGCACTCCCCACGGCTCTGTCTCATGATCCAGTATTGTCTGCATCTTCTTGTTCAAGGCATCACGTTCTGAAAGTATATGGTCCAGGTCTTCCTGGCCGCACACGCTCCGTAAAGTTGTCTGGGCCAATTGTGAAGTTGCAACCTTATAATTTTCCACCTCAATGGAGGCCTTGATCGGATCAACAACCCTGAAATAAACAACTGCACTTACCCGCACTGAAACATTGTCCTTGGTAATGATGTCCTGCCCCGGCACATCATGGGTAATGGTCCGCATGTCAACGCGGATAATTCTCTCCAGCATGGGCACGACAACGACCACACCAGGGCCTTTGGGAACTCGAACCTTACCCAGACGGAAAACAACGCCTCGTTCATACTGTGGGATCATTTTTATCGTGGCGAAGAGAAACATCAGGAAGAGGGGAATTGCAAAAATGGCAACGTATAACATTATTAAACCTTCTTCATCTTTTTCTTAACGCCTGGCATCCTGTGTACAACAGCGGATTTTATACGCCAGATATGTAGCTTCATCTATTTCCTGCAACATTTATAAGGAAAAATGCAACACTTGTGTGGCAAACGGAATATACGGTTATTTTCCTAAATTGCAAGCAAAAAAGACAAATTTCTGAATGGGCATTCAATCATTTTTCCCTGATATGCACAGGGGCAAATAACTAAAAGATTACCATTATATTCTTATCTTCTCCCAGATTGCGCTGCAAACATTTTAAAACCGCTTTCCTGTAATATATTGAATTATCAGGATTTAATTGAATTTGGCAATAAATGTCCCAAAAAATAACTGCGAAATGGAAAAATCCTCATATCTGGGGAATATGTTTATTCCGACATCCAGTATTATAATCACGAAATATTTCGAGTGCTACACCGATGATTAATTATTCAATTTTGCTTGACATTTTTTGCTTTCCTGGTCTATTCATTGCATTGATTTTTGCTAGAATACATCTCCTTTTGCAAAAATGAATACCTCTGGTGGCAAAACCTTTTTTGCCGGGGTGAGGATGGCTTAATCCTGAAGGAAACTCCTTAAGTGGACCTGACTCTAATCTTCCATATTTTCTCCACCATCGGTTTCGGCCTGGCTTTGCTCCTGGCATTCCGTATCCAGAAAAATCTTTTAGGACACCCCTCGAGAATATTCCTGAGCCTTTTCCTGCTTATTTATTTCCTTGTAGGTGTCTCGAATGTGCTTAAACAGGGGGGCGTGACCAACTACTTCGATCGTTTTGAATATTTTGCCGAAATCCTCTTCCCTCCGGCTTTCCTCTTTTTCATATTTCCCATTTTTTCGCTGTACATCTTTTCCATATACATGAAGCAGGATTTTGAAAAACGCATGGAAATAGAAGAATCACTCATAGAAAGTGAGAAAAAATTCCGCAATTTATCTGAAGAAATTGCTGATGGCGTAGCAGTAATTATCGATGGGAAAATCATGTGGGTCAACAAGATATTTCCGAAAATTTTCGGCTTTGAATATGAAGAACTGCTGGATAAGGATATAGATTCCATTATTCAGGCGGTGCCCCTTCCCTTGCATATAAACCCTGCATCGCAAAACAGCACCGCAGAGAATCAGTCTGAAACCAGATACGAAACAACCGGGTTTTTAAAGGACGGAAGCACCATTGCCATAGAGGCTTCTGAAAAATCAATCACCTTTGACAATAAGCCTGCGCTCCAGATCATTGCTCGTGATATAACAGAACGCAAGGTGGCCCAGGAGGAAATCACACGGGCCAAAATGGAATGGGAGCAGACATTCAACACTGTTCCGGACATGATCGCAATACTTGACAGCAGTAATAAGATTCTGCGCGCCAATAAGAGTATGGCAAAATATCTCAATTTATCCCGGGACGAACTTGTCGGCAAAAATTTTTACCTGCTTGTCCATGGCAAAGAAAATCCTGATGAGATCACATCCCCGGAATCCATCGCTGCATATTGCGACGGACAATCTGTTGAAATCTACGAAGAACATCCAAACGAGCATTACCTTGTCAGCATCTCTCCGCTTTATGACGACAGATGCAACTATATCGGTTCCGTCAGGGTAGCCCACAATATTACAGAACTGAAACAGATGCAGAATGAACTTGAGGCTACCAGGGCTTTTCTCCAGTCAATTATTGACGGGGTGACGGAATCCATCATGGTCATTGATAAAGACTACCGCATACGTCTTATAAACAAAGCAGCGTCAGAAGTGAACGTAGTTGACCTGTCCTTGCCGGAACCCCTTCTCTGCTACCAGTTCTCGCACCAGGCAGGCAAACCGTGCATGGGTGATGAACATCCCTGCCCCCTGCAAAAAGTTTTTGAGACAAAACAACCCGTGACCCTTGTGCACAAGCACAAACGGGCAGACGGAACTGAATATGCTTTAGAGATCAGCGCCTCACCTATCATAGGCAGTGATGGCGAGATTTCCGGTATTATCGAAGTTGGACGTGATATTACAGAAAAATTACGCCTGGAAAAAGAGGAAAGAGAATTCCGGGCGCGGCTTTTTCAGCAGCAGAAAGACCAGTCTATCGCTCTGATCGCCAAAGGTATTGCCCACGATTTTAATAATCTCCTTGGCACTGTTGTAGGCAATGTCGACCTGTTGCAAATGGGAAGTGTCTCAAAAGAAGATGAGTGTGGCATCGTGGAAGCTATAGGGAGTGCTGCGCACCGTATGAGCGATCTTACCACCCAGCTGCTGGCATATGCCAAAGGAGGCACCTACAAGCTCGAACATTTTGTTCTTAATTCCCTTATCATGCAAACGCTGAAATTTTCCCATACAGGAGAGGCATCAAGAATTAAAATTTCACATACCCTGGCAAAAGACCTCTGGCCTATTCTGGGTGACCCAAACCAGATGAAACAAATGCTGGTGAATATATTTACAAACGCTTTTGAAGCCATGGAAGAAAAGGGCGGCACCCTGTCTGTGCAAACCAGGAATGTAACCAAGGAAGCAGATTGGCAATGCTCCTTTCGCAATGTCCACCCAGAAGGCCGCTATATATCAATAGACATAACCAATACCGGCCCTGAAATCCCTGCGGAAATTTCGGAGCAGATATTCGAACCATTTTACACTACAAAATCCCTGGGGCGCGGCCTGGGTCTTGCAGCCGTTGCAGGTATAGTTCAAAATCATGGAGGCTGTGTATCGTTTGACAGCAAATCGGAAGGGACAACATTCCATATACTGCTGCCCAGAGCAAACAAAAAAGGCAATAACTCTGATAATGAAATTCTCAACAAGACTCATATGACTTCGGGACAGAATCAAATCCATTAAAGCAGGCCTTTAACAAAACTGCGGCTCATTCAATATTTTGACCTGCATATTATCTGGGCGGCGTGATCGAAAGTCTCCATTGGAAAAGTTCCACGGACTTTCCAGTCACACACATCAACTACCATATTGTGGTACTTTTTCATCTTGACTTCCTGGTTATTTATTTTTATCAAACATAGTTACATAATGCATATCATTTTGCTGGGGTTTCATATGAGAAGGGATGCGCCTATAAAACTTGTTTTAAGCCTCTGAGGGGATATTTTATCCTAACAGAGGCTTTTGCATTTTTTTTACCTCAAGAAAAAGCCAAACCTGCCGCAAGGCAGGGACGGAAAATTTCGGGTCTATAGTAGACAGCCGGGTTGCCTTGATAAAAGCAACCCGGCTGTTTCGTGTTATCTATCATTGGAATTATAAAGAAACTTGATGCCTTTGCAAGAAACAGATCATGATTGGATTATATTTCTATAGATTTTAAAGTAATAAAAACCATATTTATACAAGTATTGAGGTGCCAATGAAAAAGCTGACTTTTCTCCTGTTAATAGCTTCTCTGTTTATTGCTTCTTCTGCTTCTCCAGGAATGGTAGAAATTGATGGCAACATGCTTCTTGAAAATTGCCAGGAGGCTGTTAGATATATGGATAATAAAAATACACAATCAGTAAATTTGTCTTCTGTGAATTTTTGTGTGGGTTATATATCCGGTGTGAATGATTTGCATACAACCTTCGTCGGGTCTGTTGCGTGTTTTGACCCGCCGGTGTTTTGTAGCCCCCGACCCGCTAATTTGGAACAATTAGTAAAGATTGTTGCCAATTTCTTAAACGCGCATCCTGAAAATTTACATATTAAAGGTTCTGTTTTAGCTGTTGCAGCTCTAAAAGATGCCTTTCCCTGCCCTTAGACCACTCACCAAAAATGATTCTCAAAATGTTCAGAGGAAACACCACACAACCAATAAAGCTCCATTAAAAGTATTAAAAGCTTCTCCATACTTTACACAGGGGTAAAAAAATTTACACCGAGTGTGTGCTAAAACAAAAACCCTTAAATCATCAGTATTGGTAAGACTTTCCTGGCAAATCATCTAAAACGGGAAGTGTAGCTGTCTAATTATCCAAACATCCCGATCTCCACTCCAGTAGTGCTTGCCATGGTTCCAAATCCTGGTAGCTGATGAAAAAACAGCAACTGACAAAACCGGTGCCTCTCACAGGGCACTCTTTTCTTTGGCCTAAGCTGTTTCATTATGACCCGCATATGATTACTGCAACATGCCTGTATCACAGGATCTGTGAAGTCTTAAATACAATGTTTAAACAAAAAAATGCAGCGCCATTTCTGACGCTGCATTTTTTATTGCCTGAGCCTGTTTGCTTTTCTTTATTTACAATTATTTTTTCCGGGCTCGTTCCTCTCTTCCAGGTTTTACTCAGAATGCAGTTTCTTCGGCTGCTTCGGGCCCATGATGCTCTTCATAGCCCGTAAACATGGCCTTGAAATGCGCCAAAGGCGTGTGTCCAAGGGTCGCAAGGTATATGTGTACAAATAAAAAGGCCACAAAAAAGAAAAAGAGCAGGACATGAATAGAGGACACAATTTTTATGCCGCCGATAAGATCGATATAGTTTTCGAACCTCTTGACCCGCCAGAGAAAGAGGCCTGTTATCATCTGCGCCGGCAAAAAGACGAACATGATCCCCACGTAGGCATTTTTCTGCAGGGCATTGAATTTATTGTCAGGGGTCATCTGGTGCGGGTTGGGCTCTCCCCTGAAAATCCCGGCACCGTAATATTTAAGTTGTTTTACAGCGTTCGGGACAAAGGTGCTCGGGTTGGGAAAGTAGAGTTTTATCTTCATGGTTCCGAAATAATAGGAAA
>JAHEID010000198.1 GCA_024639555.1 Deltaproteobacteria bacterium
GATTTTGTTTCAAAACCCCTCAACTGGCAATTGCTTGGTCACAAGGCAAAATATATGCTCCGTGCCGGCCACGCCTTTCGTGCTATAGAACAAAGCAAAAAGCGCCTGCAAAAAACCCAGGAAATTGCGAGAATCGGCAACTGGGAGATTATCCTCGCCACAAACGAATTTTATTGCTCTCCTGATGCCTGCCAACTTCTTGGGTATGATGAAAAAAATGACACTGGTATTTCCTTTAAAGAGTTCCTGGACCCAGTGATAGATGATGATCATGGCCAGGTCCAGAATAAAATTGAATATTCATTAAAAGCCCAACAACCATTCGGAGTGCATTACCGGATTATGCTCAAGGATGAAACCGAACGGTACATACTAAATCAGGCCGAAATACTTTATAATGGAAATAACCAGCCGGAAATAATGATGGGCGTGATCCAGGATGTGACTAAGATGAAGCTCGCGGAAGAAGAGATTCGCCAGCTGGCTTTTTACGACAGCCTGACCGGCCTGGCCAACCGGTGGCTCTTTCGAAATCGAATGGAACATGAAGTTCAACAAGCAAAAAGGAAAAAAGAGAAATTTGCCCTGCTTTTTCTAGACATTGACCACTTTAAAAAGATTAATGACACTTACGGCCACAACATTGGCGACATATTATTGCAAAATACTGCAAAAATCATAAAAGAATGCGTTCGTAATTCTGATACTATATGCAGAAACAAAGAAGATGAATTGGATGCGGCCATTTCCAGGTTTGGCGGAGATGAATTCATTATTGTACTATCCAATATTAAAGATCCAGAAAGTGCCGCCGATATCGCCAGGCGCATTATTAAAAAGGTACCCATTACGCAACATATAAAAGGGAATTCGATAAGTGTTACAGTGAGTATAGGAATCAGCATTTTTCCCTCAGATGGCTCTGAGGCTGATATACTGTTTAAAAATGCTGATGTCGCCATGTATCAGGCGAAAGAATATGGCAGGAACAATTTTAAATTTTATGACAGAAAGCTTAATGCAGCTGCAATTGAAAAGTTCTCCCTTGAAAAGGATCTCGCCAAAGCAATTGAGCGGAAAGAATTTCTCCTTTATTATCAACCACAACTAGATCTAGTCTCACGGAAAATTGTCGGTGCCGAAGCGCTCATTCGTTGGATGCACCCGCATAAGGCCTTGATATCACCTGATAAATTTATACCACTTGCTGAAGAATCAGGCATAATCACCCAGATAAACAAATGGCTGATAGAGACGACATGCAGACAGAATAATGAATGGGCTAAAGCCGGACCAGGTCCTTTGCCGATATCCATTAATATTTCAGGATACAGGTTGGGAGCTCAAAACCTGGGGGACATTTTCCAAAGAAACTTAAAGGAAAATAACCTTGATGCCAAATATCTTGAGGTGGAAATCACCGAAAGTGTATTGATGCAGGATTGTGAGGATACGCTTGAAATGCTGCGGCAGTTGAAAGACCTGCAAATAAAAATTTCCCTTGATGATTTTGGTACAGGATATTCTTCTCTGAGTTACCTGACTATGTTTAAAGTGCATACACTCAAAATAGACCGCTCATTTGTAATGGGATGCACCATGAAAAATAGCAACCTTGTCATTATCAAGGCGATTGTCGCCATGGCAAATAGTTTAGGTATGAAGATCATCGCCGAAGGGATTGAGACAGTAGAACAGCTTGAGCTTTTGAGGGAATTGGGGGTACAGGAGGGTCAAGGATATTTGTTTAAGCAGCCAGTACCTCCAGAGGACTTTATCATGCTTCTCCAAAAAGGCATTTTGTAAAAAACGTATGACTAATTTCCTGGCACCCTAGAGAAAAAAATTTCATTAAATCTGAAAGAATTCATATATCCGACAAATAATTGATACAGTGTATTTAATATAATAAAAAATCTTTATTACGTATTGTTAAAAATGTTTAGAGAGAAACCTCTCAACTGGTCGAACTCCTAGAAATTAAATTATAAAGCACCTAAAAGTGAAGGTGAACCATAATGGAATCGTATTAGTTCTCTTTTTTAATACAAACCCTACTGCATAATGTCCGATAAACATTAATGAGTATCCTGTAATAGTTTAATATTGCATAATTCCCTGGCCATTTTGTTCAGGTTCATAGAATCTAGTCTACTTCTGCAATCTGTAAATATAAAGAGTCCGGTCGTGCTCTCTTCTTCATTAATTTTAGTGGAAACGAGGTAACATAGTTTTCAGCTGATTTGGTCGATTCCCAAGTATAAAGGCCTTGAAAACATCCGGTCTCAGTACCAATAAGCCATGTTTTAGATATGAATCCTGGTTGTGCGATTATAAACGGAACCGGAATAAGTGATAAACGTCTGTTTGCATCAAAAGAGAATTTTGCAAACTTGAATTTTACCTTTAATAATGCTCCTTGAGTTCTAAGCTTATGATCCTTTTGCAAAACAATAACTTTTCTAAATATTTTAAACTTTTCTTCATCCTGGACAACATTGCCGATTTCGTCTTTTGGGAAAATTACTCTTTTTTCAAACCAAAGTTGGAGTGCTCTCACAAGCAGGATAGGTGGTATTTGACTACCTTTCATTGTCGTAACCGTTGTGAGTTCTAAAAGTCCGGAGTTCTTGCCCAAAGAGTAACTTTCTGCAGGTCACTTCTGCTGTTACCCTGTCCGGGGATATCGTAACTTCTGATGAAAAAACCGGAGAGGGAAAAACAGGTTACAACTCCGGTTTGCTTGCAGACGTTTGCATTTGTTGCTGCGGCGTGAAAAAAAAGAGGCGGTTATGGTTCCCTTTTCCTGTTTCTTTATTCACTTATCCTACGGGTTTCATAGCTTTTGCGGAAATCAACGGTTCCGACCCGGGCAAGTTCCTGCAGCATTTTTTTGTACTTGTCCTCGACATTACTCATGCCGATCGACGACAGGCTGCCGGACGCAAGATTCAGACCGGCCAATTTCCATTTGCCGTGGGCACCGTTTGACCAGACGGTTGCGGCGGTGCGGGTCTGGCGCAAACGAACATTGAGATTACCGCGCACGTACGATGCCGCACTCATCGAGGTCAGGTCCTGGCCCAATTTAACGTCAGGGGGCGCCTGCGTCACCTCCAGAGTGCCGGTTAACAGCGAATCGACCCCGTACTTTAGGCCAATCGCCTTAACAGCCTCTGTGTCGAGGCTGCCAAAACCTACCTCACCCAGGACATTGGCCTGATTGCCGAGTTCGAGTATCGGCACGCCCGGCTGGGCCGCCTGAAGGTGCTGGATGAATTTCAAGGTGATGTCGCCGGGCAACTGTTCGTCGCTCTGCACGTCGAAGGCGACGACACCGATGGTTCCAAACGTCGTCAGGTCGATTTGCGGAGGGATTTCCACCGTGATCTTTTTACCGCCGCAGGCGACCATCTCCGCCGTCAACAGCAGAACAAACAGCAATAATATCCTATTCAGTGTCATCTTTCCTCCAGTTTGTGTCTGGGAGTTAAATATCCGTCTTAATCCACCAGCTTAGCTGGTGGGTCCCAGCTATGCTATGCGGGTAAGTTGTTGATAAATAAAGTGAAGTCCAAATATTAAAGTAATATATTGTTTTAAATCTTT
>JAHEID010000199.1 GCA_024639555.1 Deltaproteobacteria bacterium
GGCCTGTTCACTGTCAAAAAGAAACTCAGCCAGGGTGCGGGCCAGTTCGGTTTTTCCTACACCGGTTGGCCCAAGAAAGATAAAGGAGCCAAGGGGCCGGTTCGGGTCCTGCAGGCCTGCTCTGGCTCTCCGTACCGCATTGGCAATAGCCTGGATAGGCTCTGCCTGGCCAACAACTCTTTGAGACATGAACTCTTCGGCGTGCACCAGTTTATCTTTTTCGGATGCCAGCAGGTTATCAACCGGTATTCCCGTCCACTTAGCCACAACACTTGCCACATCTTCCTCATCCACTTCTTCTTTGAGTATTTTGCGGTCCTGCTGGATTTCGGCCAGTCGCTCATTTTCTGCGGTCATCTGCTTCTCAAGTTCAACAATTCTGCCGTAGCGTATTTCTGCAACTTTGCTGAGATCACCCTCCCTTTCGGCCCGCTGTTCTTCAATCCCTGCTTCTTCAATCTTGGCCTTGATATCCCTGATTTTCTGGATGATTTCCTTTTCCAAAGACCAGTGGCCCTTCATGCTGTTTAAGGATTCGTTGATATCAGCCAGTTCATTTTCCAGTTTGGCAAGATGTTCTTTAGAGGCCTTATCCTTTTCTTTTTTTAAGGCCTCACGCTCGATCTCCAGTTTTATTTTTTTGCGTTCCACTTCGTCAATTTCTGTTGGCATGGAATCGATCTCGATGCGCAGCCGTGATGCCGCCTCATCAATAAGGTCTATGGCCTTGTCAGGCAGAAAGCGGTCGGATATATAGCGGTTTGACAGAGTAGCAGCAGCAACAGTTGCCGAATCTGTGATGCGGACACCATGATGAACCTCGTATTTTTCCTTCAGGCCACGAAGGATAGCTATGGAGTCCTCCACAGAGGGCTCAAGCACGAGAACCTGCTGGAATCTTCTTTCAAGGGCCGCATCCTTTTCTATGTATTTCTTGTATTCATTCAGGGTCGTAGCGCCTACGCAATGGAGTTCACCGCGGGCCAGGGCGGGTTTAAGCATATTGGAGGCATCCATTGAACCTTCTGCTGCCCCTGCCCCAACCAGGGTATGTATTTCATCAATGAACAGAATAATCTCTCCTTCACGTTTCTGGACTTCTTTCAGAACAGCCTTAAGCCGGTCTTCAAATTCGCCGCGATATTTTGCTCCGGCAACCAGGGAACCCAGATCAAGAGCGACAACCTGTTTATTGCGCAGGCTTTCCGGAATATCCCCGTTGACAATGCGTTGGGCAAGTCCTTCAACAATTGCTGTTTTACCCACGCCAGGTTCGCCTATTAATACAGGGTTGTTTTTCGTACGTCGGGAGAGAACCTGAATGACCCTGCGGATCTCATCATCACGGCCGATCACCGGATCGAGTTTCCCCTGCTTGGCAACATCAGTCAGGTTTCTGGCATACTTTTCCAGGGCCTGGTATTTTTCTTCAGGATTTGGATCTGTTACCCTCTGGTTGCCACGGATACTGACCAGGGCTTGCAGGAATGCGTCTTTATTGATGCCGTGTTTCTGAAGCAGGTCAGCGGCTGCATCCTTTTCTGAAAGGAGTGCCAGGAAAAGATGCTCCTGGCTGACATATTCATCCTGCATATTGGAAGCCAGATTAAATGAATGGTCCAGAATTTTTTTAAACTGCTGGGAAGCATAAACCTGGCCGAACCCCCCTCCGCTTACTTTGGGTATTTTGTCAAGAAGGCTATCAGTTTCAGCCTTCAAAGCTGGAAGATTAACCCCCATTTTTTGCAGGACCGGGACAATGACCCCTTCTTTTTGTTCAAGCAGGGTGGATAGGAGGTGTTCCTGTTTAATTTCCTGGTGTCCCAACCGTTCAGCAATGGCCTGGGATTCCTGGATAGCTTCCTGAGATTTTAGAGTAAATTTGTCAAATTGCATGTTTGCCTCCGCAATTTATAACTATGTTAAATAATTCATTATGGTTTGTAATTTGCACTGAGTAAAAGGGTAAGTTCGCTCCTGCAATCTGTCAAGAAAAGGGGTGATATCGGGAGTATATATGCGGTTTTTTTGAACACTATAAATATAAAGGGGACAGATATAAAATCTGTCCCCGCTCAGGCAAAAAAATACCCCCGGCATTTTTTGCCGGGGGTATTTTTGCAAAACAATTAAAGGAAAGAAATCAACCGCAGCCACCAGAACCGCAGGAGGCGCTGCTGCAACCACCGCCACCAATCGGCTTGGCTGAACTGATTGAAAATCCGGATCTCATACCGGCGTCAATAAAGTCAACCTTGATAGATCCGCAGGTATCCAACAGGTTGTTATCAACCAAAAAAGTCAATCCATCCTGCTCATACTTTGCATCAGTTTCTTTTGGCTCATCCAGAGCCAGCCCCAGAGAGGGACCGGATCATCCACCCGACATCAGGGATATACGCAGGGCAGAGTCAATTTTGTTCTGCTCCATGTACGATTTCAGATTTTGTGTCGCTAACTCTGTTACTTCAAACATTACAAATACTCCTTGCCTATTATTTAATCTTATTGTCTGCTTGCTTTCATGCCAGAAAAAAGTTGACCTGAAAAGTCGCAGACAAACCTGTTTTCAAAATTTTTCTTTCCATAACTCTAAGGAACATGCCTAAATATGTCAACCGCATGAAACAGCCATGTCTCTAAACTAAGTTTTTATTTTGTTAATTTTATTGAATAAAAGTCACGGCACATAGTTTAAAAAGAGTGATGCACTGCAAAGAAGAAAAATGTATATTACTACAAATTTGCAAAATGAACCAGTTTGATGTTTCCTTGGCAGTAGTTTTATCATATGTATGAAGAAGCAATTAAAGAATTGAAAAATATATAAGGTAAGAAATGAAGAAGATAATTATATCAACAGGCGGCGGCGATGCCCCTGGATTAAATGCAGTTATTTTTGCTGTTGTAAAATCCGCCCATCTTCGTGGCTGGGAGGTGTACGGGAGCCGCAGCGGCTATAAGGGCTTGCTGGACCTTGATGAGCTGGTGCGCTTAACACCTGAAAAAGTGGAAGACATAACTCCTACGGGAGGGACTATCCTTGGCAGCACGAATAAAGGAAACCCGTTTGCCATGCCGGTGGAAAACATGGCCGGAGAGACTTTGATCCGGGATGTTTCAGAGCGGATCCTCAAGAACTTCAAAAGGATGGGCTTTGCCTGTCATATTGCCGTGGGAGGGGACGGCAGTCTGGAGATCGCCCGCCGTTTCGCTGAACTTGGTATGCCTGTTGTCGGGGTACCCAAAACCATTGATAACGACCTCGGGGTGACTAATCTCACATTTGGTTTTGACACTGCTGTATCAACTGCTACAGAGGCCCTGGACAGGCTGCATTCTACAGCAAAATCCCACGATCGGGTTATGGTGGTGGAAGTCATGGGGAGGGAGTCCGGCTGGATAGCACTCAACTCAGGAATTTCCGGCGGAGCGGATGTTATCCTTATCCCCGAGTTTGTTTTTGATATTGACAAGGTATGCGATAAGATTGCTGATAATGAATTGCACGGCAAGGATTATGCCATTGTTGTAGTTGCTGAGGGTGCCCAGGAAAAAGGATGCGATGTTTTCTGCCGCGAGGGCGAGGTAGG
>JAHEID010000006.1 GCA_024639555.1 Deltaproteobacteria bacterium
TGTTATTTACTTAACGTGGCAGCCTGTACACTTGGTCGGGCCTGTCTTGCCATCGACCCCCTGCTTGTGGCATTCCTTGCAGCGCGCATGAAATGCGGCTTTGGGAGTCTGGAGTTTCGGGTCGCTGAAATCCTTGTTGTGACAGTTTGCACAGCTAAGCTGCTGACCGTTTTCCATGACCGCAATGTCTGTGTCTGTTAATGGCTGGTGCTGACTGTCATGATGACACTGACCGCAAGCCACACCAAGGTTCAAGTGGACCGGATGGGAAAATTTTGCAGATTTTTTTTCTCCCTCAATAATAATCTCTGCTTCCGGAGCCTTCAAGCCTGTTCCCTCGGTGCCAAAAGACGTCCCCACGAACAGGGCCGTTGCTGACAACACCATAAAGACCAGTAACCAAATTTTCTTCATTGCCATTCCTCCTTTTATGTTTTTGTATGAATTAATACCTGGCACTTGTTTGCCTGTTCTCGATTGTAAGAAACTGACACGAAAATAGTAGATGATGTCGGGCTATATTGCTGTAGATGTTGGCCGATATCGACCAGACATCTTAGAAAGATGTATCCTTAGCACTATTTGCAAGACCGGCCGATTTGGCTATGAATGAAAAACCTGTGCAGGTTCTGTGAACTTGGGCTAATATGATGCAGCTTTATAATCATAAAAAATAATAAAAAATTGTAATTCCTCTCAGAATGAGTGAACAGATATTTCCAGGCCCGTATCAAATGGTTAAGATAGATGGCTCCAAGGTGCGGAGCCTGCGTGAGTCAAAAGGGCTTACACAGCTCTATATCGCCACCGTGGTAGGAGTAACCACAGACACTATCTCCCGCTGGGAAAACAAGCGTTATCCTTCCATAAAGGAGGAAAATGCACACAAACTTGCTGAAGCACTTGAGGTGCCTCTTGAACAGATTCTTGAAAAAGAAGAAGAGCCAGCCTCGCTGGACGATACACCAGCAATTACTGCTTCACAGCCTAAAATACCAAGGTCCAATCGGATCCTACTCTGGCTTTTGGCACTGAGCGTTGTCCTGCTGCTGCCATTTATCTGGTACAGTTTTAAACAGCCGGCCCCGATCACTATTTTCGCCATCCGGCTCCTCCCTCCACATATACCGGCAGGTCAGCCATTTCCAGTAGTTATTCAGGTTACGACCAAACAGCAGGGGCCTTTTTCTCTGATTCTCAAGGAGATGCTTCCTGAAGGTTGCGAACCGATTGTCAGCGCACCTCCTTTTACAAGCTTTGACAAAAAAAACGGAAGCCTTAAGTGGATCAGCAGAACAACGGGTCTAACCACAACCTTTGTTTATCTGGCGAAAAAGCTTGGTAATGAATCCGGCGCCGCGCATGATGCTCCCCTTCGCTTCAATGGCTCTGTTACCTTGAGAGACAAAAAATCCTCGGAAACAACCATAGCAGGTTCACTGATCCTACCCCTTGCAGAATATCACTGGGCGGACGCCAACCGTGACAGTCGCGTAGAGGATGCCGAAATCCTGGCAGTCTATGACACTTTCAGCGCCCTGGATAATATCAAGTATGACTGGCAGAAAGTTGATGAAATCTGGTCTGGGGATGGATATTACTGGGATGAAGGCAAACAGGAATATATTGTTGTCGGGAAGTGAAGTGTTGAAGCTGGCACACCGATGAGCAACTGCCGCAGCTACCCGACTTATACAACCTCTTCATCGCCACTGATGTCATGCCTTTCCTGCAGGGCTTCTTCATAGGCCGACCTGGTTTCGGTATTGAAACAGACAAACAGAACACTTTCCAATTTCTCATTATCAGACAAAGCCTTTTGGGTTTCTCTTACGGCTATTGCGGCAGCCTTTTTTTTAGGAAAACCATAGACACCGGTGCTGATGGCCGGAAAGGCAATGGTTCGCAAGTTATTTTCCATGGCGAGCTTGAAGCACCTTTGGTAACAACTGGCCAGCAAGCCCTCCTCCCCTGATGCACCGGAGTGCCAGACGGGTCCGACGGTATGGATTACATATTGCGCCGGGAGGTTGTAGCCTTTCGTTATCTTGGCATCCCCTGTGGCGCATCCGTTCAACGTTCTGCACTCCTCCAGAAGGCCAGGGCCAGCGGCACGGTGAATTGCTCCATCAACGCCTCCGCCGCCCAGCAGTGTATTATTTGCCGCATTTACAATAGCGTCCACTTGAAGAACAGTAATATCGGCTTCTATGAGTTGAATTCTTCCGTCCATAAGCCGGCTCCGGTTAAATTAAAAATTGCACACAGCTCTTTTCCGATGTTTGACACTTGTTTTATTTTATGTCATTTTTCAGCAGATTCAAAACAGGTTTTTTATACAGGGGAGCGGGTGTTTCTGGCTGCGTTTAAATTAAATATATTGATGATCTGGGAGTATTGCATCATGCTGACAAAATATATCTTCACCTTACTTACGGTTTTTTCCTTTTCTTTTTTGGTCTACTCAAATGCAGCTGCTGATGAGAACGCTCCCGTCTGCACCCGGCTGGAGAAAAAAGAAAGCGGGGACATGCTGAAATACTCACTGGATGCCGTAGTCAACAACCCTGTATTCTTCGATGATATCGGCTGCGGCGTCAGCTACCGCGAAGAACTCTGCGCCATGGAAATGGTCAGTTTTGACATCAGTGCCACGGTTTATGATTATTATACTTCTGAAAAAATTGAAATAGGCAAAGCTCACTTCTGGCTGGATGAAATAAACAAAGATGCTCCCATTCTGGCATTCAGCTCAAAAGAGTCGGCTGAGAAATATGGTGCGGAACAAGAGGGTGGTGTGATTCTGGATTATCCAGGTTTGACTGACAGGCTGCTCAAGTAGTCCCCTCCTCCCTGTCCGGCACCTGGAGCCCAAGTGGTGCCAGCACATTTATCTCAGCCCAATTCCTGATTTTTTCAGGAGATTCCCCCTGATCCAGCCTTTGGCTCACTTTCTGAAGCTTGCCCGCAATTACCTCGTTTTTTTCACGGCACTCCATTATTGCCATTTGCAGTAAAGACCAGTCACCATTATCCCAGAAGACTTTGCTCGCTTCATTCAGCTCCGGACAAAGAAGCTTGCGCATACCATCCAGAAAGGACATGTAAAAACCCAGAGAACTTTTTTTCTCCAGACCTACAATATGGCTGAGAAGGCCCCTGGGATGGGTGTCGGCTAAAATGTCCTTGACTGCACGGGCCAGCAGTTCAAGGGCCGAAGCAGGAAAAGCCGCTATGATTCTTTTAAGCACATTACCGTTGAGCATATTTTCCTGGCGCTCACCTACCTCATGATAGATAAATATCTCCAATTCCTCTTCAACTATTGCATCAAACACGGCGATCAACTTTTCCCGGTCAAGGGCACAACCCTCTTTCATAACGCCGTAAGACCCAAGCGCCTGCTGCATGGCAGGCCTGCAGGAGGGGTTAATTTCCTGGATCTGGTCCCAGAAAAAAAAGCGCATGGGATCCTTTCTGATATAGATGACCCCATCCTGGAGCATGGCAAAGGGGCTGGAAAGCTCCCTGGCTTTTTCTTTGCCGAGAATTAGAGTGGGGCAGCCGTCCACCAGGCGGTCTTCAAGAATTTCCGCCATGAAAAAAACCGCCTTCATGGATCTGCCGTAGCCGGCACCATACACATGGTTGGCAACTGACAAATGCCTGTTGATTGGAGGCAGCAGGAAGGGATCAACCTTTTCTCCATTGATGGGAATGGCTGAAAACGGTTCAGCCCGTATGGTCGCCCAGTATTCTTCCTTGGCGGCAATCCAGTCAAGCAGTACTGGGGAGTCAGGCTCCTCCCAAGGTTGCAAACCATGCTCCCACTTATAGAGGTTGCGCAATTTCAGCACCAGGGTACAGATGGAGTAGATTCCATTGTCCCTGGCGTCTGATATATCACAGTTATGCTTAATTATTTTTAATAGAGAACCGTCAGTCATAGCTTGCAACTTATCCGGGATCATAAGACATATTTCACTTAAATACCGAAATTTATTCCGAAACCTCTAGGCCTGTAAAAATCCCGATTCAGTGGCGGTGGATAGACCTGGACCTTGTTACCCTCTAAAAACTTAACCGTTGTATAGTTCTCAATTGAAAACCAGGCACCAACTCTATTGCCATCCGGGTTCAGGATGTAAGCAGCAAAATAACTACCCGACCTCCGATAATTCTGATCAGGAGCGATGGTATCAATCCATTTTCGCATCTGGCCTGTATCAACATTCGGAACTGATACCCAGAGGTTTCTCGGATTATCCAACTCGTAATCCCTATGAATTGCAAGAATGGCATTGGGGGCATCATATCCGCCGCTGGTGTAATACCTGTGGTCCGGCAATACCTCATAACTGAGAAACATGTTGTCCAGATCCCTGTCCCTGGCAATTTTCCCGTAATTACCCCCGGCACATCCAACTAAAAGAAAAAGGGCAATAAATACTGCCAGCAAAGTTACCAACCTTTTCCTCATGTTGAAACTATCATACGTTTTCATTTTCATAGCTTTATCCACCTCATGAATTTTTTATTCGGAGCAGGTTACTGTAAAATCCACATAAAATTCACTTACTAATATATATTAAGCACCTCTCTTATCCTGTGCCAGATATTCAATGTGGGAAAAACGTTCTTTTCCTGTTTGCAGGCTGTTCCACCCTTGACAGTAGTTACTATCTAAAGTAAGCATTTGTAATATCAGAATTTATTGCTAAACTGCAGGAAGGACTGCAAGCCTATCATGCCTACTTTTTTATGATCAAACGATACCTGGCCAAACTGCTTGACCACCTTGCCCCGAGGGAGGGGCTTGTTCTGCTGGTTATGGCACTTATTGTAGGGGTCGCCACCGGCCTTGCTGCTGTATTTTTTATCCGCCTCATCGGTTTCATCCAGGTGACTGCCTACGGCGGAGCAGAAAATATTTTCCCAGCCTTAGGCCGCTTCTGGATAATCCTGATACCGGTCATCGGTGGTCTTCTTGTCGGGCCCATCATAGCCAAATTTGCCGTCGAGGCCAAAGGCCACGGGGTCCCTGAGGTAATGCAGGCCATCATCTTACGGGGAGGACGCATCCGGCCCAGAGTGGCCCTGGCAAAAATAATAGCCTCGGCTCTTTGTATCGGTACAGGTGGATCAGCAGGCCGTGAAGGACCTATCGTCCAGGTCGGTTCCGCCCTGGGTTCATCTGTCGGCCAGTGGCTGCACCTGTCCGATGAAAGGATAAAAAACCTGGTTGCCTGCGGTGCAGCAGCAGGTATTGCTGCAACATTCAACGCCCCCATTGCCGGTGTGGTTTTTGCAATAGAAGTACTGCTCAGCGAACTGCAGGTAGCCGTATTCGGTAACGTGGTTGTTTCAGCCGTAGCTGCAAGTATTGTCAGCCGCATCTTTCTGGGTGCCCGTCCGGCTTTTGAGATCCCAGGCTATGTCATGCACTCATCCTGGGAAATTCTGCTCTATGTGGTCCTGGGGCTTCTGGCAGCGTTAGTCGGCATATTTTTCATCCGCTTGCTTTACTATACTGAAGACGTGTTTGATCAACTTGCAATTCCTCTATGGCTTAAACCTGCAGTGGGTTCGTTGCTTCTTGGTATGCTTGCCTTTTTCTACCCTTATATGGGGAGTAGCCTGCATGTATCAGCGGCTGACATGACATTGGGCCTGCCGCTGGTTGAAAACTATCCGCATGTTTTTGGCTCCGGTTTCCTGTTCCTTGAAGAAGTACTGCATGGTCGCGCCCCGTTCCTGTTATTATTTATTCTTATTTTCCTTAAGCCATTGGCGACTTCGTTCACCCTGGGATCCGGTAATTCCGGAGGTGTTTTTGCCCCTTCCCTTTTTACAGGTGCCATGCTGGGCGGCTCCTTCGGTTACCTGGCAATGCGTCTTTTCCCAGGCCTTACCATTGAAATCGGGGCCTATGCCCTGGTCGGCATGGCCGCGGTTTTTTCTGCGGCAGCCAGGGCACCACTCACCTCCATGCTCATTGTTTTTGAAATGAGCAATGACTACCGGTTGATCCTGCCGCTTATGGCAGCAGGAATGGTTGCTTCCACCTTTGCCCAATGGCTGCATTCAGATTCCATTTATACGTTGAAACTTTCCAAGCGGGGCATACGCTTTGAACAGGGTCGGGATATGGACATCATGCAGACCGTAGAGGTGGAAGAGGTAATGAACAAGGCACCGATCACGATGCAGAATGAACAGAGCGTTGCTGATCTTTTTGGAGCTTTCCAGGAAACGCATCTCGGCGGCTTTCCCGTTCTGGACAGCAACAATGAACTTTACGGCATGGTAACCATGCAGGATATGGAAAGGACTATCCAGGATATGGAGCGAACCCTGCATAGAAAAGACGTCAACCTGCGGGACTTGAAAGTCTGGGATGTGGCAACTCCTGAACCGGTCACGGTTTTCCCGGACGAACCCATATGGTCAGCCATCAGAAAAATGGCCCCCCGTGACCTGGCCCGGCTGCCGGTTGTTGCAAGGAATAATCCGAAGCAGTTTGTCGGCCTCATCAGCCGCAGTGATATAGTCCGGGCCTATAATGTTGGTTTGATGCGCAAACAAAAAGACCAGCTGGCCCAGGAACGTTCCACCCTGCGCAAGGTGACCGGGCTCGATTTCATCGAGATCAAGGTGGAGTCCAATTGTGCCGGCACCGGCAAACGGTTGGCTGATATGCATCTTCCCAGAAACACCAATGTTGTCTCAATCCTGCGTTATGGAACAGTTTTAGTGCCTGACGGGAATACCAGGATACTTACCGGGGACGTCATAACCGTGCTATGCCTTTCCAGCCAGATAGAGTCAGTCAGAAAATTCTTTATATGCCATGACGACTAAAAAACACAGGCTCCCCTTTCATCTCCCAGAAATTCAGGTGACTAGCAGTTTCTGAAGAACAATCCTCCGAAATCTCACACTATACCTGACACATAAATGAACCATAAAAATGGCTGGAGCAATTGCCATTGAATTAAAAGGCATTTGGGGTATTATGACGATGTCTTACTGGAAAAAACTGCAAAGAGAATATTGTATCCGTTCAGGGAAATGAAAAAATCCATTACAGAAGAATCCATTCTTTTAGTCAGCATCTTCAAATGGTTTATCGTGGCAAGCCTGATTGGCGTGGTTGTTGGTTTCTCAACTTCACTTTTCCTGGTTTCCCTGAAATGGAGCACCATACGCCTTGGCGAACACTCATACTATTTCTTCCTTCTACCCTTGGCGCTGGCCCTGAGTTCCTATATTACAAAATACCTGGCTCCTGAAGCTGAAGGTCATGGAACCGAAAAAGTAATTGAAGCTGTGCATCGCCATGACGGATACATCAAACCGATTGTGGTCCCCATAAAATTGATTACCACTGTTATCACTCTTGCCTGCGGTGGTTCGGCCGGCAAGGAGGGCCCCTGTGCCCAGATCGGAGGCGGATTAGCTTCAATAATCGGCAACCTGCTGCACTTTGACAAAGCAGACCGCAGAAAACTGGTGATTTGCGGCATCAGTGCCGGTTTTGCCTCTGTTTTTGGCACGCCCATCGCAGGCGCGATCTTCGGTATCGAAGTTCTGTTTGTTGGAGGCATCATGTATGAAGTGCTTCTGCCAACCTTCATTGCAGGGGTAATGGGATACCAGGTTTCTTCAGCTCTGGGGGTTTCCTATTTTTATCATCAGATCGATTTTGTGCCTGCCTTTACCGAACTCTTTTTCATTAAGGTACTTCTTTCCGGAATTTTATTTGGTCTTTGTTCCCTGCTTCTTGTCGAGACATTAAATCTGTTCCAGAGACTTTCTGAAAAAATACCTTGGTGGCCCCCCTTGAAAGGGCTTCTCGGCGGCACAGTTCTTATCCTCTTAACCCTCTTTTTTTCCACCGAATACCTGGGGCTCGGGCTTGACACCATTGAGGCCACACTTGCAGGTGCAAGGGTGGCGTGGTACGCCTTTGCTGCAAAAATAATATTTACCTGCATCACCCTTACCTTTGGCGGCAGCGGCGGCATGGTGACTCCTGTCTTTTTTATCGGTGCCACCTTTGGCAGCCTGTTGGGAGCAATGCTCGGTGTTGACCCGGCGACTTTCGCCGCCATCGGCATGGTGGCTCTTTTGGCTGGCGCAGCAAACACTCCCATTGCCGCATCCATCCTGGCTGTGGAACTTTTTGGTGCGCAAATAGCTCCCTATGCAGCAGTTGCCTGCGTCACCAGCTTCCTGATGACCGGGCACCGCAGCGTTTATCCATCACAGATATTTGCCATCATGAAATCCTCCTCCTTTCGGGATCAGACTGGCAAGGAGGTTACCGACGCCCAGGCAGAATTCCTCTTACGCCGCAAAAGCCTCACACGCTATTTCCTTTCATGGGTCAGAAAAGTCTTCCGCAACTAGGCTGCAATTTTACTCCTGCAATGAAACTTGAAATCAGCATCAAAGCAAACAATCTTCTTAAACAAGACCTGCTCCCAGGATTAGCCCGTCTTGTTCCTGAGCAGCAGGTTCAAGAAATTCTCACCAAATGCAGCAGTGGCCGTTTTACGCTTAATTTTACTGTTGAAGCACAATCGCCTGACCGCCTGTTGCAGGAAATTGCTGCATACGTAGCAAACATTGAGAATCACTGTGCAGCTGAGCTCGGTATTGATTTACATGTCAGGAATATTGATTGTTCTGAACCAACCCTATGTACTGCACAAAACAAAAGACCTTTTTCGCCGGTCGAAGGCATTCGCATAGTCCCTTGGGATGGCAGAAAGAAACCTCCACCAAAATCCTCCGATATTCTTCTCCGGCCAGCCCATGCCTTTGGCACCGGCCTGCACCCTTCAACCCGTCTCTGTTTGCAGTTGCTCAAACTGGTGGCAGAGCGAGATTTAGAAAAAAAACACGTTGCACGCTCTGTACTTGATATCGGCTGCGGTTCAGGCATATTGACCATAGCAGCACTCCGGTTGGGAGCAGCACGGGTGCATGCCGTTGAAATTGATCCAAACGCAGTAGAGGTTGCCCGCAGGAATATACAGATCAATCGACTTTCACACTCTGCACAAGTATTACATACATCATGGCATGATGTAACAGGGCAATATGACCTGATCCTGGCTAACCTTGTGCCATCGGTGCTGTTTAAGGCCGTACCCTATATTGCAAAATTTCTCAAAGAACAGGCTTTGCTTATAACGGCCGGCTTCCCGGTTTCGAGAAATACAAAAGTGCTTGGGTTGTTTGAAAAGAGGGGCTTGCGTTTGATAAGTGAATTTTCTTCAGATGGCTGGGGGGCTTTGCTGATAACTAAATAGCATCCATGCTGGGGGAATGATAATCAAGATCCGTATTGGGGCTGCGCAGGAATAAATTTTGAAGTCAGAACGTTTCGAACCTATGGTTTATGCCTCGGGCTAAACCTTGATATGCCATGGTTCAAAACGTACCCCCTTGAGGTTGTCCTTGGGGTAACGGATAGTGACATAGTCCATATCTTCAAGTTTCTTAAAAACTTCTGTAGTTGTAAATTTTCCCGTAAAATTTAAAGCTCCAAAGCCGGTCTGCCCCACATCGAAATCAGCAATGCCATGATAAGAATACCCAGGAGGAGCTAAAGAACGGGAGGCCAGAGAGAGGTTGCCATTATTGATGTGAGCCTTATCGAGGAAGAGCAAAAACTGTTTGACCACGCCCCTTATACCGGAAGTCAGGTATAACTGGTCCCCCACACGCTTTCTTAATTTTTCATACATTTCGCGGGGTTTGCCTTTGTAGAGATAATTTCCGGACCCTGAGATATTCACCACCTTTCTTTCATTGATACGGGTGGTTATGCTGTCAATAGGTTTTTCGCCCCAGAAACCATAGATAGCGCTATCGCTGTAAAAAATCTTTTCCAAGAAGTCCTGTTCCTCCTTGGTGAAACTTCCTACTTTGGGATATCTGCGGGCAATTGCCAAGCCCTCATCAAAGCTCAGAATATTAAAATTGCCGTGTCCCGCCATACTCTGGAGTCGTTTCAGCCTCGAAACGCATGCATTGAGAAGGGATAGTTGTTTATTTTCGAGAATTATATCCCCTGAATGGGGATGGTCAAAATTGTCCATCTTATGAAGATAGTCTTTGATATGGCCATCAAAGTCCGGCTGGGAGAGCCGTTGGGGTGGAGGAAACAACTGGGCGGCAGATGCAAAGGAAAACGGGTCAATACCACTGAGGAGGACACCAGCCGTTGCAGCTTTTAAAAAATCTCTTCTTTTCATTTTCATGCAGCCCCAAAACAAGTCTGTAACATCTTTCCCTGTTATTGGCCCCTCCACATTTTGGTCACAGGTCAATACTCTCCCCTGCATTGGCTATATACATAAATCTATTTATCCACATAAGTCTATTGTACTTTGGTATTAAATTGTTTTTTTTAGAAAATTTATGCTGATCGAAATTTATGCATACAGTAATAAATTTAACATGAGAGGCAGCTTCCTCATTAAGGAATTGCGTTCCCATGAAACCTTTTGCAGTCATTTTTTTAAAAAAATGATAATAACAGCGACTAATTTGAATCTCAAGAAAAAATTGCAGGCGTAAATACATGCCCCGCAGATTTTTTCCCGGCAGGAAGATTTTTTTGAGAGTTGTAGCGCTGTTTTGGGACTTATGGTATGCTCCCGCCTCTCTTTGAGGATCAGCACCAGTATCCCTTCGAAACCGATAAAATAAAGGATTGTGCAATAGTATGGGTAACGAACCACAGAAGATTATCTACTCCATGATCGGAGTAAGCAAGTTTTATAATAAAAAGCCGGTCATCAAAGACATCAGTCTTTCTTTTTTCTATGGCGCTAAAATTGGGGTGCTGGGGCTGAACGGCTCCGGCAAGAGTACCGTCCTGCGAATCATGGCGGGTGTTGACCATGAGTACAACGGCAGAATAACTACAACTCCCGGGTTCACCATTGGCTACCTTGAACAGGAACCTCTAGCAGGAGAAACAAAAACTGTTTTAGAAGTTGTCAAGCAGGGCGCACAAGAACAGGTCGACCTGCTGGCGGAATTTAACGATATCAATGCGAGGTTTGCAGAATCCCTGGACGATGCTGCAATGAACCAGCTCATTGAGCGCCAGGGAGAGGTCCAGGAAAAACTTGACAACTTGGATGCCTGGGATATTGAGAGCCGGCTGGAAATGGCCATGGACGCCCTGCGCTGCCCCCACGGGGACACGTCCGTCAATGTGATATCAGGTGGAGAGCGCCGCCGGGTGGCTCTCTGCAGACTGCTTCTTCAAAAACCAGACATCCTGCTGCTCGACGAGCCTACCAATCATCTGGATGCTGAATCGGTGGCCTGGCTGGAGCATCATCTGCAGCAATACGAAGGTACAGTCATAGCCGTTACCCATGACCGCTATTTCCTGGACAACATTGCCGGCTGGATTCTTGAACTGGACAGGGGACACGGCATCCCCTGGAAGGGCAACTATTCTTCTTGGTTGGAACAGAAGCAGAAAAGATTGCAGCTTGAAGAAAAACAGGAGAGCGATAGACAGAAGACACTTCAGCGCGAGCTGGAATGGATCAGGATGTCGCCCAAGGGCAGGCATGCAAAAGCCAAGGCCAGGATCAGTTCCTATGAAAACCTGCTCAACCAGGAGACGCAGAAAAAAATCCGGGACCAGGAGATCTATATCCCCCCTGGCCCGCGGCTGGGCAAAAGCGTTATTGAAGCCGACCATATCTCCAAGGCCTTTGGAGACAGACTGTTGTTCGAGGATATGAACTTCAAACTGCCTCCTGGAGGTATTGTCGGGATCATCGGTCCCAACGGTGCCGGCAAGTCAACCCTGTTCAAAATGATAACCAACCAGGAACAGCCGACCTCCGGTTCCATCAGACTTGGCGATACGGTCAAACTCGCCTATGTTGATCAGAGCCGCGATGCCCTGGGTCCTGACAAATCTATCTGGCAGGTCATTGCAGATGGGGAGGATACCATCACTCTGGGTGACCGTGAGGTAAACTCCCGGGCCTATGTGGCACGTTTCAATTTCTCCGGTTCCGACCAGCAAAAAAAAGTGGGCCAGCTTTCAGGGGGCGAGAGGAACAGGGTGCACCTGGCCCGTATGCTGAAAGAAGGAGCCAATGTGCTTTTACTGGATGAACCGACAAACGATCTTGATGTCAACACCCTGCGGGCCCTGGAAGAGGGTTTGGAGCATTTTGCCGGCTGCGTGGTTGTCATCAGTCATGACCGTTGGTTTCTTGACAGGATAGCCACCCATATCTTGGCCTTTGAAGGGGACAGCAAAGTAGTCTGGTTCGAGGGCAATTACTCTGAGTATGAAGCAGACCGCAAGAAGCGGCTCGGGGCTGCTGCAGAACAGCCGCGCAGGATAAAATACCGCCAGTTGACCCGCGCTTAGAGTAAATTTAAATATTTTTCGGCATTTCTTTTTTTACCCTTGCCAATTATCCATCCAGTACTTACCGTTAGGTAAGTTTTGCAGTCCTGATAACAAATATCAACTAATAATAATTACCATACTGGAACTACTGTAATGAAAAGAATCGTAGCCCTGACAATCTCTGCATTTCTGTTTGTTTTTCTTGGTTCACAATTGGCCCCTGCCGCGCAACCGCAGTTCCCTGGTTTGGAAGAACAGCACTCTCTTTTTAAAACGGTGACCCCTCAAGAGGCTCAGAATCTCATTGAAAGCCGCAAAGACATTCTGCTTATAGACGTCCGCGGTCAAGACGAATTGAGTGAAGGCTATATAGCGGGTTCAACCCTGATGCCACTTTGGAGCATCATTAAGGGCACCGAACGCCCCCCCCAAAACAAACCAATTCTGCTTATTTGTGCTGTTGGCGGCCGCTCCCTGGCACTGGGCCAGCTCATGTCGAAAAACGGCTGGGATGAGGTCTATAACCTCAAGGGCGGCATCTCAGCCTGGAAGGACGCAAAACTTCCATTGAAATACTAACCGACTGACTAAAGGTTAAAGGTTAAAGATTTAAAACTGTAAGCTGTTTATCTTAAAGGTACTGAGAGTTTAATGCTTGGTACCATATAAAAACAAAAGCGATAAATCCGGGCCCTCTAACCAATCCTTTTCGCATTTCACGCAGATGTACAACGCTGGATAAACTTTTCCACATTAATACACACCCCATTCCAGTCTTCTGCACTCACTGCCTGCTCGCCAAAGAGTGAAATGCCGACACCTACTGCTGCTGCCCCTGCCTGCATATATTCCCGTGCATTTTCAAGGGTCACACCGCCGACTGCCACGAAAGGGATATGATCAAAGGGACCGCAGAGTTCCCTGATATAGTGCGGTCCTCCAAGAGCCCGGCATGGAAAAACCTTAACCATTGCAGCTCCAGCCTCCCAGGCCCTGTATACTTCTGTCGGGGTTAAGGCTCCGGCAATAACAGGAATACCTTTAGTTCGGGCTAATTCTATGACTTCAGGGTCTGCATTCGGGGTGACAATAAACATGGCACCGGCTTCATAGGCCTTTTGGACTTCCAGGGGGTTGCGGATAGTACCCATGCCCAGGTACTTTCCTGCTGGAACGCGATCTCTGTTAGCTGCAATTATTGCTTCAGCCCCTGGCGTATTC
This sequence comes from Deltaproteobacteria bacterium, assembly GCA_024639555.1. Taxonomy (GTDB): domain Bacteria; phylum Desulfobacterota; class Desulfobulbia; order Desulfobulbales; family BM004; genus BM004. The sequence continues at coordinate 13,631 of JAHEID010000006.1, forward strand.
ATGGTTACTTCGATGGCCTGCAGTCCAGCAGAAAAAGCGGCCTGCATAAGAAAGCTGAACCGACCAGCCTCAATACCACGTAAAATACCAATTACCTGAACATCCAAATTCAGGGAGTACTGCTCGCCGGACAGCATAGTTGCATCTGTTTCACTATTTGCCATGGGTATCTTAATTAGCCTAACCAGGACGTTGTGTAAAGAATTATAGTCAGGGACAGACCCCTCCCTGCATGCCGGGAAGGGTCTGTTTGTTCATTGCTAATGTTGCCCCGGCATAAGATTGCTGGAAGACAACATTAGGGTAAGGCTTCTGAAATTCTTCACATTTTTTCTCCTGATAAATACTTTCCTCCTCAAAAATAATCATTTTGTAACCCATATATAATTTTAAAGGTGTTGCATGCTTAAATTTCGATCAGTAAAATTTTTCTATAAAAAAACACAATAATATAGTACCAAGGTACAATATATTTATGTGCACAAATTGATTTATGTGCATAATAATATGGGAAGCAGTGACACATATTCTTCAAGAAAGGAGTCATTATGCAACTTATACAGAGAGTGTTAGCAATATTTCCTGCAAAGGTTTTCATCTCAACTTGTTTGTCGAAACTGGTGAGAGCTGAATCACAGGTCTATTCCTGCATCTTGGTAAAGGAGAAAAGCCTTGAAAATTAGAATTTCTGCCATATGGTTCTTAACTCTTCTGCTGTCTTTTATTATTGTTCATGCCAGCAGCCAAGCCCAGGTAATCCATGAGGTTTTCCTGCCCAACACAGACCACGAACTTAACGTCTACCGGATATTCGGCGAACAACCGGGCAAAACAATCATGATCATTGGAGGCATACAGGGGGACGAACCTGGTAGCTATATGACAGCGGACCTCTATGCAGATATCCATCTCAAGAAAGGCAATCTCATAGTTGTGCCCCGGGCAAACTTTTATTCAATATTGCTGAATCAGCGCGAAGGGTTGACCGGTGATATGAACCGCAAGTTCGGCGTAAACGGTAATTTGAAGAAAAGCCTTGATGAAGAAGTTGTCATCGTCCTGAAGCACCTTATTGCTGAAAGCGACCTCCTGCTCAACCTCCACGAGGGCTCCGGTTTTTATTCCCCAACCTGGATTAACAATATGGAAAACCCCAAGCGCTACGGCCAATCCATCATCTACGATGCAGAGGCCCATTCGCTGCCGGATAACCAGGGATCGATCAACTTGGGCGGTCTGGCCAGAAATGTCATAAAAAAAGTAAACAGCCAGATTGAAAACAAAAGGTACCACTTCAGACCCAACAACCATAACACGATATCTGAAAAAACCAGCCACCCTGAGCAAAGACTATCAGCTACACACTATGCTCTCACCCAAGCCCTTATACCTGCCTTTGGTGTTGAAACCTCAAAAACCATAGATAAACTTGAAGTGAAAATTTCCCTGCATAAACTTGTTATCAATACCTTCATGGAAATGCTCGGAATAGAATTGGATACACCGGGACTGGATTTGAAAAAACCAAAACTTGCTTATCTCCTCATCAAGGTCAATGATGGCCCTGCCCTTGCCATGCCCCATGGCTCAACCCTAAAAATCAAGCCGGGGGACGTGGTCCTCGTCACAGATATCATTGCAAATTACAAGCGTGGGATGGTTGCTGACATAAACGGCTTGGGCAATAAAAATGACACCAACATCCCTTTCAGTATATCAAAAGACACTAAAGTCATCGTGCGAAAGGATTCGGAAAAATGCGGCTGGGTTGCACTGGAAGTTGGCGTTCCTGATTCAGTCCAGCCTGCAATTGTTGCCAGCGTTGATCATGCTGCCATAAAGGCGGAAGAACTTATCGTTAATGTGAATGACTCGATCGAAACCCTTCCCGCCGGCGCCACGCTGTTCGTAAAAAAAGACAGCCGGCTGATCCTCAAGGGAATCAGAACGAATATTCCCCATTTGGACAGCGATGTTTTCATCAATTTTAAAGGCTTTGCACCACCGACGTCTGCTAATGACGGAAATGATCTCGACTACCCCATATACACCAACCAGGATCTCTGGACCCGCTATTCTGTTAACAAAAAAGGGAAACTTTACCCTGTAATCGCCACTTACAATGACAAAAAAATTGGTGAGTTCTGGGTAGAACTTGCAAGTAATTGATCATTTTATATTTGCAGCACAAAACTTTATGAAATTTCTCTAGCGCCATTTCTTCTGTCTTATGCATTAAGCTTTCTTCTTCTTCCATCACCTTTCTATGCCGGGGAAGCAGTCATCTATAAGATAAAATCAGATTAAGCTCAGTCAACATTACCAATGCACACCTGAACACATAAAGCCGGAGTTGGAATCAAAATTCCCACTCCGGCTTTTACATTTCTTCTGTTTTGGGTAAAAGTTAAGATATTTTATGCAGCAGACACTCAAGGGTTTTGATACAAGTTCGTTTCACTTATTACATGTGGTAAATATAATTAAATGCTACTAAAAGACTAGATTTTCCTCCGGCCTGACAATAATATACTCTTTAAAATACTCTTGGCGAACGATTGTTTTTATTGATTATAATCTTTATATATATAAACTAGGATAAATGTTTCATGCCTAATAGCTTTTAAACTCCAGCCAGAGGTGGAAAATGCAGGCGCTTAAAGAACGACGGAAACATGAGCGGTTCAGTGCAAACCTATCCTGTGTACTTGTTTCGCCGTTAATGGTGCTATCATATGAAGTATTGGATATCAGTAATTCCGGTCTGGCGTTTAGTTATGCCGGTTGGGAGAATTGGCCAAGGAAAGGGATAAGACTTGATTTCATCAACCAGAATCTCTACCTGGAGGATATACCAATCCGCATAATAAAAGATGTTCAACTTAATGATGAATCAAAAAAGCTGCGCCGTTGTGGTGTCAAGTTTACTGATTTAAATGCCCAGCAGCAGGCCCTGGTGAAGCAGTATATTGAGAGTGTCACGGCTAACTAGAAAGCCCCAGCCACATATCTGTTTATGGATTTTTTTTTAAAACAAAAGGAATCACAAATTTCCTAATAAAGTAATTTTAGTATGCCAGTGATACAGATGTAGAAATTCATTAATAATTGAATATTAACTGATTTTGCATGACTTGAAGGCAGGACATAAATTGTTCCGCCTTTTTATTTCACAAGTCTATATGAAAGCTATTACACTTGAGTAGAACATCACTGAGATAATTGATATTTTCACCTGCAATGTTGACGTTCTGAGAGAGGAAAACCTTATTGGTTAAATAGGTTACAATTGGGGGTTCTGATCCCGTTTACCCATTACCTGCGCCGAACCTCAACCACTCCATCTATCTGCCGTAAATGCTGCATCAGGCGACTGAGATGCTCCAGGTTTTCAACTTCGAGGACAATATTGCTGGTGGATAGGTTGTCCACACTGGTTTTGGCTTCCAGCTCAACGATATTGGCATCATCCATACTGATGGCATTGCCGACCGCAGCAAGCATGCCTTTCTTGTTCTGTGTCACAAGGTAGATCTGGGCCCGGTGAACTGTTTTAGCATCTGCAGACCAGTTCACCTCGATCCTGCGCCGGGGGTCTGTTGCCAGGAGATTATGGCAGTTGGCCTTGTGAATTGAAATACCGCGTCCCGTAGTTATGAATCCCATGATCGGGTCACCTGGGACCGGCAGACAGCACTGGCTTATTTTCACCAGCATATCATTAACACCTTCTATAATAATACCTTCACTGCCCGGCTTTTCATACCTTTGAGAGAGAGGCTTGACACTCAGCAGTTCCTGCTCATCAACTTTTCCCTCTTCTTCGATTCTCAGATCCGCGGGTTGCAGCACCTTGATAATATTCTGTATAGGTAGGGCGCCGGAACCGATCTTACCTAGCAGGTCTTCCAGAGAGTTGCAACGCGTGGCCTTGAGGATCTGCTTCATGTGGCCTGTCTTAATGATCTTCTTGAGAGAGGTGGCATGCTTGCGCAATTCCCTTTCACTGATCTCGCGCCCAACATTCATTGCCTTTTCTTTTTCTTCTCTCCGGAGCCAATGGCGGATACGGGATTTTGCCCGGCTCGTCCGTACCAATGACAACCAGTCCCTGCGCGGCTTCTGCTTGGGTGAGGTGATAATTTCCACAACATCACCGTTTTGCAGCTTATATTTTAGGGGCACTATTTTGTCGTTCACCTTGGCCCCCACGCAGTTGTTGCCCACCTCAGTATGAATGATATAGGCAAAGTCTAGCGGTGTGCTGCCCTGTGGGAACTCCTTAACTTCACCATTTGGAGTTAGAGCATACACATCCGGATCAAAAAGCTCCCCTCTAACCGAATCAAGAAACTCCTTAGGATCCTTGAGCTCCTGCAACCATTGCACCAACTGCTTCAGCCCCTTGAATACCTTGGCATCGTCCTTACTGATGGCCTGCCCTTCTTTATACGCCCAGTGAGCGGCAACGCCCTCCTGGGCCACTCTGTCCATTTCATGGGTACGGATCTGCACCTCCATGAATTCTCCGTAAGGTCCTATAACCGTGGTATGCATGGACTGGTAGTTATTGCCCTTGGGGGTGCTGATAAAATCCTTGATCCGTCCTGGCACCGGCGGCCAGTTCGCATGCACCACTCCGAGAGCTTCATAGCATTCCGTGACCGTATCAACAACGATTCTGAAAGCAACCTTGTCATAGACCTTCTCAAGCGGGATTTTCTGAGCGATGATTTTTTTATAAATTGAGTACAGGTGCTTGGGGCGGCCTATTATCTCGCATATGGTAAGGTTTATTTCCGCAAGCTTCTTCCGTAGAATACCGATGACTTCTTTGACATAATTTTCCCGGTCAGTTGTGGAGCTTTCTATCCTGGCAGTCAGGTCCGCATATTCGTCAGGAAAAAGAAATTTAAAGGAGAGGTCCTCAAGTTCCCGCTTCATCCAGTCAATACCGAGACGGCTTGCAAGAGGGGCGTAAAGTTCGAGGGTCTCCTGGGCCAATTCCTTCTGGCGCTCCATATCATCGAGAATATAGGAACGCATATCGTGCAGCCGGTCGGCAAGCTTCACTAATAAAACCCTTATATCCGAGGCCATTGCCAGGAGCAGTTTTCTAACATTTTCCGCCTGGTAAGTCAGCTTGCTGTTAAATTGCACACTGGTGATTCTGGTGGCGCCGCGGATTATATTAGCCACGTCTTTGCCATAATCGTCTTCAATCTCCTTAATGGTAAGCGTTGGATCCTGCTTCAAGACACCGTGCAGCAGACCGGAAATTACTGTCTGCAGATCAAGTTTCATGACAAGCAGGATCTCTGTTACTGCAAGCAGATGGGCAATATATGGCTCCCCGGAGGTTGGATGCACCTGGCCCGCATGAACCTTTTCAGCGAAATAATAGGCTTTTTCCAGAGGCTCCAGGTCCACGTCATGGAGGTAGCCTTGGGCCAGATCCTTAATATCATTATAACTGAGCATCATTTTCCTAGATTCAAAGGGTTCTGTCTGCCATCGGCAGCTTTATCTGCTGACGAAATTATGAATTATTTTGCTTCGGATTCCTGGGTTGCTGACATTTCATTACTAATAGAGCTGACAATCTCTGCCATTGCCTTATCAAGGGACAGGCTCAGTGTTTTACCATTGGCCCTTGACCGAATTTCCACCTCAGCACCCTGGAGGAAACGTTTGCCGATGGTAATTCGATAGGGTATGCCGATAAGGTCGGCATCCTTGAATTTGATACCGGGACGCTCGTCACGGTCATCAAGTAAAACCTCAAGCCCTTTCTGCTGCAATTGTCTGTAGAATGACTCAGCGGCTGTGCTTATCTCCTCTGTTTTGGGATCAAGATTAAGGATAATGGCCTGAAAAGGTGCCAGGGGCAACGGAAATATTATGCCATTTTCATCATGGTTCTGTTCAATTGACGCGGCAACCGTCCTGCTCACACCAATGCCGTAGCAGCCCATGACAAAATTCTGTTCTTCACTGTTGCTGTCCTGGAAAGTGGCTTTAAGAGCCCTGCTGTAACTGTCTCCCAGCTTGAATATGTGACCGACCTCAATGCCTTTGGTTAATTCCAGAACACCACCGCACGATGGACATCTGTCATCCTCAGTAACCTGCCGGAGATCTGCCGCTTGAAAGACCTTGAAGTCCCTTGGCAGATTTACATTCTGCATATGATAATTCTTTTCATTGGCGCCAACGGTGAAATTTACCATGGCTGAGACCGCCTGATCTGCTGCCACAGGTATCTTTAGACCAATAGGTCCAAGGTAACCGCTGGGTACGCCTGTTATGTCAAAAACCTGCTTCTCATCCGCCAGTTCAACATCCACTGCGCCTAACATATTCTTAAGCTTAACCGGCTGCACTTCATGGTCACCCCGGACAAGTACGGCGACAGGATCACCATCAGCTAAGTAAACCATGGTTTTTACCAGCTCCCTGGGTGAGATGCCAAGGAAGCCACAAACTACTTCAACCTTTTTCTTTCCAGGGGTTTCAACCTTTTGCAGGGGTAGCAATTCGACATCCTCGCCAGTCTTTTCAGGCGGCTGCACTGCGGCCTTTTCCATATTGGCTGCATAGGCGCAACTCCTGCAGATTACCAGCGTGTCTTCTCCTGTCTCGGCAAGCACCATGAATTCGTGTGAAAAACTGCCGCCAATAGTCCCCGTATCAGCCTCTACAGCCCGGAAGGACAGACCACAACGTTTAAAAATACGATGATAGGCATCATACATTTTCTGGTAGGTGATCTCTGCTCCTTTTTCCGTCGCATCAAAGCTGTAGCCGTCCTTCATGATAAACTCGCGACCCCGCATGAGCCCAAACCGCGGCCTGATTTCATCCCGGAACTTAGTCTGGATCTGGTAGAGATTAACCGGCAGGTTTCGGTAGGAATGGATCTCCCTGCGTACCAGATCGGTTATCACTTCCTCGTGTGTCGGTCCAAGGCAGCTTTCCCTCTCGTGACGGTCTGTAAAACGTAGCAGTTCCGGACCATATTTTTCCCAGCGCCCGGACTCCTTCCAGAGATCTGACGGCTGCACCATGGGCATGAGCAGTTCCTGGGCCCCAGCCTTGTTCATCTCCTCGCGCACAATCTGCTCAACCTTGCGGATGACGGCAAGTCCCAGAGGCAGGTAAGTATAGACGCCGGATGAAAGCTTGCGGACAAAACCGGCCCGCAGCAGAAGCCGGTGGCTTACGACCTCGGCCTCAGTGGGTGTTTCTTTCAAGGTCGGCAACAGCAGTTCTGAATAACGCATGACATGTATCCCGTTGAGAAAATAAAAATGGTTAAAGGACTATAAACCGTCGCAATTCATTATTTAACAAAAACTGGTTAGAAGGTGCTTAACAAGCCTTTGAACAATTTACGGAGAATTCAAAGAGTTGCGGAGCGCAAAATTACGAGGTAAGCGAAGACTCCGCCTGTCTGAGCCTCCGCAGGCGGAGAGTTTCGTAATTCAGTGAAGCGACCTGTAGAATTATGTAAATTGTTCACCCAGCGCAGGAAATCACCTTCACCTGAGAATTCGTAAGAACCAGCATAGGTTATTTCTTTTCCTCAGCCATTGTGTCTAGTTCTTTGAGAAAAACTTCCAGCAGCTCATTTTCAGCCACTTTTTTATAGAGTCTGCCCTTCTTGAAAATTATTCCCACACCCTTACCGCCTGCCACACCGATATCCGCTTCTTTTGCCTCCCCAGGACCGTTTACCACGCAGCCCATAACAGCTATCTTCAACGGAGTTTTAATGGTTTGGATATGGTGCTCTACCTCATCTGCCAGGTTGAAAAGATTGACCTGGCATCGACCGCAGGTCGGGCAGGAGATCAGTTCCGGGCCGCGATGCCTTATATCCAAAGATCGCAGGATTTCGTACCCCACTCTGACCTCTTCCACCGGGTCACGGGTCAGGGATATGCGGAAGGTATCACCGATACCTTCATATAGCAGAATACCGAGAGCGACGCTTGATTTTACCGTGCCGGCAATCAACCCCCCGGCTTCGGTTACACCGAGATGAAAAGGGTAGTCGCAACTGGAAGCCAGCTGTCTATAAGCCTCAACCGTTGCCAGAGGATCAGAGGACTTAATAGAAATCTTTATTTCATAAAATGCCTGATTTTCAAGCAGTTCCACATTGCGCAGTGCACTTTCCGTCAGAGCCGCGGGGGTGGGATGACCGTGTTTTTTTAATAGGTCTTTTTCCAGAGAACCGCTGTTCACTCCTACCCGTATGGGCACCGCATGTGCCTTTGCAGCATCCACAACCTTTGCAAGTTTTTTGAGCCCGCCTATATTGCCCGGATTGATCCTAATTGCCTGAGCCCCGTTTTCCATACTGGCCACAGCAAGCCTGTGATCAAAATGAATATCAGCGATCAGGGGGATTTGTATCTGGTCCCGGATCGATCGTATGGCAGCTGCTGCTGCCATATCTACCACAGCAACCCTTATGAGTTCACAACCTGCTCCTTCAAGGCGCTTTATCTGGGCAACAGTTTCCTCCACCTTGCGGGTGTCGGTATTGGTCATGGACTGCACCGTGATAGGTGCGTTCCCCCCGACCGGAACAGTGCCGATCTTGACCTCTCGTGTTTTGCGCCGCTGGATCATAACAATTTTATTTCCCAAATTGCAGCTCGGCCTCTGAAGGCCTTATATATATCGGTGCCGCTTCTTCAGGGTCAATAAACTCATTCTTCTGCCACTTATCCAGGGCCAGCAAGCCGATTGTTGCTGCCCGGGGGAAAAATGTACTTGAAGGAGGTATCGTCAGAAGATCAACAAGTTTTTCCCGGAAAAGATCGCCATAGACTGCTGCCCCATCCCCCAGCAGCACCACAGGTTCATGAATCATAGCGCACAAAGCTTCGGGGCCAATGACCATATATTCTTCCAGAAGCCTTGGCATGCTCTGGTTGTCACACTTATAAAAACCACAATATACCTCTTTTTTCCTGGCATCAAGCACCGGGCAGATCAAAATTTCTCCCACTGCAAAGAGTTGTGCTGCCAGGCCGTCCAAGGTCCCTACTCCAATGAGTTCAGCCCTCCCGGCCATAGCCAAGCCCTTTGCTGTAGCAAGCCCTATGCGTAAACCGGTAAAACTTCCCGGCCCAAGGCTCACTGCCACGGCATCAATTACTGGCCAATCGATGCCGGTCTCCTGCAGGAGCCAGTCAACTCCTGCCAGAAGCCTGCGGGAATGTGTCTCACCTGTTTGCAGCGAAAATTCCGCCAGGCACCTGTTATCAGCAACAAGAGCTACACTGCCGCACATGGTAGCAGTTTCCAGAGCCAGTATTATTGGCTTGTGCACTCCTTTTAAATCCTTTTCAGTATGAGCCATACCTGCTTTCTATGATAAAAATCCATTACCTACAAAAAAGTGAATAATTTATAATATACTGTTTTCTAAAAGCCATTTCACGCAGCCGGACAGTGCAAAAAAGAACGGATTAACGATTTGATGGAGCACCTGTAATGGGGTGTGACTTTCCGAAGCGTCCGTTCTTTTTGAGCTGCGCGGGATGTCAGTCATCAGCTGTTTTATATTAGCTGATCATTCCACTGAAAGTGGAACAGATGACCGGCTGCCCTTTCTTTTGTCAGCATACTAAACTGCTGACGGTCTGCGGGAAATAAGCTTTGGCTTAGCTTCCCTTAAAAATTTGAGTATAAATTGCCTATAATGTTGGTTTATTTTATTAATGCCTCAATGACTGGCTGAAAAAATCATTAACGCCTGAATTTTATCCGACATAAAACCCAAAATACAGCTCTCAGCTGCTGAATACCCTGACCAGATCATTATAAAAAACAAAAACCATCAGGGTTCCCAGGAGCACGAGACCTATCTGCTGCATGATTTCCATGGTCCGCAGGTTAAGCGGTTTCCGTAAAATTGCCTCAACGGAGAAAAACACGAGGTGTCCGCCATCCAGGATGGGGATCGGGAGCAGATTCAGAATTCCAAGGTTTACGCTTAACACTCCCATGAAGTAAAGGAAGTTTATCCAGCCGGCCTCCATGCGCTCTCCGGCAATTTTGGCAATGAGTATCGGACCCCCTAGTTCCGAAGCCGGTATAACTTTCTGGATAATCTTTACCAGACCCATTACCGTGAGGTACATCCAACTCCATGTCTGGCTGACACCTGCCTGCAAGGATTTTATGAGACCAACCTTTTCATAGATAAGCTCCTCCGACCTGGCTATACCAATTAAGTAGCGCTCGCCCACCTCTTCACCAAAGAGATTTTTTGTTGTCTCCATTCGGGGCGTTACAGCAACTTCAAGGGTCTGGCCTCCCCGCTGCAGGGTCAGAACCACCTCCCTGCCTTCACTGTTCCTGATCAGCGAGGACACATCTTCCCAGTGCCTGGTTTCCGTATCGTCTATGGCAAGGATGGTATCACCCTCCAGCAAACCTGCCTCTGCAGCAGGAGTATCCTGACCAATCCCGCCAATGGTTGTTGTATCAACAGGCTGCGGCAGTCCTGCTACAAGCACGATGATGAAAAAAAGAAACATGGCAAAGATAAGGTTAAAAACCGGGCCGCCCGCCACGATTATAAAACGCTGCCAGACCGGCCGCGTGGCAAAAGAACGCTTGAGCTCCCCGGGAGACAGTTTCTCTTCAGCCAACTCTCCTGGATTTTCCCCGAACATTTTGACATAGCCGCCCAGGGGAAAGGCGCTGATCAGGTACTCTGTTTCACCATACTGCCTGCTGATGAGCTTTGGGCCAAATCCCAGGGAAAACTTCAAGACCTTGACCCCGAAAAACTTAGCCCAGATAAAGTGACCAAACTCATGCACAAAAATCAGCAAACCAAGTACTATGGCAAAAGAAATTAAAGTATTCATTCAGTTTCAAACCTCTATTATATTTGTAAGCCTTTCAAACAGCTTTCCGCCGACAGACATTTCGTTCGTAACAATCTGATATTATTAAGGCTTCTTGCTGGCTGCGAAATTTTTTTATGCCTGCATCATATTTCCGCCAGGGAAACCCGGAACCGTGAGTCTAAGCTGATTTCAATCTGCGCCAATAGCCTGTTTTTCCATATCCCGCAGCACTTCAGCAGCCTCGATTCTGGCCAGCTGATCAGCTTTTAAAATTGTTTCAATATCTGTATCTTCCATATAATCAATGCGCGTCATGGTTTCAGCAACCACTTTCGAAATCTCAGGAAATTTGAGTTTCCCGTCAAGAAAGGCCCCCACTGCAAACTCATTTGCCGCATTGAGAACAGCTGGCAGGCACCCTCCTGCCCTGCAGGCCTTGTAGGCAGTCTGCAGCGCAGGAAACCGGGTAATGTCCGGCTTGAAAAAGCTCAAATTACTGCATTCTGTCAGGTTCAGGCGCGAAAGACCTGTTTCCAGTCTTTCCGGATAGGAAAGCGCATAGCTGATCGGTACCCGCATGTCCGGAATACCCAACTGGGCCACCACTGAACCATCAACAAACTCAACCAATGAATGGACAATACTCTGGGGATGTACGAGCACCTCGATCCTTTCCAGGCCCACATCAAAAAGCCAATGCGCCTCTATAACTTCAAGCCCCTTATTCATCAGGGTTGCGGAATCAATGGAAATCTTACGGCCCATATCCCAATTGGGATGGTGCAGGGCCTGGTCAGGTGTTACCTTCCAAAGGCCGTCCTGGTCTAAGTCTAAAAAAGGTCCGCCTGAGGCTGTAAGAATAATACGGGCGACATCTTCTTTGCGTCCTGCCTCAAGAGCCTGTGCAATGGCACTGTGTTCACTGTCAATGGGCAGCAGCCGCACCTGTTGTTTTATTACTTCTTCCATGATGAGACGTCCTGCCATAACAAGGGTTTCCTTGTTTGCCAGGGCAATATCCTTGCCGGACCTGATCGCGGCAAAAGTCGGCAGCAGACCTGCCGCTCCTACAATGGCAGAGACCACCATATCCGCTTCCTGCAGAGAAGCCACCTGCTCATTGCCTGCCTGCCCCCAGACTACTTCTGTTTGGCTGGCAGGAGATAAAAGGTTTTTGAGCTTTAATGCTTCCCCCTTTTCAGCAACAGATACGAGGCGCGGTGAAAACGCTTCAATCTGCTGGCAAAGCAGGTCGATATTCCATCCCGCGGCCAAGCCAACCACGGTAAAACGTTCCGGAAAGCTGGCTGCAACTTTAAGAACATTTCTGCCGATGGACCCGGTGGAACCGAGTATGACAATTTTCTTATTCTTCATGCAAAGCAGTAATTACTAATATAAAGAGCGAAATCATGCACTTCAGGCTCGTTCTTTCTCCTTCCCTGAATATAAGCATCTTCAGTATTTTTGCTGCAGAATACTTTTCTGTTGCGAAGTTGATAATGCTACTTCAACAGTGCTGCTTGTCCCCAGAAGAGGACATAATACAGTACAGGAGCTGTCAGCAGCAGGCTGTCACAACGGTCAAGCAATCCGCCATGTCCGGGTAATATCTGCCCGGAATCTTTTACCCCTGATACGCGCTTGATGAGCGATTCAATCAAATCCCCGATAATGCCGATCGCACTTAAAACCAGGCTCAGAAGTGCTACCATGACAAAATTGGCTCCCTCAAAGAGAATGGCAGCCAAAACAAGCCCTCCGAGCATACCACCGATAATACCACCAACTGCGCCCGCCCTGGTTTTTCCCGGGCTTAAGACAGGGTAGAGCTTTGTTTTGCCCAGCGTACGACCTACATAGTAGGCCCCGGAATCGGAAGAAACGGTGATGGCTGTCAGTACAAGCAACCAATAAATTCCCTGTGGTAAGGAGCGTAGCAGGATCAAATGTGCCGAACAAAAACCTATATAAAAAATGCCGAACCATAATCGAGATATAAAGAGAAGCCCATTTTCCAGGGACGGATAAGCAACAATAGTGACAATGATTAAAACAAGCAGGGCCAGAAAGAGGCTGGAATTTACCGCGCCGCTGCCCCACAGTGAGGCTGAAACAAGGGGAAAAATCCCGAGAATGAGTACGAGGGGGATATGTTTCTGCTCGACCTCAGGAGAACCCATGCGCAGGAATTCATACAGGGCCACCCCAGCACCTGCGGTAATAACAAGGCAAAACATTGGGTATGTCCCTACAAGCAGCAATAAAAGCCAGCCTATGGCAAGGATAAGACCCGTGACAATTCTGACCATAGATCACTCCGCCTGCAACTGTTCGCTGGTTTGGCCGAATCTTCTTTCCCGGCTCTGATAATCCCTGATAGCCTCGATAAACCTTTCGCCTTTAAAATCGGGCCACATGGTTTCAGTAATATAAAGTTCGGCATAAGACAACTGCCAAAGGAGAAAATTGCTCAGGCGTACCTCACCCCCTGTCCTGATGAGCAAATCAGGATCAGGCAGCCCCCCGGTATAGAGATGGGAAGCAAAAAGCTGTTCAGAAAAATCTTCCGGATCAAACTGGCCGCTGACACATTTTTCCGCCATGATACGGGCAGCCCTGACAATCTCGGAACGACTGCCATAGCTTAAAGCCAGGTTTAGCGTCAAGCTTGGCTTCACTTTTGTTTTTGGTGCAGTCTCACGGATGACCCTGGTAAGAATTTTCTGCACATCAGGCTGTAATTTTTCAATTTCTCCGATGCAACGCAGAGAAATGTTGTTTTCCAGCATGTTTTGCACTTCTGATTTGAGATAGGTCTTGAGCAGGGTCATAAGACCCTTGACCTCAATGGCGGGCCTTTTCCAATTTTCGGTTGAAAAAGCATAGAGGGTGAGCACCTCCAGGTTTAATTCTCTGGCGGTTTTCACAACATCTTTTACAGATTCGGTCCCTACCTTGTGCCCCATAATTCTCGGCAGGTTGCGCTGTTTTGCCCATCTGCCGTTGCCATCCATAATAATGGCAACATGTCGGGGAATCCTCTTCGGATCAAGAACCGGATTTTCAAGCATAGCAGATCATTGCACTCTTATGGTGATGAGTCCTAAACCTCCATTACTTCATTTTCTTTTTCAGCGGCAACTTCATCTATCTTAGCAATATAACTGTCAGTTTCTTTCTGGGCCTCATCCTGAAGCTTGAATTGCTCGTCTTCTGAGATTTCTTTATTTTTCTTTTGTTTCTTGAGGATATCAATGGCATCACGACGGTGATTCCGGACAGCAACACGGTATTCCTCTGCAATTTTCTTTACAATCTTAACAAGTTCTTTGCGCCGTTCTTCGGTCAGCTGCGGGATGTTGATACGGATGACCTTGCCGTCATTTACCGGGGTCAGGCCCAGTTCAGACTTTAAAATGGACTTCTCAATACTTGACATAACCTGGGGATCCCACGGCTGAATAACAATCTGTCTGCTCTCCGGAATAGTCAAGGTGCCTACCTGGTTCAGCGGCATGGAGGAATCATAGGCTTCAACCTTGATCCCGTCCAGAAGAGACAATGAAGCACGGCCTGTACGTATCTTGGTCAATTCCTGTTTAAAAGCACCCAGGCTTTTATCCATTTTTTCAGCCATTTCCATTATTATTTCACTCGTCATTATACTCTCCTTTCGGCTACTACCGGCTGTTAAGTATCTATTTTATGGTGTTTCAAAAATTCTACTATTTCCCGCTACTGCACTATTGTGCCGACATGTTCACCGCATACTGCCTTCTTGATATTGGCGGGTATTTTCATGTTCAATACTATTATCGGCTTATTGTTGTCCCGGGCTATGGATATGGCAGCGGCATCCATTACCCTGAGGCTTTTTTTGAGGACATCAGAATAGGTCAAGGTGTCAAACTTTACCGCATCAGGATGCAGGAGCGGGTCTTTGTCGTAAACGCCGTCAACCTGCGTTGCCTTGCAGATAAGATCAGCCTCGATTTCCAAGGCCCGGATGACCGCTGCCGTATCAGTAGTAAAATACGGTGTGCCTATCCCGGCAGCGCAAACCACAACCCTGCCCTTCTCAAGATGACGCATAGCCCGGCGGCGTATATAAGGCTCACAAACACTCGGCATGGGAAAAGCGGACATTACCCTGGTGACAATATTGTTGCGTTCCAGAGCATCCTGCATTGCCAGACTGTTGATCACAGTTGCCAGCATACCCATGTTGTCTGCTGTGCTTCTGTCCATGCCTTTTGAAGCCCCGGCAACACCCCTGAAGATATTGCCTGCCCCGATAACCAGACCCACCTCTATGCCCAATTCTATTACCTGTTTCACCTCGTTTGCAACATAGTTCAATACATCGGTGCTGATCCCGAAATCAGTCCCACCCATCAGGGCTTCACCGCTCAGCTTCAATAGCACTCTTTTGTATGGTACATCGGCCATCTGTTTTTCCCTTAATTGAAAGTTGCAGGTTGCTAGTTATGCGCCAATGAATTCTCAGGCATCAGCTCCTACCTGAAAACGGGCAAATCTTTTCACTGTTATATTCTCTCCCATCTTGGCGATCAAGTCATTTAGCAGGTCCTGAATACTCAGGTCGGGGTTTTTTACAAATTTCTGTTCCAGCAGGCTGAACTCAGCGAAAAATTTATCCAGTTTGCCGGTGACCATTTTTTCTGCAATATTTTCAGGCTTGCCGGAATCCATGGCCTGTTTCTTATAAATTTCAGCCTCCCGGGCAATCAGGTCCTCAGGGATATCTTCCCTTTTAACAGCAATCGGATTCATTGCTGCTATATGCATGGCGATCTCTCGGGCAAAATTCTGGAAATCGTCTGTTTTGGCAACAAAGTCAGTTTCACAGTTGACCTCAACCATAACCCCGAGTTTACCTCCGGCATGGATATATGTCTGGACCACACCTTCACTGGTGGAGCGGCCTGCCCTTTTCTGGGCTACTGCCAAACCTTTCTGGCGCAGAAAGTCAACCGCCTTTTCCATGTCACCGTCGGTTTCACCCAGCGCTTTCTTGCAATCCATCATTCCCGCGTTGGTCTTGTCACGGAGTTCTTTTACCATTTGACTTGTAATTTTCACGATATTTCTCCTTTACATGCAGCCCATGTAAAATGTTATAAATGTAATTCTGCTTTCTGTTCGCGCCTTCCAGGCACCTCTCACCGCCACTGTCCCGATGAAAAGCCTGCAGATCCATCTAAAATCTTTTGGAACTTCTGCAAAAAGGGCCTGCCCCATATACAGTTTCAGGCTGTTCTTCTTTATATAACAAGCCTTAAACCGATACAATACAGCTCTGCAGCAGATGAAGACCGTACAATAGTATGAAATTGAATAATCTCAGCTAAACAGACGGCATTTACTCCTCGTCTGCCGGGGGGTCCTCAGCTTCCGTTCCCTCGGAAATGTCCTCCGGATTCTCTGCCATTGCCTGTTCAACCATCTCTTCGACAACAGCATCCTTTTCCTTCAACTGGGAACGGCCGTCCAACACTGATTCTGCTATTGCTGATGTGATTAACTTGATTGCCCTGATTGCATCATCATTGCCGGGGATAATATGGGTAATGCCATCAGGGTTGCAGTTGGTGTCAGCCAGGGCAATAACAGGGATGTTGAGCTTGTTGGCTTCCTTAACAGCAATCTGCTCTTTGTTGGGATCAATGACAAAAACAACGGTTGGCAGGCTGCGCATGTTTTTGATACCCCCAATATTGCGCTCAAGCTTGATCCGTTCCTTTTCCATCAGCAGCACCTCCTTTTTGGGGAACTTGGTGATGGAGCCGTCTTCTTGCATTGCTTCAATACTCTTTAACCGGTCTACCCCTTTCTTGATGGTCTGAAAATTGGTCAAAGTGCCGCCCAGCCAGCGATGATTGATATAGTACATGCCACAACGGGTGGCTTCCTCCTTGATAATCGATTGTGCCTGGCGTTTGGTCCCCACAAAGAGAACATAACCGCCCTTTGATGTTTCCTCGATTATATATTCATAAGCTTTTTTGAACAGGCGTATGGACTTGTCAAGGTTGATAATATAGATCCCGTTGCGCGGCCCAAAAATATAAGGCTTCATCTTTGGATTCCAGCGCCGAGTCTGATGGCCGAAATGGAGCCCGGCCTCAAGCATCTGTTTCATGGTAATTTCTGACATACTTTTCCCTCCGATTTTTGGTTTTTTCCTCCACCCTTTACCCCGCCCCAGCATTGGGGACCGAGGGGTCCTTTGACGGTAGGGTGTGTGTAGTAAGAAGCCGCTGCCGGCTTCCTGTATGTACTGGCCCTGCGGCCATGTTAAAATAAAGCGTGTACCTATACCATTTGTGGTCTTATTTTGCAAACGAATCTCAATTATTTCACTTGGATTGCACTATTTGCGCCTGAGATTCCCAGTCCCTGCCAAAATATATTTGAGCCACTCAAAACCGAACTTCAGCAGGGCCTCGTCATCATCGTCCAAAATCCTACGGAGAGTGCTTTCAAGCTTGAACTGGTCAAAGAGCCTGTTCTCTTCAGCAAACCTGCGGAAACCGTCAATATTGTAACAGACCATAAAGGCCATCTGCTGTCGTGGTCCTCCTGCACCTTCTCCCTGCCATGGATTTTGCGCAAACAGGGTGTCAATTTCTGCCCAGAGATCATTGACCGCATTATAATGCTGCACCTTTTGATCCTTAAGCCAGGACTTCACCGTCCATTCTTTTGCTTCTTGGTGCCCCAGGCAATACGAATGAGCGGTCATGAAATAATACTCTTCAGGCCTGCCACGTTTCGGGCTTCTCTCAACTGCCCTTTCCAGCGGATAGGTCCTGCAGGCAGTCGGCCGGTCTTCATAGACAGTACAGCCGTTACCATACAGAAACGGACAGGTCTGCTCCTCGTTTTCAGACATAAGGAGCATTGCCGCCGGGAAAAAAGGATGACTGGAATTTCCCAGCCGTGTATGACGACTCATAAACTCCTCGGAAGATATGGAAAGTCTGGTCTTCAGCCGGATAATATCATACGGGTAGAGGATCAGGTCGAGTTTGCGGCAGCATGACATGTAACATATCACATCCGGCGCACAGCGAAAATGAAACACGGAATTTCTTAGGGGCACCATGCCTTCAGGAAACTCCTTTTTTATATCGTCTTTCTTGCTCATAGCTCTAATATTTTATCGACCATCCGCTTTGTTCCCTCTTGCCAGTCTTCTGCAGGCAGGGAGGTAATTATCAGCATACAGGACTGCTGATGATTGGCAGACAATGCCTTTGATCAATTTATGCACAATTCAAAGAATCGCGGAGCGTGAAATTACGACCTGTCTGAACCGCCGCAGGCGGTGAGTTTCGTAATTTAGCGAAGCGGCCTGTAGAATTGTATAAATTGTTCAACAGCGATGGAAATTACCTACAACTCTTACTTTTTGTATTATTCGTTCATTTTTGCTTGTCCAAAAACGAACCAAAAAAGACAGCCAATCACTTGATCGACCTTTGGTCGATTACCCTGCGCTGCTTGAATCTGACGGGAGTTAAAAAACTCGCTACGCTCAGACAGTTTTAACTCTTTATCCGGCAGATTCTTCGCAGCTCGGCAGCGTGAAATGACTGGAAAGTGCACATGTAAAATTTATGTGTATTTCCCACTGATGTAACAGATATATATCTATGAGCAAGAAGCTGGAGTACTCCAATAATAAAAAACCGGCATGAATACTCTCTCATACCGGTTTTGCTAAAGCAATTATAGGTGCAGCAAAAATCAAATGTTTTAATTGGTAACAGCCTCGGTCTCTTCAGTATAGTTTACCAGTTCGATAATGGCCATTGGAGCTGCATCACCAGCCCTGTTGCCGGTACGAATAATACGGGTGTAACCACCGTTACGATCCATGTATTCTTCTTTTAGTTTGCTGAAAAGTTTATCCACAACCTTCTTGCTGCGTATTACAGCGAGAGCTTGTCTTCTGGCATGCAGGTCACCCCGTTTAGCAAGGGTTATCATTTTATCGGCCAACTTTCTCAATTCTTTGGCTTTAGGAGTTGTTGTTACAATCCTCTCATGCTCAAGCAGCGAAGTTACCATATTTCTCATCATGGCCTGCTGGTGTGAACTATTTCGCCCCAGCCTTCTTCCGGCTTTTCTATGTCTCATCGGTATCCACCTCGTTATATATTCTCATCTTCTGCTTTTGCCACAGCCGGTTCGGGTGGTTCCCATTCCTCAATCTTCATGCCAAGTGACAAATCCATCTCTTCGAGGAGCTGCTTGATCTCATTTAACGACTTGCGGCCAAAATTCTTGGTCTTGAGCATCTCAGCCTCTGATCTTTGCACCAGCTCGCCTATATAAGTAATATTGGCATTCTTCAAACAGTTCGCCGAACGAACAGAGAGTTCCAGGTCCTCAACCGTACGGTAGAGATTTTCATTCTGAGGTATCTCTTCACTTTCTTCTGTTTCTTCAATTTCGGGCTCTGCTTTTTCTTCGTCGAAATTGATAAAAATCGCCATGTGCTCTTTGAGAATTTTTGCAGCATACGCCAGGGCATTTTCAGGTTTGACACTTCCATCAGTGTAGATTTCCAGGGTCAATTTGTCGTAGTCCGTCTGCTGGCCGACACGGGCCTGGGTCACAATATACTGCACTTTCTTGACAGGAGTAAAAATCGAGTCGATGGGGATCACACCGATCGGCTGATCATCTGTCTTATTCATCTCCGCCGGCCTGTACCCCTTGCCCCATTTTACTTCAAGCTCGACATCAAACTTTCCTTTTCCGGTTATGGTGCAGATATGCTGCTCCGGGTTCATAATCTCAACCGAGCCGTCAGAAATTATATCACCAGCGGTTACAGGTCCCTTTTCTTTCTTATTGATCCGCACGGTTTGTCCATCAGCCGTATTAAGCTTGAGCCGCACTTCCTTCAGGTTCAGGATGACCTCAGTCACATCTTCCAAAACCCCGGGAATAGCAGTAAACTCATGTAATGCCCCTTCAATCCTGACAGAGGTAATTGCCGCACCCTGTATGGATGAAAGAAGGATCCGGCGCAAGGAGTTGCCTATCGTAGTAGCAAATCCCCGCTCCAAAGGCTGACAGGCAAATTTGCCGTACGACTCAGTGTGACTCTCCTTGTCCACTTCAAGTCGATCGGGCTGAATCAGTTCGGACCAGTTCTTATAAAAGGGATTTTCCTCAATAAGGTTTTCAGTCATGGTAGGTTTTTCCCTTAGTAATTATTATTTAGAGTAGAGTTCAACTATCAACTGTTCTTGGATCGGCATCGTGATTTCATGCCGCTCCGGCATGCTCTTGACGCTTCCCTGCAAGTTGTCTCTGTCAAGTTCCAGCCAGCTTGGCACACCTCGCCTGGCCACCGCATCCAAACTCTCATTAATGGCTTGATTCTTCTTGCTCTTTTCCTTGAGCGTGACTACATCTCCGACAGAAACCAGGAAGGAAGGGATATTCACCTTTTTGCCATTAATCAGGACATGATTATGACGGACAATCTGTCGGGCCTGATTCCTTGAATTGGCAAAACCAAGTCGGAACATGGTATTGTCAAGACGTCTTTCCAAAAACATTAAAAGGGTTTCACCTGTAACCCCCTTGGCTGATTCCGCCATCACAAAATATCTTCTAAACTGCCCTTCAAGCATGCCATAGATACGTTTTACCTTCTGTTTCTCGCGCAGCTGCACAGCATAGTCCGACACCTTGCGAAAACGCATCTGACCGTGTTGGCCCGGGGCATAGGCGCG
>JAHEID010000077.1 GCA_024639555.1 Deltaproteobacteria bacterium
GAGGAGGTTTATTTATATGATAATGAATTTACCGGCAGTATCCCAACGCAAATTGGAAATCTCACACAATTACGTGAATTATTATTAGGCGCAAATCAATTCACGGGTGACATTCCGCCGGCATTAGGCAGTTTATCTAATCTTGAGAGATTGCGTTTACATCACAATCAATTCACAGGCAACCTGCCTGATGAACTTGGAAATTTGGGTAACCTAGGCGCTGGCCTCTATTATTTCGATATAGAAGTTAATCAATTGTGGGGTAGTATTCCATCTACATTCAGCAATTTAACCGCCTTGGAAACTTTTAATGTCACTGGAAATTGTCTTGTGGATTTTGCACCTGTTCAATCTCCTCTTAATGATGTACCAAATTTGATCGGCGCTGACGAACTCTGTGAATGCATAAGTGATGATACCAGAGTAACCACCTGCGGCGTGGGAGCTTGTGAGGGAAATACAGGAGAAGAGACCTGTGTAGCAGGTTTTTGGGACGAAGGCACCGACACCTGTGATCCAAGTTCGAGATGTGCTATGGGACTACCTTGGTTGATGTTATTATTAGATTAAGGGTGAGAACCTCATAAAAATTACTAAAAGGGCAGGTTCAGAAATGGCCCTGCCTTCTTATTTCTGAAACTGTAAATATCAATCAATCGAAAGTTATGAATCCTTCCTGAAGTATCAATATTGCCGGTGGATATATTGAGTCAGATTTTGTATGACAAAACTCAAGATTGTGGCAAGACATCAGCACGTTTCTCTAGCACTCAAAAACAATGAAGTAAACCTTGTTTCCAATAAGCATAATTCAATTGTAGGACCTTTATTCCCCCTTGTGATATTTTTCTCTCAAACGGAATTGCTTTAAAAAAATTGTCCAACTCAAACTGTTTAAAGTTTTTTCCACACCAATTTAATTCATTATTATCATACATTTGCGCTCATACCGTGTTTCAAATATTTTATGAGCACTATCATTTTTTTATCTTTTTAAAACGGGGCATAATTTTTGCTTATAACTTCAAGAACATAATTTTTACTTATTAATAGTAAATTTAATAACAAAACATGAGGAGGCTAAATGAAACTATTTAAAATTTTTCTCATTTCCTTGATGGCAATATTAGTCGTTTCATCTGTTACTATGGCAAGTGGTTTTGGATGGACCGAGGATTTCAACATACAAGCTCAGGCTGACCCGTCAGGATTCAGAGCAAGGCTTGCAGCACGATTTAATCTTGACGATGTTCAAATCAGGGTTGTACTAAGTAATATTGAAAAACCTGCAGATGCTTACATAATGTTAAGGCTTGGTGAAATGTCAGGAAGGTCAACAGATTATATTGTTGAGAAATATAGTTACAATAAGGCTAAAGGTTGGGGCGCACTGGCTAAGAGTCTAGGAATAAAACCAGGATCAGAAGAGTTCCATGCCCTGAAAAGCGGTCATGATTTAAACGGTAGTAATAGCCACATCGAAGTTCTCTACAGCAGCTTTGATCATGGAAAAAGCAGCGGAAAAGGGAAAGGCAAAAAATAGATTGATTTGCTGGCAACATTCCCAGAGTAAACCTAAACTAAATCAAGCCGGAGTTGGAATCAGAGATTCCCTTTCCGGCTTTTTTACATCTGGTATATTTTGTTCAGGTAGTTAAGATGGCCACAGCACATGACAACTATGAATTTAGGATGAAAATGTTTCAATTGTGGCAAGTTATATGGACTTTTGATTCAAGATAATATATTAAAAATTTTAAATGGCTTGAGCGGTCAAATAACGACAAGCAATGACAAGGATTGTTAAAAGTATAATAGATTATGAACGCTATACTCATGCATAACGCCAACATTCTGGCCCGGATTGTCTTTTATAGTCTGTGGGTCTGGATTTTTTATTTTGACGGCCTGCATCTTTCTGTGGCCATGCGAAGCTTTCTGAACTGCTTTGTTCTGGCCGATATCGTCACCTGGCTGATGTATCAATTCTATCTTTTGCCCCGGATGGTGGTGCAGTTCGGCATAGGAACCGTGGTCAATGTGGCCGTGATGATCCTGCTGATCAGAGACGCCAAGTCGCTGGTACCACAATCAGCGGACATGCAGGCCTTGGCGATCATGGTATTTTTCTCGGTGGCCGCAGTGAAGGGATTTTATTATCTGCTGATCGAGATGGGCTATCGCGGTACACAAGTCTGACCACATTACACGTTACTTACAAAACACGTCCAATGATTGTCTATATTATTCTTATGTTGATCTTCTATGAAGGGCAAAATATCCATTTCAGATTTACTTCTGGTCTTCAGGCGTGTTATTTGTATCAGGCCGGGGATATGTATCCTCGAGAATCTGTCTGTTTTTGAGCAAAAAGTTCTTCTCAATTTCTCCTTTGTTTAAACCCAGGAATTGCAGGGAACAGCCTTGTCCATAAACCGCGCCATTTTCATCGGTTTTCCAAGTCCAGAGCCTGCAGTACTTTTTCATGCAGCGAGCATGCTGCCATTTGTTTTTTGATTCACCAAAGCCGACAATGGAAAGCCCCTTGCCGGTTTGTGCCATATTAAAAGGGCACATATCAAAAAGCTGATAAGTTTGTTCTGTTTCTGTTGCAGAAATAATCTTATCAGGATTTTTCTGGGCGATTTGCTCGATTTTTTCCTGTCGCTGTTTGAGGAGATTTTGTGCCTTTTCTGCTTGCTTTTTTTGCTCCTCCAGCGTCTGCCGCTGTTTTTCTTCCGCCTCTTTTCGCAGCAGTTCTTCTTTTTCTCTGCGTTTACGGTTTTCCTCTTCTTGTCGTACTCTTTCTGCTTCGAGTTTCTGTTGTCTTTCTTTTTCCTCTCTTTCTTTTCTTGCCTGCGCTTCTTTCTTCAGCCGTTCTTCTTCCAGTTTGCGTTTCTGCTCTTCCTCTTTTTGTCGTACTCTTTCTGCTTCGAGTTTCTGTTGTCTTTCTTTTTCCTCTCTTTCTTTTCTTGCCTGCGCTTCTTTCTTCAGCCGTTCTTCTTCCAGTTTGCGCTTCTGATCTTCCTCTTTTTGTCGTATTCTTTCTGCTTCGAGTATCTGTCGTCTTTCGGTTTCTAATTGTTCTTTTCTTGCCTGCTCTTCTCTCAGCAACCGCTCTTGTTCTTCTTTATGCTTCCGTTCTTCCTCTTTCTTGAGTCTTTCCAGCTTGACTTTCCGTTCATTTTCACGTTGCTTTTCCAGCTCAGCCAATTTCTGCTTGGCCTTATCTTTTTCAAAAATAATTCCACATGATGGACATTCGTAATCCGGGAAAAGCAGCTCGTCCTGTACAGTTCTTTCGTATTTGCATTCAGGGCAGATTTTCATAATATATATTCCTCTTGGGGGCATTATGATAAATTTCAACTTGTACAACAAACACAATATATACTAAAAATTTCAGAAAGCATACACAATAAGTAATGGATTAAATTGATATTGTTAAATTATGCATGGAATATCCTGCATAAATGCGAATCGGAATTGTTATTTTTCTTATAGTTTTAAAGTATGCTATAAACTGAATGAGAGGAAAGTCTTTTGAACAATAAATTCTTTAAATTGGAAACGATATATGAAGGCCTCCCTGTTACGTAGAGTAAATAAGCACTGGGAAAGAATTTTTTCTCTTTTGATAGCAGCCGTTTTAGCAATGTTGGTTTTGCTGCTTGTAAGCGGATGTGGAGTCAAGAAAAAAACTTCTGAGGAGGCAGGCGAACTTGAACCGGGCCGGCAAATAGAGTTTGATCCAGGCCAGCAGAGGATAGTGGATTGGCATGCTTTGCTGCGAGAAAAGCGCGAGACGCCTGAATTGGAAAAACTGGAAGCGGTGAATAGCTTCTTCAATCAGCTTGAATTTGTGGACGACCTGCCTCACTGGGGACAAGAAGACTACTGGTCCACGCCCCGGGAAATGCTGGCCAGCAACGGCGGAGACTGTGAAGATTTTGCCACAGCCAAATATTTTACTCTGCGTCAGCTTGATATACCAGATGCCAAGATGCGCCTTACCTATGTAAAAGCGGTAAAACTCAAACAACCGCACATGGTCTTGAGTTATTATGCGAAACCAGGTGCTGATCCCCTGATTTTGGACAGCCTGGTCAAGACAATTCTCTCTGCTTCAGAACGGCCTGACCTCATTCCTATCTACAGTTTTAACGGCCAGGGATTATGGCTGGCAAAGAAGCATAGCTCCGAACAACTGGGAGGGGCTGGACGCCTGAGTCTATGGCAGGATCTCCGGTTTCGTTTCAGCCAGGAAGCCATTGCAGCTCCGCTGCCGAAATAAACTATTGAATCCCAGGCAGGATTATGTTTGAGGCGGCTACACAAATTACAACTAGCGCGAGCAGACGCTCATGACCTGTTGCATGTCTGTTTTACCAAGAAATGTATTATGAATACCGTCCTGGAGCAGGGTTGTCATGCCGCCCTTGATTGCCACTTCACGAAGATCATCTACCAGGCACCGTTCTATGATCTGGATTTTCATAGGCCGGTCGCCGGTGAGTAACTCAAAGAGCCCTATTCTGCCACGGTAGCCCACATCATTGCATTCTTTGCACCCTTTGGGTTGATAAAAGGCCAGGTCATCTGTATAGGGAATGTTGAGCCGTTCATCAAAATATTCACCATAGAGATCCTTGATATGGTCGTATTCTAATTGTTCCGGGTGATAGGGTTCCTTGCACTTGGGGCAGAGGACCCGGGTGAGGCGCTGGGCCAGAATACCTAAAAGGGCGTCAGCAAAGTTAAAGGGGTCCATTCCCATGTCAATAAGGCGGGTGATGGTTTCAGGTGCAGAATTAGTATGCAGGGTACTGAAGACCAGATGGCCTGTAAGAGAGGCCTCGATCCCCATCTTGACAGTTTCACGGTCACGCATCTCTCCGACCATGATGACATCAGGATCAGCACGCAGAAAGGCACGCATTGCCTGGGCAAAGGTGGGGCCTGCTTTCATATTTATCTGGAGCTGGCGTAAACCATACTGAGTAATCTCCACCGGGTCTTCCGCGGTCCAGATTTTTCGTTCCGGTTTGTTAATATGTGCAAGAGCTGAATGCAGCGTTGTGGTCTTACCGGAACCTGTGGGGCCCACGACCATGATAATGCCGTAGGGCTTCTGAATGATATTTACGAACCTATCATAAGTCTCTTTGCGCATCATCTGGTCAAGAGGGAGCGGTTCGGCAGTGGCAAGAAGTCGCAGGACGACATCTTCGTTATTGTTGGCCGTAGGAATAGTTGCAATGCGGAGTTCAATAAGTTTATTATTAGAGGTTCTGAAACGGATTTTACCGTCCTGGGGTTTTCGTTTTTCAGAAATATCCATCTTGGCCAGGACCTTTATCCTGGAGACAACTGAACGGATATAGGCCGTGGGCACGGTTAATGCTTGCTGGCAGCGGCCGTCGATACGGTAGCGGACAATGGCATCTTTTTCAAAACTGTACGGCTCGATATGGATGTCTGAGGCCATCTGGTGGTAGGCGTCCTCAATTATCTTCCGGACCAGGAGGACAACTGTATTATCATTTACATCTGTTTCTTCCTCCAGGAAATCTGTATCTTGAAGGAGTGACTCGCTATCTTGTCCTTTTAATTCATCGAGTAAGTCACCAACTGATTTGTCTTCTACCGACCTGGAACCTTTCTTGCTCTTCATTGCCCCCCGAAAGGAACGCAGAAACTGTTCGATATCATCCTTCAAGGCAAAGCGCAGTTCCACTTCAGGAGTACGATACAGCTGTTGGACCTCCTGGATTTTACTGTGGTCGCTTGGATCGTTTATGGCCAGCAGGAGCTCTTTGCCGTCTGAATGCAATGGAACCCAGAGGCCCCGAAGAAAAAAATCTATATTTTTGCCCTTGATAAATTCTATCGGGTTATAAATAGTAGTGGTCAGGTCCTCGAATTTAACATCGTAAAATTGCGCCAGGGCCTTACCCAGTTCTTTTCGACTCAGGCCAAAATCATCTATCAAGACCTTTTCCAGGTTTTTCCCGTTTTTATCCGCCATTTTGATGGCTTTTAATAATTTATCTTCAGACAGGATATTGTTCCGGGTGAGAATGGTGTAGGGATCTGGAATTTTATCGTCCTTCGAAAGCTTCTGAACTTTTGAAGCCTGACCTTTTTTCCCGGCCGGCAGGTGCTCTAAAATGAAGCGTCCGAGAGCATCAGCAATTGCCTTTAAATTATCAACATCTTCACCGGAGAATTTATTGTCGTTTTTTTTGTTTATAAGCTGGATTACCCCAAACAGGGTTTTCTTGCAGTATACCGGCGCAGAGAGAACCTGCTTTGTTTTAAATTTGGTTTGGTCATCCCATTTGCTATTGAATTTGAGTTCCAGATCTATTTTCTGCAATTCTTCCTTGTCATGGGCATCAGTTATATTGACAATAGTGCCGGTGGCCGCAACGAAACCCGCAATGCTCGTCTTGTCAATGGGCAGGCGGATTTCCTTGCGCAGGCGTCCTGCTTTTACTTTAGAAACAATCTGTTTCTTTTTGTTGTCAGCAAAATAAATAGTTAATGCTGAGACATCAAAATAATCCCTCATCTCCTGCTTCAAACCATTGAGGAGTTCGTTGATGCTTGAAGCAGAACGGAAAAGATTGGCAAGCTTTATCTCATCCTTGAAGCGTGATGGAAAAGATTTTTTTTCAGAAGAAGACCGATTTTGGGCAGGATATGCAGACATACATTTTCACCTTTTAGCGTAAACTTTTTCTCTTGACCAAGGATTGCACATTGCATTTTTACCATAGTGAAAGATTTTTTGCCAAAATATCATACTGTTATTCAGAAAGTACCCGCAGTATCAATACTGGAGCATGACAAAGAAATGCGAGTTATTATACTAGGATAGTGTACTCCTGTACTATGCGAGTTGATATAAAAATAAAGGGTTAACGTTTAATGTAATATTAGGTTTGCTTTTTGACAGATCCGGATATAACATAATTTTAGTATGGTACATAAGTTTTAAAGTTTAATTTTAAAGCCTTTCAAAGGAGGAACTGGCTATGACAAAAAGGATTTTTTTGATATTTGCACTTCTGGTTTTTGTCTTTTCATTCACGCTGGCTTTTGCAAAGCATCACACTCCGGAGGAGAGAGGGAAAGCACATTTTGAGAATGCCGCATTCGCTGGAGGCAAGAAATCTTGCAGTACGTGTCATCCTAATGGCAGGGGACTTGCAGGGACAGGAGCAAAAACAGCATTTAGTATAATGGGTGGCGAACAAGACAGTTTGGAAAGTGTAATAAATGTCTGTATAGTCAATGCCAACAAAGGAAATGCAATTGATGGCAATTCGGTCGAGATGCAGGAACTGGTCAGTTATATCAAGTCATTAGGCGCACAGACTGGCCCCGGTGCAGGCAAATAGACATGAAATTTAAAAAAATCCCCTCCGGGTTGGAACCGGAGGGGATTTTTTTACTGTACCTGGAAATAAACTGTATTTAGCACTACACCAGAGTATTCCTGCAATTCTACCTTCCAGTTGCCTTTCAAGCCTGCAAGTTTCTTGCTGGAATAGGTTCTCCACCGCATGCCCTTCTCTAGCGGCAGCGACACCCTGGCCATTTCAGTATTTTCAAAGTACCAGACAAAACTGACCGTGGTGTCGTCTTCGATCTCTCGTGCCTCGAGAAAGCAGTAAACTTTTTCAGTAAGCGCAGAAAATGTATCTCCTGAGGCAACAGGCTCTTTGCCGGCAATTTTTCCACACATGACCATGCGGTTGATTATAAATCCCGGATCATCCATTGATGAAGCTGGAGAAAAGAAAGAGAGGGAAAGTGTTACGGTCGCAATAATTGCAAAAAAAACAGGGCGTAATTTCATAAGGACCTCCAAATATATCTTGTATGTTTAGTTTTTCTCTTTATCTTCAGTTAAATATCAGCCCAAGGGGATCAACTGCTGCAATTGTAATAAATTTTGCACACCTGTTGCCAGGACTTTGTTGTTTGACACATAGGCAGGAACTGCTCTGACATTTGCCTGCAGCGCCATTTTTTCGTCGTGAAGTACTTTTTGCACATAAAAATCCATCTGTGACCCAGATTCAAGATCATTTGAATTCAGGCCAATTTTTTCAGCAATCTGCATTAGAACTTCAAGTTTGCCAATATCATGGTCATCCTGAAAAAAGGCCCTGAAAAGCGCATGGTTGAATGCGTTAAACTTGCCATGGTCTGCAGCCCATTTTGCAGCAGCATGGGCTAGCCTGGTACGGGGTTGAACAGACGGAAGTTTCATGGTAAAGCCCATTTTTTCTGCCAGGGGATAAACATGTTCCTGCCAGATCCCGGTCAGATACTCACCATTCGGGTCCAAAGTTGGAACCGGATGTGGTCTGAGTTCAAATGCCTTCCACTGGAGGATAATACCTGGCTCAATGTCGGCAAAATATACAATGGCAGGCTCCGCCAACCAGCAAAATGGTCAGACATAGTCTGAATATATCGCCAGCGTGATTTTTTTGTTTTCCATTTCCGTGCCAGTATTTCTGAGGGTGCCCTGTGGTAAAAAACAGTACGAGATGATTCAAAATCATAAATGTTTACGTTTTGAAGATAAAAAAATATATACTTGATCACAGCTCAGTTGTCATAAATAGTATAATTGTTTTTACTTCATAAAGAGTTTTTGTTCCTAAAAGATGATATAAAAGTAATTGAGATTATTATATTAGTATGATAATTTCATAACGTTTTAATAAAATTTTTGTGCTTTCACGCAATAATTGTTGGCATGACCTGAGGTGCAGGATCTTTTTTATATTCTCAAAAAACAGTTCTATAATCTAACAACGGGGGCACTCTCATGAAATTGACAGTCAGGTACCTGGGCGTAGTTATTATTGGAGTTCTAATCGCTGGAACCGGTTACGCACAGGCTGAAACACTTCAGGACGCAGTTCATTACATGCTGCAAACCAATCCGGAAATAAGATCAATTGCCTACAACCGACTGGCAAGGAATCAGGAGGTCAAGCAGGCAAAGGCGGGCTTTCTGCCCGACCTTGATATCTCTTATGGTGCCGGCGTTTTGGACCAGAACAACCCCATTGACGATACTTCATATCCCCAATCAACTTTATTGAGCCTTCGACAAAATGTTTTCCGTGGGTTTGCTGATCAATATGAGGTGGAAAGACAGACAGCGCGGGTCAATTCAGCGGCTTATCGGCTGCAGGGCACATCAGAGAACATCGCCCTGATTACCTCACGGGTATACTTGAATGTCCTGCGTCAACTTGAGCTGCTTGAGTTGGCAAAAGAAAACCTGACCACACACCAACGGATTTATGACCAGATCAAACTGAGAAGCGAATCCGGTATAGACCGTAAAGCGGATCTTGACCAAGTCATGGGGCGCTTGTCCCTGGCTGAATCAGATGTAGTTGTTACCGAGGCAAACGTGGCAGATGCACAGACCGACTATCAATTCGTTGTTGGGCGCATACCGGAGTATCTGGTTAAGCCCCACCCGGTGGATTCCGTTATCCCTGATTCCATGGAAGAAGCTCAGCAACTGGCCGTAGAAAACTATCCAATCCTCAAGTCAGCCCAGGCAGACCTGCAAGCCCGTGAAGCCCAGTATGTTGTTGCCAAGAGCAACTATTATCCCAAGTTAGATCTTGCAGTTGACCAGAAATGGGAAGAGGATGTCGATATTCCCGGATACGAGGAGGAACTAAGCGCTACAGCCATTGTGCGTTTCAATATATTTAATGGTTTCAGCGACAAGGCCCGCATACTGGAAACATGCTACCTTATAAAAGAGGCACGTGAGATCAAGAAAAACACGGAACGCCAAATTATTGAATCAATCCGTCTGTCATGGGTAGCCTACCAAGCAACGCAAAACAAAATTATCTTTCTGCAGAAGTATGTCAAATCAACTGGAGCGACGGCAGAGGCCTTTTCCAAGCAATGGAATATCGGCAGGCGGACCATGTTTGATGTTCTGGACATAGAAGCTGAACTTGTCAATGCCAAGATCGATCTGGTTAATTCCCAGTATGACAAAATCTATGCTCAGTACAGAATTTTAGGCGGTATCGGGCAACTTGTTCACACATTGGGGCTGCAGTGGCCTGCGGAAAGCATGGTTGAAAAAGATAAACAGGAGAAGGATGGCGCCTCATAGGAATAAAGTCAGCTGCGAAAGGTGAATAAGGTCTTAATAAGCAGTTGCTAAGCCTGATTGGCAATCAAGACCATGACTCGTAATTGATTATAGATTGTTGCTTATTCAAGCAGTAAGTTGTTAAAATGGGGCAGCACGTTTTGCTGCCCCATTATTATTTTGCAACTGCTCCCGCCAAGCCTAACCATTATTGAGGGGGAGTCTACCCATAAAAAGAGTTTTCTGTTATACGCCATTGTGGTCAAATACACGTACAAAATAGGGCACTTTCTGCATTTCCTCGTTTTTTTTTGGTTTCTGATCGGTATTGCACCGGTTATCAGCGGGGAAGATTTTCAGCTCGACAAAGAGCTTCTAAATAAGGTAGAGCTCAAATATGGAAAGGATGCACGTTCTCTCCTTATTGCCTGGGAAGGTCTCATAATTCAGGATATGAGCATGACCGACCTGGATAAACTTAAGCGGGTCAATGATTTTTTAAACCAGATGGAGTTTGTTGATGACCGTATCCACTGGCAAAAAGAGGATTACTGGGCAACTCCCATAGAGTTTCTAAGCACCCGGGGAGGTGACTGTGAAGATTTTGCTATTGCAAAATATTTCACCCTTAAAACCATGGGAATTGATGAGGACAAATTAAATCTCACATATGTAAAAGCCCTCAATTTAAATGTCCACCATATGGTTCTCACATATTTCAGTACGCCGGATGCCGAACCACTCATTCTGGATAGTCTTGTGGGAGAAATAAAACCTGCATCACAACGGGCGGATTTAATTCCAATATACAGTTTTAACGGCACAGGTTTATGGCTCGCAAAGCAGCGGGGACGTGGCAAGCTGGCTGGGAGCAGCAACAGGCTGCAACATTGGCGGGATTTGATGCAAAGGATGTCTGATGACAATTTCTAAGTTACAATCAGAAACGATACGTGTTCTGACCCGTATTTTATGAAAATGGCTTAAGGAGAGAACGCAAACGAAAACTGGCCTTTCTGGCTCGGAAAGTCGGCCACCAAATGCAATGTAGTAATATCTGATGCGTTCGGATTATAATTGATTAAGCAAAACATGGTGTAAATTATGACACTTTACAGACAACTCGTTATCTTTACTCTGGTCCTTTTCCTTGTCCTGTTTACCGGAAC
>JAHEID010000200.1 GCA_024639555.1 Deltaproteobacteria bacterium
AGGATTTGCAGACAGAAGAATTGGCTGACCGGGCTGATTTGTTTTTTACGGCAGTGCCGCACGAGACAGCCATGGCAATTGTTCCTGATCTTTTGCAGGCCGGCAAAAAGGTTGTAGATCTCTCAGCAGATTTTCGGCTGCATGATGCAGCAGTGTATGAAAAATGGTACCAGAAGCATACAGCGCCGGAATATCTTGCTGAGGCGGTATTCGGCTTGCCGGAACTGCACCGGCAGCAGATTGCCAAAGCCAGGTTGGTTGCTAACCCCGGTTGCTATCCGACCAGCGTTATTCTGGGGCTGGCGCCATTGCTGCACGCAGGTGTCATTGAACCTGAAACAATTATAGTTGATTCCAAGTCCGGTGCTTCCGGGGCCGGGCGGGCAGCCCAGACCGGGACGCTCTTTTGTGAAGTGTCCGAGGGTTTTAAGGCATACAAGGTTGCAGCACACAGGCACACACCGGAGATGGAGCAGGAAATAAGCGGGCTCTGCAAAACACCGATCACCATTTCTTTTACTCCGCATCTGCTGCCCATGTCACGGGGTATTCTCAGTACGATTTATGCAAAAATGGTGAGTCCGCTGACAGATGGCGAGGTGTCTGAACTGTACCAGGGCTTTTATAATGAAGAACCTTTTGTCAGGCTGTGTGCACCAGGAGCATTTCCCGCAACACAGTTTGTGCGGGGATCAAATTTTTGCGATATAGGTTTTAAAGCTGACAGCCGCACGGGCAGAGTGGTGGTTCTTTCAGCGATTGATAACCTAGTGAAGGGGGCAGCCGGACAGGCGGTGCAGAATATGAACCTTATGTGCAACCTGCCGGAGACCACTGGTCTCCTTGCTGTACCTTTGTTTCCGTGAGCCGGAAGCGGAACATAAAACTGCTGCTGGCCTTTGATGGTACCGCTTATGCCGGCTGGCAAAAGCAGAAGTCGGAAAAAACGATTCAGGGGGTTATTGAAGACAGGCTGCATGTCATGACCGGGGAGCGCACCTGTCTGCATGGCGCCGGAAGAACCGATGCCGGGGTTCATGCCCTGGGCATGGCGGCAAATTTTGCAACCGATACAGAAATTTCTTGTCATGGTCTTGCCAGGGGTTTAAACAGCTTATTGCCTGCTGATATAAGGGTATTGGAAGCAGCCGAGGTTGAGGCCGGTTTTCATGCCCGGCGCAACGCCAGGGCCAAGACCTACTGGTACAACCTGACAAATGGCCCGGTACAGTTGCCGACGGAACGGTTCTATTGCGCCCATGTTTTTGCAGAGCTTGATTTAACGGCCATTAAGTCGGGATTGGCTTATGTGGCAGGAACATATGACTTTTCAAGTTTTGAAGGTTCCGGTTCACGGGATCCTGAACTTGCCGGCCGGGGTGCTGTGCGTACCATTATTGAGGCCGGTCTCGAAACATTGGAGCCGGGAAGTTATCATAGGTTTGTTATAACCGGTGACGGGTTTCTGCGGCATATGGTAAGAAACATTGTCGGCACCATGCTTGAGGTGGGTCGGGGCAGGTTGGCCCCGGCTGAAGTTGCCGGCATCCTGGCTGCCAGAGACAGGTCGGCTGCAGGGCCCACAGCTCCTGCCCACGGCCTTTTCTTAAAAGAAGTGCATTACGAGTAATGTTAAAAATATAGAAGGCTTTTAATGTGTGCTTTCAAATTACATTGGCGGAAAAACGCTTTCCGGCAATATTTGTTCTTTCGTAGGTTGGAGGTGATTATCAGCATACTGGACTGCTGATGATTGACAGACAAGCTTTGGACAATTTATGTACAATTCAAGGAGTCGCGGAGTGGAACATTACGACCAGTTTGAGCCGTCGTTGACGGCGAGTTTCGTAATGTAGCGTAGCGACCTGTAGAATTGAGTAGATTATCCACCCTGCGCCGGAAATCACCTTCACATAAGAATCTTTTCTCAGAAGGAACCTTGCCATGACCCCGTATGCAGAGCTCAGGCCAGCTGTATTACAAGCCCTTAAACAAAAACTACTTGCCCGCTACTCCGCTTTTCAGGAGAAAAAACTCACTCTGGATATGACCCGCGGCAAACCGAGCCCTGAGCAGCTAGATCTTGCCATGGAGATGCTGACCGGAGAAATCAGCCGGCAATATCTTTCCCCAAGCGGGGTTGATTGCCGTAATTACGGTGGGCTTGACGGCATCAGGGAAGCCAGGACCCTTTTTGCAGAATATCTCGAAGTTGCTGACGATGAGATACTGGTCGGGGACAGTGCAAGCCTGAAAATGATGCATGATACCATAATGGGGGCACTGGTCTATGGCGTGGTTGACAGCGATCAGCCCTGGGGCAAAACGGCCAGGCTTAAATTCCTCTGCCCCAGTCCCGGGTATGACCGGCACTTTGCAGTCTGCCAATATTTGGACATTGAGATGATAACCATTGGCATGGACGAAGATGGTCCTGACATGGATAGGGTTGAAAAGCTTGTGGCTGCAGATGAAACGATTAAGGGTATATGGTGCGTCCCCAAGTACAGCAATCCCACCGGAATTATTTATTCTGACGCAGTGGTAAAGCGGCTCGCTTCCATGGCGACAAAGGCCGGGGACTTCAGGATTTTCTGCGATAACGCCTACGCGGTTCATCACCTGTCCGATGTCCATGATCCCCTTAAAAATATGCTTTCAGCCTGTAAAGAGGCAGGCAACCCGGACAGGGTCTTTCTCTTCGGCTCAACATCAAAAATCAGCTTTGCCGGTTCCGGCGTGGCCATGATGGCAGCAAGCAGAAGAAACATGGAATTCATCCTGGACAAGATGCAGTTTCAGACCATCGGCCCCAATAAGCTGAACCAGCTGCGCCATGTACTGTTTTTCAAGGATATTGCGGGTATCGAAAGACATATGAAAAAACACGCGGCCATCCTGAAACCCAAGTTTGATGCAGTCCATGATGTGCTGGACAATGAACTCGGAGGCAGCGGCATAGCATCATGGAGCAGGCCCAATGGCGGCTATTTTATAAGTATTGATACGTTCCCCGGCTGTGCCCGGGATGTCATAACAAAAGCGGCGGCGGCAGGGGTCAAGCTGACACCTGCGGGGGCCACCTTCCCCTATGGCAAAGATCCGGAAGACACAAATATCCGCATTGCCCCTTCCTTTCCATCTGTTGTAGATGTAGAAACAGCGATGGAGCTCGTGGGCATCTGCATCCAGTTGGTAAGTGTGGACAAACTTTTGAGCCCATCCTGAAAATCTGGCGTCAGGCAGCCCGAATGACCTTTCCCTGACCTGGTAAAAATGCCTATTTCAGTTGTGGGTAAAAATACCTAATCGTCTGTTGTTGTAGGCAGGTGCCCAAAATCCTCCATTCCCCTCTTTTTTGATGACTGATACATTGTGGTACTTTGCAGTATTATCAAGGGTTAGACGCTGAATTTTTTTTGTGAAACCCGCCTCAGTTTTCCTTGACAAGGGGTAGTGTTTGAATTAAGAAACTGCCGCTAAGCGGAAGAGTTATCTTGCTACCTTTACCAAGGA
>JAHEID010000078.1 GCA_024639555.1 Deltaproteobacteria bacterium
TAAATCCTCCGACATCCGGGCCAAAAGCGAGAGAGTACCCAAAAAACACCCAGGTAAGTGATATGAGTCCCAAGCTAATAAAACTCTGCATAATGGTTGTTAGGACATTTTTGGACCGCACCAGTCCTCCGTAAAACAGGGCCAGGCCCGGTGTCATGAACATGACCAAAGCTGTAGCCACGAGCATAAATGCTGTATCTCCGCTATTCATCAAAGCTCCCCCCTTTTCATAATTATTTTTTCACTGAATGATTTTTACAAAAAGCAAAACAAAATTGTATTATTGCATATTTATGTAAAAGTTAGCAAATGCTATGCCAAAACAACACAAATAAACACAACCTAATGATATTATTACAATTAATACTAATACTCACCAAAAGCAAAAACATAAAAATATCATTAATGTAATATTTTTTATTATGAAATTTACATAATTGTAATATAGGTTACCCCCCCCTGGTCGCCGCCGCGGGTACGCCCATTCCCGGGCATTTTCCACACAAAGCATGGTTCAAGCGCCATGCCCCTTCACAATATTTACATTATTGTAACTTATGTATTTATTCTTTTCAAATTTAATTTCATAATTGTAATAAGTTTCCACCAAAAAATTCTATGTTTTTCGTTTTTTGCTTTTTTATTATAAATTATAACATATACTTGCCATCAAAATGCAATCATTATTTGTTTTTTGGCATGGTTGTTGTATTACAGCAAAGCAAACATTCACGAATATTTATTTCTTACAATAATGAATCTAAAGGAGGCAGAAAATGAAAAAAATCGAAGCAATTATCAAGCCTTTCAAGCTTGATGGACTGAAGGAGGCGTTTTCCTCTATAGGTATTCACGGCATGACTGTTACCGAAGTAAAAGGCTTTGGACGACAGAAAGGCCATAAGGAAGTTTACCGTGGGGCCGAATATGTTGTTGACTTTATTCCAAAAACTAAGGTTGAGATAGTAGCTAATGACGACCAGATTGAACAAATCATTGAAACTATCATAGGTGCAGTCAATACCGGCAAAATTGGCGATGGGAAGATATTTATCCTACCAGTGGAAGAAGTTGTCAGGGTCAGAACCGGCGAAAAAGGCAAAGAAGCCATATAGTTTACAATTTTGTAACTAAAGGAGATAACACAATGAAACGGATAACTATTTTATCATTAATGACGCTGGTCCTGGCAATCCTGTCAGCTATTCCAGCATTTGCAGAGGAGCCAAGTGTAGGCGACACCCTCATTAACCTGGCATACTCTATTGACACCTTTTATTTCCTCATATCCGGGGCCCTGGTTATGTGGATGGCTGCCGGTTTTGCCATGCTTGAAGCCGGACTGGTCCGCAGCAAGAACACGGTTGAAATTCTGACTAAGAATGTGGCCCTCTATTCCATCGCCTGCATCATGTATATGTTTGTGGGGTACAACATTATGTACGGTGGCGGCCCCAATGGCTTCATACCCGGTTTCAGTTTCTGGCTTGGCGCTGATAATACTGTTGACGCAGTGCTGAAAAGCGGCGGTGACACCTATTATTCAAGCATGGCAGACTTTTTCTTCCAGGTCGTTTTCGTTGCCACGGCTATGTCTATCGTGTCCGGCGCTGTTGCCGAAAGAATGAAACTCTGGAGTTTTCTGATTTTTGCAGTTGTCCTGACCGGTTTTATCTACCCTGTTGAGGGTTACTGGAAATGGGGCGGTGGTTTTCTGGACAGCCTCGGATTCTCCGACTTCGCCGGTTCCGGTGTTGTTCACCTCTGCGGTGCCTCAGCTGCCCTTGCCGGTGTTCTGCTTCTTGGCGCAAGGAAAGGCAAATATGAAGGAGGAAAGGTTAAAGCCATCCCCGGTTCCAATCTGCCCCTCGCCACTTTAGGCACCTTTATACTCTGGCTGGGATGGTTTGGTTTTAACGGCGGCTCTGAACTCATGATAAGCAATATCGAGGAATCAAATGCCGTGTCCATGGTATTTGTTAATACCAACATGGCTGCGGCCGGCGGCATGGTTGCTGCCCTGATTCTCTCCCAGCTCTGGTTCGGCAAGGCTGACCTTACCATGGCACTCAATGGTGCATTGGCTGGCCTTGTAGCCATTACTGCAGAGCCTCTGACCCCGACCCCAATGGTTGCAACTCTTGTAGGCGTGATAGGCGGCCTTCTTGTGGTTCCCTCCATTGTCTTAATCGACAAAGCTCGCATTGATGACCCGGTGGGTGCTATCTCAGTACACGGGGTTGTTGGCATCTGGGGCTTGATTGCCGTTGCTTTTACTAACCCTGAAGGCTCACTGATAGCTCAGCTTACCGGTATCGGGGTTATCTTTGCCTGGGTATTTGGAACGAGCTTTATAGTCTGGTTAATTATCAAAGCAGTCATGGGCATCCGTGTCAGCGAAGAGGAAGAGCTCGAAGGTGTTGACATCGGGGAGTGTGGATTAGAGGCTTACCCGGAATTCACAAACAAATAACATAATCCGGAATAGAAAGGCGCATATCGCGCATGGAGATAAGAGAAAATAATATTACTAAGGAGACACTGAAAATGAACTTTAACGTAACCAAAAAACTCATTATTGGAATCACTGCAACCACAGCTCTTCTTGCAGCCGGCATCCCGGTTGCACTGGCCGAGGAGGAAGTCCCGTCAGCCGATGCCTCGGTAGCTATTTACTCAAAGTACGTCTGGCGCGGTTTTGAACTAAGCGATGACTCCATGGTCATCCAGCCTTCACTGAGCGTAGCTTACAAGGGATTTGGAGCCAACCTCTGGGCCAACCTGGATACAGACGACGCCAGCGTTGATTCAAACTTGTGGAATGAAACCGACTTTACCCTTTCCTATGACGGCGCCTATGAGAAACTGGGATACGGTATCGGCTGGATATATTATTCGGTCGTCGGCTCTGATACCCAGGAATTTTACGGTACCGTTAGCTATGATATGCTGCTTGCACCATCATTTACAATTTATTACGACACCGATGGCTTTGCCGGTGACTGGTATGCAAACCTGGGCATTGGCCACTCATTCATGATCACTGAAAATTACAGTCTGGATCTTGGATTATCGATCGGCTATTACTCCATTGATGGTGGTGACCCTTCTGGTTCCGGCGCTGACTACTCTGAATTTCACGACGGTCTTCTGTCTGCATCCATGTCGTTCCCTATCAATGAATATGTTACCATAACACCAGAAATCTACTGGTCTTTTGCCCTCTCAAGTGAGGCTGGAGATCTATTTGAACTGGGACCGAGCAATGATGACAACTATGTCTATGGCGGCATCTCGGCAAGCTTTTCTTTCTAAACTGAAATCTTCAAGGGGTCTCTCATCCTCTCCCTCTGCCCGGAGGCTGGTCTCTCCCCCGATCGGCCTCCGGTTTTCTTCAGGCCATTTGCAGTTTCAACCGGATGGGAAGACAAACAAATTTTAATTGTTCACTAATCTCTGTAAACGAATTGGGTTATGGCCAGAAAGGTTATTGTTTTTCAGCACAATCCATGGGAGGGCCCTGGTCAATTTCTTATCAGTGCTGCAAAACAGCATAAATTAAAAATGGATATCATCCGTGTCTGGGAAGAAAAAATCCCTGCTCTCAAAGGCTATATGGCCATCATAGTTCTTGGCGGCGGCCCCAATGTTGACCAGGAGCATATCTACCCCTTTTTAGCAGAAGAAAAAAAAATGATCAAAAAAGCCATTGCCCGGGATATCCCTTACCTCGGCTTTTGCCTGGGCCACCAGTTGCTCGCTGAAGCACTGGGAGCAAAAGTCGGCCCCAATTTTCAATCAAGCCTTGGGTACATCCAGGGTTTTCTGACCCACGAAGGAAGAATCCATCCGGTTTTCAAAGATTTACCCCAGCAAATACCCTTGTTTAAATGGCACGGACAGGCAGTACAGGAGCCTCTTCCAAGCTGTGTAACCATTCTGGCCACATCCGCAGAATGCCAGGTTGAAGCAATTTCGCTGCATGGTCGGCCCCATATCCTTGGTCTGCAGTTTGACAATCATGCAGCCGCCCCGGATAATGTAAAAAAATGGCTCACCATGGACGCCAAGTGGCTCGCAACCATACGGGACAAGGCGGTTAATAGCAATACACTACTGGAAGATGCGCATAAATATGAAGCAACTATCCAGGCGCAGTTCTCAAAACTGTTTGACAATTTCTTCTCTCTTATTCATTAATAAGCCATCTTTCAGGAAATCATAAGTTTTTCAAATTTGCCAGGCGCATACGTTGCCTGCTACAAAAACCTTATGGACACAATTATGTCGCGATACTGGGGCAATACCATATATGCACTGCTTGACCAGGAGGGCCCTTTTGCCACGGCTGACACTCCACCCGGTATCAGCATTTTCAATCCCTTGTCCCGTAAAAGGGCTGCTGAACTGCGGCAGAAAAACCTGGCTGCCAAGTACCGGGCTACCCGCAACCAGATACTTGAACTGCTAAACGTCAATTCCTATAAA
This sequence comes from Deltaproteobacteria bacterium, assembly GCA_024639555.1. Classification (GTDB taxonomy): domain Bacteria; phylum Desulfobacterota; class Desulfobulbia; order Desulfobulbales; family BM004; genus BM004. The sequence goes on from JAHEID010000078.1 coordinate 4,489, forward strand.
GAGGTCCAGCTCCTTATAAAAGACAGGGCAAGGCGGCAGGAGGCAGACAGGCGCGCCTATCTGCTTCTTGGCAACATGTTCGGTATTCATGGCAGCGAAAGAGAGATCATATCCAGGGTAAACAGCTACTCGCAAACTGCTGATTCGGTTATCCGCTATTTGAACAACAAGGTACTTTCCAGGTACTCGCCCTTCATCGAGATTACAAATGAAATTGACATCGCCAGCTCCCCTGTGGACCTTCTACTGATCATGTTCAATAACCGCTATCATAAAAAAGCCCGTTTTGAAGCCAAAAGAAAACTTATTCTCATGAGTCTTGCCGGATCAATCGACCAACGGGAACGGGAAACAGACATTGAAACCAAGTTTGCAGAATTTCTTCACTTCCTGAACAGGTATGTCTGGAGCCCTGATATCAAAATTGGAGAGCTGAAGCTTTTTTACCTTCTGAGCCATCATGAGCCGGAAAAATTTTCCTGTACTGATGTTAAAATCCTAAGCGAAACCAAGGCCGAAAAAATTACCCCCCAACCCGGACAAAAACTGACACTTATAAAGCGCCGGCGTTTCCGGGCCGGCAGTAAAGAGGTCCCCATCTATGTAAGTGTGCGCAAAAAGGCCCCGGAGGCAAAAGTCCTGAAACTTATCCGCAAGGGTGAAGAAAATCCGGCAGTTGCAGTTGATGATGAACTGGGTCTCCTGGGCGTGCTGGATACTGCAGCAGAGGTAAAGCAATTTCAAAAACACCTGACTGAAAGTGCCATCAAGGCCAAATCATTCATGACCCTTGAAGACATTACCGACACCCTGGATGGAAGCAACTGTCACACCAGTTCAAACATCGGCAGTTGCACCTCCACCCCGATGATGAAATTTTTTGCCCGCATGGGCGGCATGCGCGTTGAGTTTATCGTACACACCAACAGAACATACCTTGATTACATTTATAAAAAGGATGTTTCCCACGATGAATACGAAGTAAAACGAATTTTTGACTCAGGAGTGGCTGACCTGCTTTTTCCCAGGGAAATATATCACCTTGATATGACAAGAGCCCGCAATGAGCTCATCCGCTGGTTCCGGCAGAGAATTGAAAGCTACTAAAGAATTTTTTCCAGAGGGCAACAAGCGTCTTTTCATCTTTGCAGGCTATTTTGCTGAGGTTAATTATTTCCAGACTCTTCGTATTTGCAAGGAATTTCAGGCCCACATTAAACTGTTTTTTATCAGACTCATGGTCCCTGTCAAACCAGACAGGGGTGGCAGGCACAGTTATAATCTTTTCAGGACTGCCATGAAGCACAAATTCCAACTCAAGGATGATGTCAGGATTGTCATTACAGGTATAGAAGAGGTGCTTCCGATTGAGCATGATTGTGGAAATAGTCAGGGCCGCTCCAAGAGGAGAAAAATTCTTGACGCTACCGACAACGGGGTCTCCAATCCGGGTTTTGCCCTTGTTGTCAAAGAGACAAACCGTGACCGGAAACTCGACGGAAATTCGTTTTGCGCGCCGCTTTTTACTTGTCATGGCAATCTTCTAACCCTTACCTTCCATATACATCATCGAATCGGACTATATCGTCTTCTCCCAGATAGCTGCCGTTCTGGACCTCGATAAGCTCAAGGGGAATGACACCGTCATTTACCAGCCTGTGGTTCTGGCCGGCAGAAATATAGGTCGATTCATTTTCATGCACAAAAAATGTTTTGTCACCGCATGTCACTTTTGCTGTCCCCTTGACTACCACCCAGTGCTCTGAGCGATGATGATGCATCTGCAGGGAAAGTTTTGCCCCCGGATTCACCGTAATGCGCTTGATCTTATACCGTGGCTGCTCTTCCAATACGGTGTAGCTTCCCCAAGGGCGGTAGACAGTTCTATGCAGCCGGTATTCCTCTTTATTGTCCGCCTTGATACGGCTTACAATCTTCTTTACTTCCTGGGCCTTGGCAAGAGGAGCCACCAATACGGCATCTGCAGTTTCCACCACCAGGGTATCTACCAGGCCGATACCTGCCACCAGCCTGTTTTCAGCACGAACAAGGCTGTTGTGGACATCTTCTAAAATAACATCGCCGTGTACCACATTGCCATCAGGATCTTTAGCGGAAACATCCCAGAGCGCCCGCCATGAGCCGATGTCGTTCCATTTTATATCAACAGGAACCACGGCCACCCGTTCGGATTTCTCCATCAATAAATAGTCTATTGATTCACAGGCGCAGGCCTCCATACTCAACTGGTCAAGCCGGAAAAAGGGCTCATCCACCTGACCCTTTTCTATAGAAGCTTCCATGGATGAGCAGGTCTGCGGCGCATGTTTTCTTACCTCTGATAAAAATGTCTTGACGGAAAAGGCGAACATGCCGCTGTTCCAGTAATAATTGCCCTCGGCCAGATAGCGCTCGGCCGTTTCCCTGTCAGGTTTCTCAACAAAGGACAGGACCTTGTTTCCTTCCCCTTTTTTAATATAGCCGTAGCCTGTCTCCGGGCTGTGCGGCTTAATGCCGAATGTTACCAGGTAGCCGTCAACTGCCAGTTTTTTTGCCTCCTCAATGCCCTGCAGGAAGGTTTCCTGCTTGCTGATCAGGTGATCTGCAGGCAGCACCAGCAGGACGGTATTCTCATCTAGTTTTGCAAGGGCGTAGACTGCTGCGGCACAAATGGCAGGCGCTGTATCACGTCCCACCGGCTCAAGAATGATGGTTATCGTATCCTTCAGGCCGAGTTCCTCGATCTGGTTCTGGGTCAGAAAGCGATGCTCATGGCCCACTACAACCAGTGGCGGCAGCATATCAGGCAGGCTGATAATTCTTTTGATGGTGGCCTGGAGCAGGGAAACATCCCCGGTCAGGTTTAAAAGCTGCTTTGGGTAAAGTTCCCTGGACAAAGGCCAAAGCCTCGTACCGGTTCCACCTGCAAGTATTACGGGTTGGATATGTGACATAAGCGTCCTCGGTGAAATTTATTATTACTTGCATATAGCATGTTTAACCAACTATTTCTAGTGGAGTCCTACCAGGTCAATTTCTCCCCAAGCCCCTATCTGTTTTCCACAGATAATTACCACCCCGAGAAGCCCTGGTATACTCCTGGCAAGGGCAAGAGCTTCGTTGATGTTTGCCCTGTTAGCTGTTGAAACCTCATTGCCGAGCCGGGTAGCTGCAGCATCGGCCAGCAGTGCTGATGGGGCCAGCACGGTAACAGAGTCAGCCTTCCCGAGGCTGAGAGAATGACCAATAGTACCTGATGAGGTGCAGAGACCAACCGGCATCATGGGGGCCGGTATCCTGATACCCACCTGCTGATTTAGCGGTGACTGGCCGGCAAATATTGCTGCCACGCAATCCTTGTTTCTTTTTAAAAAAATATCTCCCCCGTTTTCAACCATTATTTCAGGCAGACCTGAATCAAGAAGATCCCTGCCGACGTATTCCGCGATGGCCCCGGCAACCGCAGCCATGGGCCCAACATTTGCTGCAGCCGCAGCCTTGAGCATACCCTTGACTATGGGTGGTGCCAGGGTATCCTGCTCCAAAGGCACAAGGGCTGTAAGGAAATCAGGGTGAGCATTGATATAGTTTTCCAGTTGATTGCGGTAGCGGTGGACAAAATGGTAGCCATCCTCAGCAATATTTCTTGCGGCCAGGATATGCAGGTCCGTCTCCTTGACAGTAACAAAAGTTGAGACCAGGTCGTCGGCAGCGACTACCTGGCGATAGGTTCGTTTGTTATGGGCAGAAGGAGAGATTTTTTTTCTTTTTTTCCCGTTCATGGTACATAACGTAATAATTTAACAAAGCATAATTAAATTAACATAATCAATTCCACAGAGTATGAAAAGCAAGCAAACGCAGAAACAAATAATCGTTTTCTCCCGCTATCCTGTCCCGGGTACTACAAAAACCCGTTTGGCTAGAGCATTAGGAGACCTGGGCGCTGCGGAGATGCAAAAAAAACTTACCGAGCATACCATATCGCAGGTCAGAAAATTCCTGCAATTAGATCCGGTAGCAGTCCTTGTCTCATATGATGGCGGCAGCCTTGAGCAAATTCAGGAGTGGCTGGGGCCTGATTTTACTTATCGGGACCAGGGCAGCGGAGACCTGGGTCAAAGGATGGAAAGGGCTTTTAGGACGGCTTTCACACAAAAATATAAACGGATTGTCATTATTGGCGCAGACTGTCCTGGTCTGCAAGCCCGTCACATGACACAGGCCTTCGAATCGCTGCGCCACAATGATCTTGTATTAGGTCCAGCTACAGACGGCGGCTATTACTTAATCGGCTTGAGCCGTTGTGAGACATCCCTTTTTAAAGAAGTTCCCTGGGGTACAGATACCGTGCTGACGAAAACCCTTAACTTAGCGAAACAAAAAGGCTTATCCATCGATTTACTGGAAATATTAAGTGATGTCGACAGACCCGAAGACCTCAAGCATTTCAATCATCATACCAGCACGTAACGAGGCTGAGAGCATTTCAATGCTTTTGCCGGAATTGCTATCCATCCCTGGCATAGAAGTACTTGTGGTGGACGGCGGCAGCTCTGACAACACCGTTGAGACAGCAAAAAATCTGGGGGCCAAGGTCTTTGGTGTTTCCCCAGGCAAGGCTTTCCAGATGAATGCGGGCGCCGAGGCAGCCCGGGGAGATATACTGCTTTTTCTCCATGCCGATACCAGTCTGCCCAAAAACTTTCAGGAACAGGTGCGAGATACTATAAACAAGCCAGGGGTTGCTGCGGGCGCTTTTCTCCTGGCTATTGAAGGCAAGGGTTTTGGTTTGCGCATAATAGAATGCCTGGCCAACCTTCGCGCACGCTTTCTGCAAATACCCTATGGAGACCAGGGAATTTTCGTCAGGGCTGATATGTTTTCATCTGTGGGAGGATATCCCGCTCTGCCCATCATGGAGGATTTTGAACTGGTGCGGAGACTGAAGCGCCAAGGTGCCATCAAAATTCTTCCCCTTTCTGCAAAAACTTCCCCACGGCGCTGGAGGAAATTAGGAGTCCTGCGCACAACTGCCGTAAACCAGGCAATCATCATAGGGTATCTGCTTGGGGTGGACCCGCAGAAATTGGCTGAATGGTATCGGGTAAAATGGGCCTAACAGGTTCAAATAGCAAAATGAGTCGGCAGTTAGCTGACGTCAGTCGAAGTCTTCATTGCATCTCGCCTATCTGGCAGAAAACGCAAATAAACTAACACATTAGTTTCAAAGTGAAATCTGCCCGCTGACCGCTTCAATGCTACAAAAAATTCTAGGCTTTTTTGTCTCGGTCACATCTTGCACTGACTCGTCTCGAGGTTTAGGGGTTATCATTTATTCCGGCTGTGCCTCATCGTCTGACAGTTTGTCAAAATACGGAACCTTAATGGCCGGTTCCTTGGGAATAAAATAAGATCTGAGGTCAAGGTCTCTAATAAAAGTCAGGATAATTTTAGAGCTTTGATTAAGAAATGGATATGTAATAGATTTTTTGAGATATTTGTTCGACCCTGACAGGTAGCTTGTGGTGACGACAAAAATAAGGCTGGCAATAAAAATTCCCTTGATAATACCAAGCAGCCCTCCAACGGCCCTGTCAAACCAGGTCGAAAGGGTAATATCCATAACCTTGGTCAGCCCCAGTCCCACAAGCTTGATCAGGAAAAAGAATGCAATAAACAGCAGGATATAGGTTATGAGAAACGCCGTATGGGAATTATCAAAATAAGGCAGAATAAAACGATAAAACTCGTTATCAAAATAGCCGGCCAGCAAAAATCCGCCAAGCATGGCAAGCAATGAAGAAATTTGACGAATAAAGCCTACCCAGATACCCCGGGCCAGGAAAAGCAGAAAGATTACAAGCATCAGAACGTCAAATGCGGAGGTCTCGGCCAGCCATTCCATACAATTATTCCAAAATCAGCAATGTAAATACGTTAAAAACTGTGATTTATTATTATAAATATATTACAACCATCTATTATAAAAGAACTTTTTTCATTACAAATAGCAAGGCATTTCTCAGGTTGTTCACTCCTGAGACACCTTTTAATATTCCAGGGACACAATTAGTAACAGCAATAAACACATGGATTTTCCCTTTCAAAACTGCGTAGTTTCTGCTGAGAGTCTTTCTGTTCAACAGGTCCGGGATATTCTGGAATATCACCATGGCATGGCATATATTCTACTCGATCTCCAGAGGCTGGAAGAAGAGCTGCTGAAACTTGCAGAGCAAAATACTGTAACTCCTTATCTGTCCAGTCTGGAGCAGGTTTATCTAAAGAGACTAACCTCGGGGAAGCGGAAAAGAGAATGGCTCGGTGGTCGTTTTGCTGCCAAGTACGTTGCCGCCGGATTGCTTACCCAGAAGGGAAATGCTCTGCCCTGGGCCAACCTGGAGGTTATTGCCGATAAAAACGGCAGGCCGTTTCTAGCTGCCGGGGAAAAAGGGGCCGGCTTGCCTGATATCTCAATCTCACACAGTGGTACCCTGGCAGCTGCCATGGCGGTCAGCTCAGGACTTTGCGGCATTGACATCCAGAAGGTTACGGACCGGGTTGTTAAGGTGCACGAACGTTTCTGCTCCCCCAATGAGGCGCATATTATCACGTCATTTTTTAATACATCCGGTGCAAAAAAAAGCTCAAGCCTTACTAAACTGTGGGCTGCCAAAGAGGCATTACGCAAGGTTGCCAACATGAATTCCCTGCCTGGGTTCCTGGAGCTTGAACTCACAGAAATAATTGAGGGGCCTTCATATAAAGGCCCCGCCTCCTGGAGATTTGTTTTCACATGGCAACATATCGACATGCATGGTAATCCGGCTCC